>NZ_JBWJOX010000004.1:0-434732 GCF_056393195.1 Stenotrophomonas sp. Steno-C18 | reverse complement strand
AACCCCTCCTGCCCTGCAGCAAGGGACACGCCGCGCGCCACATCCACGACCTTCGCCGCGCCTCCGCCGGCGGCGGCCACGGCATCGAATGCTCCTGCAGCCATACGGCCCGCCATCCCGACTTTGAACGGGCATTGGCCGAGTGGGAGCTGATGCACGGCCAGCCGGCAAGGCCCAAGCGCGTTCGCCGCAGTGCCCCGGCGCTGGCCTTCCCCCCGCAGATGCAGCTCTGTCTCTGAGGCCCTTATGACCCAGGCCGCACAGTGCGAAAGGCTGCTCACGGCGCTCACCAACCGCGCCATGACCGCGGTGGAGATTTTCCAAGAACTCGGCATCTACCGCGCCAGCGCGCGGGTGCACGACCTGCGGGCGGACGGCCATGTCATCCATTCCACCCGCATCACCGTCCACAACAAGTTCGGGGAGCCCTGCCTCGTCGCCCAGTACAGCATCCCGACGAACCAGAAGCTCCTCATTCCGATGATGCCGGGCCGCGCCCGGTACAGCCACCGCCCAAGCCGCAAGGAGCCCAGCGCGTGAACGACAAGACCTCAGATAACCGCGCGCAGCGCGCGATCCCGGCCATGACCGGAGCCGTCAATCTGCTCAACAAGCTGCTGGGCAGCGGCGACATAAAGGCGAGCCACAAGGCCCGCTTGCGCACCGTCCTGGCGTACATCACGGACATGCAGCAGCGCGAGAGTGAGACCCCCGCAGCGCAGGAGGCGGTGGACTTCTACGTCTGCGACCACTGCGGATATCACTACATGGAAGACGGCATCACCTGCGACTGCAATGCCCGTTCCACGCCGGGGGCGCTGCGCCACGTTCGCATGGCCCCCGTCGCCGCAGCGCCGGTTGAGTTGCAGAGTGCTGCACGTTTCGCAGCCGACGTGCTTAGTGAGCTGTATGCAAAGTACCAACACAAGATCGGGCCGTTCGCGTCGCAAGCGCAACGCGCAAACGTGATGCTCGGAGCCGCGCTGCGTGCAAGCCCCCCCGCAGCGCCGGGGATCGACCTCGCCGACGTTTCGCTAGCCGCGCAAATGCTGACGTGGGGCCGGGAGGAAGGCCTGACTGAATCCCAAATCGCCGAGATAGACGCGCACGCTCACAAGCTCTTTGCACGGATCGACGCCAGCCCCAAGGGCGACGACGTGGCGGACACACTGCGCAAGCTACTGGGTGAGCGCAGCCATCGCACCGATGGCGATCTCAAAACGCTGGCCGACCGCTGCCTGCACCTGTCCCGAGGGGACCGCGACCTGATCGCAATGCGGGGCAAGATCATCGAGCGTCTGCAGGACAGCCCCAAGGGCGGCAACGATGCATTGCAATGGGCGGTCAGCAGGTGGAACGCTGAGGTTTGCAATCGACCTTTGGTTAACGTCCACCGTCGCAGTTTGGATGACGCGTGGAGGCAAGTTATCCGCCACCTTGGTGGCGATGACGTGACATTGTGCGGCCCGCGCCACGACGACCTACTAGCCGCAACGCAGGCCACCAGCGCCGAGGTGGGGTCGTGAGCGTTGATTTCCCGAGAGGGTGGGAGATCACCCGAAGCGTTGCGCCCGAGTACCACCACAACCGGTGCAGCTACAACACGCACGGCATGCTCTGCGATTGCGACGTTCTGATGAAGCACCCCGAGCAGTTGGACGCTACGTTCTACGGTGCCGGCGGTCGTGTCATCCGAGCGGCCGACGAGCAGCCCACCAGCCACGGCGCGGGGGTGTCGGATGGCTGAGCGCGAACTTGCGTCAGTAGTCGATCTGCTGTGTAGCGAATCGAAGCCCGGCATTCAAGGCTTCTTCCAAGCTGGCGAAGTTCTCCCGAACGGGGGTCTTGAACGGCGGCAGATCGCTTATCTCAACAACGTGGACAAAGGCCTCGCCGCCTTCCGGCTGCCAAGCCTCCACGTAGATGTCCTTGCCGTAGTACGAGGTGACCAACTGGTCGCGACGAATCTCAGGGGGCATGTCGAGTTCCTATCCGGGGGCCAGCCCGCATTCTGCCACGGGGTGTCCCATGGATGACCAGCAGCGCGCCAGGGAGTTGCTGGCGACGGAGTACGACCGTGACGGCCTGTTTGATTCCGCTCGATTCATTAGGACGAACCGAATGGACCCGCACCTGGGATGGACGCGGGACGTAAACGCGGCCATCGCTGCCATCACCGCCGCCCTGCGCGCTGCGCCGGAGGCCGTAGCCCTTCGGACTGCAATGACGACGCTGGAGCAGATCGCGAGCGCCCCCGATGACCAGGGCGCGAAGTTCAATGCGATGGGCGCGCTGCGGTTCCTGCAGACGCAGCCGGTAGAGTTTAGCGCCGAGCCGGAGGGCTGGAGCTTCCAGCGTCAGGACGATGGCTCGATCATCGTGACAGCGAACGGCTATGGCGTCGTGCATGTGCGGCCTGACGACAGCGACAGCATCGCGGCTGCAATGCTGCATCTTCTTGCAAACGATCTCGCTGCCCGCCCGCAGGGGGTGAAGGATGCACGGTGATCGCATTCTCGCGCACATGAATGACTACGGCCGCCGGCACGCCGACTGGAGTGTCGGTGCGCATGACCACTGGGCATCCAGTATCGCGGAAGCCGTCGGCGCTACAACGCGCAGCACTGCTGTCGCCCTGACGCACCTGTGCAGTCGCGGCCTTGTCGAGTCCAAGCTGTGCAAGGCGGGCGGGAAGCTCTATGCGCTGACGGACAAGGGGATTGCGGACAGCCCGCAGGAGGCGAGCGATGCGTGAGCTAGAACCTCAGAGAGCCGTCGCAACCGACGCCAGTGACTGCGGCAAGCTGCCCTTCGATGAAGTTGGTGGCCTCCGTCATAGTGGGGAACTCGGCAGGGCCGAAGGTGTGCACACGAACCGCATCCTGCGCCAAGTGGCGGGCGGAGATGATCATCTCCTCAGGTCCATCGGCCGCACGGTCCACGTACGCGTGCAGCTGCCAACCATCGACGTATCTGATCATCCGCTCCTCGGCGATGCGTCCTCACGTACCAGCGTCCAAAACGCGCGCGGCGCTGTCAATAGGAGTGACCTATGAGCGCTGCTGAAGCGATCGACCACGTAGCAGTAGGCCACGAGCTGGCGCGCAAGGTCGGCATCAATCTGGACAAGGCCCGGCCGCGGACCCGCCGCATGTGGGAGGCGCGCGGCCTGGCCGTGATCGCGCTCGCCCGCGGCGACCTTGCTGAGGCCCAGAAGATCATGCGGCCATTCAATCGCAACAAGAGCGCCCGTGTGCCGCTGGAAGGAGAGAGGGCATGAAGCTGATGCTGGCCCAGAAGTGGGCGGAGAAGTACTTCGATGAAGACAGCCGACCAGACCAAAAGCTGATCGGCCGCTGGTGCCGCGAAGGTCGCCTCCCGTGCCAGAAGGTCGTCGGCCAGTGGTATATCGATGAACACGCCTGGCTGGCCGGTGGTGACGACCTGGTCGCCAGCGTACTGGCGGCGGCGTAACTTGCCATGATGGGACGTGCACGCCATCCGAGCCGCCGCGACTGGCCGGCCAACCTCTATGCCCACCGCGACGGGTTCAAGTATCGGCACCCGATCACCCGGAAAGAGCACTCCATGGGCAAGGACAAGGCCAAGGCCTTCGCCGCCGCCAAGAAGCTCAACGCCCTGCTGATGCCAGGAAATGACCTGGTGGGCAAGGTGCTGACCCCTGGCGAGACGGTGGCCGATGCCATCAAGGTGTTCAGGACCGACGACATCCCCGGCCGGAAGTGGGCGCCGAAGACCGCCGAGGTCTACGAAAGCGTGATTCGCCGGATCGATGCTGGGCTGGGCGGTACCGCGGTCGCTGACGTGACCGTGAAGGCTTGCGCCACCTTCATTCGGGAGGTCACCGAGTCCGAGCGCGCGCGCCAGCAGTTCCGGCTGGTGCTGGGCTGGATTCTGGCCTGTGCGGTCGAGGAAGGCTGGATCGACACCAACCCCGCGCTGTCCACCCGCAAGTTCTCCCACAGCCGCAAGCGTGAGCGGCTGACGATCGACGTCTACCGCGCTATCTGGGACCACGCGCCGCAATGGGTGCGCAATGCCATGGACCTTTCGCTACTGACGCTGCTGCGCCGGGAAGACGTGGTATCGGCCAGGTTCGCTGACGTGCGCGATGGCGCGCTCTGGGTGGTGCCGTCGAAGACCGAGGGCTCCACCAACGTCCGCCTTCAGATCGCAGCCACCGGCCCGCTTGGCGAGCTGCTTGCCCGCTGCCGTGATTCGGTCGTGTCGCCCTACCTCATCCACCGGCTGCCCGAGAAGGCGCGGCCCAGCAACATGCGGGCCAAGGGCCGGGATCACCACACCCAGGTGCTGCCTGAGCAGCTGTCGCGCGCGTTCGCTGCAGCCCGAGACGCCGCCGGCATCGAAGCGGACAACCCGCCGACCTTCCATGAGATCCGAAGCCTGGGCGGTGCCTTGTTGAAGGAAGCCGGCTGGACGAATGAGCAGATCCAGGCGCTGATGGGCCACAGCAACGTAGCCATGACCGAGCACTATCTGGGCGGTCACGAAGCCCCATGGCAAGCCGTCAGCACCGGCATTTCGTTGCCCAAGTAGTGGACGCATAGTGGACACTTAGTGGCCATAACGAAAAAGGGCTCGCGACGTAAGCCGCAAGCCCTTGTTCTTATTGCAGTAATTGGTCGGGACGGCCGGATTCGAACCGACGACCCTCTGCCCCCCAGGCAGATGCGCTACCAGGCTGCGCTACGCCCCGAACATCTACTGCTTCGCCGTGAGGCGAGCCGGTGATTATACCGGCTTTCACATCGAAAAGTTCAGCGCCGCAGCAATTGCAGCACTTCTTCCAGCTCCATCCGCACCTGCTTGATGATCTGGTTGCTCAGTGCCGATTCTTCCTTGGCACCCTCGCCTTCCAGACGCAGTCGCGCGCCGCCGATGGTGTAGCCCTGTTCGTACAGCAGGCCGCGGATCTGCCGCACCATCAGCACGTCATGGCGCTGGTAGTAACGACGGTTGCCACGGCGCTTGGCCGGCTCAAGGCTGGGGAACTCGGTCTCCCAGTAGCGCAGCACGTGCGGCTTGACGTCGCACAGCTCGCTGACCTCACCAATGGTGAAGTAGCGCTTGGCCGGAATCGGCGGAAGTTCGCGGTTACTGCCCGGATCCAGCATATGCCTCCACCCGCTCCTTGAGCTTCTGGCCCGGACGGAAGGTGACCACCGTACGGGCGGAAATCGGAATTTCCTCGCCGGTCTTGGGGTTGCGGCCCGGGCGCTGGTTCTTGCGCCGCAGGTCGAAGTTACCGAAACCGGACAGCTTTACCTGACGTCCCTGTTCCAACGCATCACGCAACACATCGAAGAACGCGTCGACAAATTCTTTGGCCTCACGCTTGTTCAGACCGACCTCGTCGAACAACCGGTCCGCCATCTCCGCCTTGGTCAATGCCATGCCTGCTCCCTGTATCCCGCCTCAGCCACGGATCTTTGCGCCGTGCCCGTGATCGATCGCCGCCACCACATCGGTGACCACGGCCTCCACGTCACGGTCCGTCAGGGTGCGCGATTTGTCTTGCAGAATCAAGCCCATAGCCAAGCTCTTGAAACCCGGTTCGACGCCCTGCCCGACATACCGGTCAAACAGCACGACATCCCGCAGCAGTTCGCCGCCGGCCTGGCGGATCGTCGCCGCCAAGTCAGTCCAGCTGACCTGTTCAGCCACCAGCACCGCCAGGTCGCGGCGCACCGCCGGGAAGCGCGACAACTCGCCCGAACGCGGCAGGTTGCGCGCGGCCAACGGCGCCAGGTCCAGCTCGAAGCCGATCACGTCGACGTCAATGTCCATCGCCTTGGCCAGGCGCGGGTGCACCTGACCGATCCAACCGATGCACTGGCCGTCGCGCCAGACGTCGGCCGAACGCGCCGGATGGGCGTACGGACGCTGCGAGGCGCGGAACTCCAGCACCGCCCCGGAGGCATGTGCCAGCGACTCCAGGTCGCCCTTCAGGTCATGGAAATCGACCTTGCGCGCCTTCTCGCCCCACTGCAGGGCGGCGGCATCGCCGCACACCGCAGCGGCCACGCGCACGGTTTCCAGCGGTGCGGGCTGGCCGTCGCCCGCCTGCCGGGCGAATACGCGGCCGATCTCGAACAGTCGTACACGCCCCACCTGGCGGGCCACGTTGCGGCCCAGCGTGGCCACCAGGCCCGGCAGCAGCAGCGGGCGCATCACCGCCAGCTCGGCCGACAGCGGGTTGGCCAGCGGCACCAGCCCTTCGTCCTGCCGCCACTGCGACAGCAGCTGCGCATCGACGAAGGCGAAGTTGATGGTTTCCAGCATCTCGCGCGCCACCAGCTGGCGACGCACGCTCAGCTCGTCCAGGCGGGTTTCGCTGGGCATGGCGATGCGCGCGGCGCCTCCAGGCAAGGTGGTCGGGATCGTCTCGTAGCCGTGGATGCGGGCCAGCTCCTCGATCAGGTCCTCCTCGATGGCGATATCGAAGCGGCTGCTCGGGCCGGTCACACGCCAGCCGTCCGCCGCGGCTTCGACCTGCATGCCCAGCGCACGCAGGATGCGCTCGACTTCTGCATCGGCGATCTGGATGCCCAGCACGCGCGGGATGCGCGCACGGCGCAGGCCGATCACGGCCGCCACCGGCAGGTCGGCTTCACGCACGGCCTCGGTGACCGGCGCCGGCGTGCCGCCGGCCAGGTCCAGCACCAGCCGGGTGGCGTATTCGATGGCGGTACGCGGCAACTGCGGGTCCACGCCACGCTCGAAGCGATGGCCGGCATCGGTATGCAGGCCCAGCTTGCGGCCACGGCCCATGATGGCGGCCGGCGCGAAGTGCGCGGCCTCCAGGAACACGTTGGTGGTGTCGTCGGTGACGCGGGTATCGAAGCCGCCCATCAGGCCGGCCAGGCCGACCGGACGGTCGGCGTCGGTCACCACCAGGAAGCTGTCATCCAGCGCCGCGTCGCGGCCGTCCAGCAGCTTGATCGACTCACCGGCGCGCGAACGGCGCACGCCGATGCTGCCCTTGAGCGTGTCCAGGTCATAGGCGTGCATCGGCTGGCCCAGCTCCAGCATCACGTACTGGGTGATATCCACCAGCAGCGATACCGGGCGCACGCCACTGCGGCGCAGGCGCTCGGCCATCCACAACGGCGTGGTGGCGCGGGCGTTGACGCCTTCGATCACGCGGCCGAGGTAGCGCGGCGCTTCGGCACCGGCGTCGAGTTGGATCGCCAGCTCGCGCGAACCCTGCGCGGCAACGGCATCGGCCGCGAACGGCTTCACTTCACTGCGGGTGGCCGCGGCCACGTCGAAGGCGATGCCGCGCACGCTGAAGCAGTCGGCGCGGTTCGGGGTGAGCTTGATCTCGATGCTCGCGTCCGGCAGGCCGAGGTAATCGACCAGCGACGTACCAACCGGCGCGTCGTCCGGCAACTCCAGCAGGCCGGAGGCGTCGTTATCCAGGCCCAGCTCCTTGGCCGAGCACAGCATGCCGTTGGACTCCACGCCACGCAGCTTGGCCGGCTTGATCTTCAGCTCGCCGATCTGCGCGCCCACCATCGCCAGCGGCGCGACCAGGCCCGGGCGCGCGTTCGGCGCACCACAGACGATCTGCAACAGTTCACCCTGCCCGGCATCGACCTTGCACACCTGCAGGCGGTCGGCCTCCGGGTGGCGCACGGCCTCGACGATGCGCGCGACGACCACGTTGTCCAAGCCATCACCCAGCGCGGTGACTTCCTCGACCTCCAGGCCGATGGCGGTCAACACCGCGCTCAGTTCGTCGCGCGAAGCGGTGGTCGGTACGTGGCTGCGCAGCCAGCTTTCGGAGAATTTCATGTTGTCACCCTGATGGGAGGCCGGGCCTCCCGTTGCGGTTTCTTTTGTGCCGGCGCCCAGCGCATTGCGCCCGGGGCGGACCGACGTTCAAGCGTTGCCGGGCATGGCCCGGCACGACGGCCCGTCGCTTACGCGAACTGCTTGAGGAAGCGCACGTCGTTCTCGAAGAACGCGCGCAGATCATTCACCCCGTAACGCAGCATCGCGAAGCGCTCCACGCCCAGCCCGAAGGCAAAGCCGGTGTAACGCTCCGGATCGATGCCCACGCTGCGCAGCACGTTCGGGTGGACCATGCCGCAGCCCAGCACTTCCAGCCAGCGGGTGCTGCCATCGGGCTGCTGCCAGGCGATGTCCACTTCCGCACCCGGCTCCACGAACGGGAAATAGCTCGGGCGGAAACGCATCTCGAAATCGCGCTCGAAGAACGCACGCACGAACTCGGACAGCGTGCCCTTGAGGTCGGCGAAGGTGGAATGCTCGTCCACCAGCAACCCTTCGACCTGATGGAACATCGGCGAGTGGGTCTGGTCGCTGTCACTGCGGTACACCTTGCCGGCGGCGATCATGCGCAACGGCGGCGCGTGGTCGCCCATGTAGCGCACCTGCACACCGGAGGTATGCGTGCGCAGCAGGCGGCCGTCGCCGAAATAGAAGGTGTCGTGCATGGCACGCGCCGGATGGTGCGGCGGGAAGTTCAGCGCCTCGAAGTTGTGCCAGTCGTCCTCGATTTCCGGCCCTTCGGACAGCTCGTAGCCCAGGCGACCGAAGATCTCGGTGATGCGCTCCAGCGTACGCGTCACCGGATGCAGGCCACCGCGCTCGCCATGGCGACCCGGCAGGGTGACGTCGATGTGCTCGGACGCCAGGCGCGCATCCAGGGCGGCATCTTCGAGCAGCACCTTGCGCTCGGCCAGCGCGGTGGACACCGCGTCGCGGGCGACATTGATCGCCTCGCCGGCGGCCTTGCGCGCGTCCGGCGGCAGGGTGCCCAGCTGCTTGAGCTGCGCGGTGATGCTGCCACTCTTGCCCAGCAACGAAACGCGCAGGTTTTCCAGCGTTTCCGGGTTCTGCGCGGCGGCCACGTCGGCCAGCGCCTGGGCGGTCAAGGATTGGATGTCACTCATGGAATCGACGGACCTCGGATCGGTTTGCCTTCAGCGGCCTCGCGCCGGGCCGACCCCGTCGCACCGCAGACCCTCCACCACCCCAACAGCACTGGAAGGCCACAAAAAAGAATGGGGAAGGACTCGCGCCCTTCCCCATGCATTGTCTCACTCAGGCCGCCGTGCGTGAACGCACGATGGCCATGGGAAGAACTTATGCCGCCAGTGCGCCCTTGGCCTTTTCTGCCAGAGCGGCAAAACCGGCTGCGTCGTGCACGGCGATATCAGCCAGGACCTTACGGTCCAGGGTGATGCCAGCCTTCAGCAGGCCGTTCATGAAACGGCTGTAGCTCAGGCCGTTGATGCGGGCAGCCGCATTGATGCGGGTGATCCACAGCGAACGGAAATTGCGCTTCTTCTGCTTACGACCAATGTAGGCGTACTGCTGTGCCTTGATGACCGCCTGCTTGGCGACGCGGAAAACCTTGCGACGGGCGTTGTAATAGCCCTTGGCGAGATCCAATACTTTCTTGTGGCGGCGGCGCGCCTGCACACCACGCTTAACTCGTGCCATGGTTCAGTTCCTCAGAGGTAGGGCAGCATGCGGTCCAGACGGCCTGCGTCTTCTGCGCGGACGTGGTTCGTCTGACGCAGGTTACGCTTCCGCTTGGTCGCCTTCTTGGTGAGGATGTGGCTACGGTTGGCGTGGCCAGCCTTGTACTTGCCGGAAGCGGTCTTGCGGAAACGCTTGGCCGCCGCCCGGTTGGTCTTGATCTTGGGCATTGCTATGTCCTTGATGGTCTCTTTTCACTGGCTGGGCGGTGGCCGTGGCCACGCTTTCCGTCCTTGCCCTTGCCTGTCTAAAGCCCACACTCCCCGAGGGAGGCAGGCAGGTCCTGTTTTGACGCAAACAACAAACCCGGCGAACCGGGCCGCCCATTATGCCTTTCCTTCCAGTCGCTTGCAAACGCGAGTCGACAAGGACGGGATTCTGGCTGAACGAGAAAGCAAACGGGGAGGCGGCGCTAGCCCCTCCCTGTTCAGCAAAGCGAAGGCCCGAAGGCCGCCGGCTTACTTCTTCTTCGGCGCGATCATCATCACCATCTGCCGGCCTTCCAGGCGCGGACGCGATTCGATGACGATGTCCTCGCCCAGATCGGTCTCGATGCGGGTCGCCATCTCGCGGCCCAGCTCCTGGTGGCTCATTTCACGGCCACGGAAGCGGATGTTGACCTTGACCTTGTCGCCCTCTTCGAGGAAGCGGCGCATGTTGCGCAGCTTGATCTGGTAGTCGCCCTCGTCCGTGACCGGACGGAACTTCACTTCCTTGATCTCGACCTGCTTGGTCTTCTTCTTGGCCTCGTTGGCCTTCTTCTGCATCTCGAACTTGAACTTGCCGAAGTCCATGATCTTGCAGACAGGCGGGTCGGCCTGCGGCTGGATTTCGACCAGGTCCAGGCCTTCTTCCTCGGCCATCGACAGCGCTTCGTCGCGCGACAACACGCCAATCATCTCACCGTCACTGCCGATCACGCGGACGCGCGGCACACGGATTTCATGATTACGACGGTTCTGTTTGTTGTCAGGGGTACTGATATTGCAATCTCCGAATGGAATCGAACCGGCCCCGGCGGACGTATCCGCGGGGCCGGGGCTCTTGCTTACTTCAATTCAGCCTGCAGCCGCTCGACGAAGGCTTCCACCGACATCGAACCGAGGTCCTCACCCGACCGGGTGCGGACAGCCACGGCGCCGTTTTCCTTTTCGCGGTCACCCACGACCAACAGATAGGGCACCCGCTGCAGGGTATGCTCGCGAATCTTATAGCCGATCTTTTCGTTGCGCAAATCGGCGTCAACCCGGAAGCCTTGATTTGCAAGGGTTTTGCGAACCTGCTCGACGTATTCGGCCTGAGCGTCGGTGATATTGGCCACCACCACCTGTACCGGGGCCAGCCAGGTCGGGAATGCGCCAGCGTGGTGCTCGATCAGGATGCCCAGGAAGCGCTCCATCGAGCCAACGATGGCGCGGTGCAGCATGACCGGGTGCTTCTTCTGGCTGTTCTCGTCCACGTACTCGGCGCCGAGGCGGCCGGGCATCATGAAATCGACCTGCATCGTGCCCAGCTGCCAGGTACGGCCGATGGCGTCCTTCAGGTGGTACTCGATCTTCGGGCCATAGAAGGCACCCTCGCCCGGCAGCTCCTGCCACTCCACGCCGCAGTGGGTCAGCGCCGAACGCAACGCGCCTTCGGCCTTGTCCCAGGTCGCGTCATCGCCCAGGCGCGATTCCGGGCGCAGCGCGATCTTGATCTGGATGTCATCGAAGCCGAAGTGCTGGTACACCGCCAGCGCCTGCTGGTGGAACGCGGTCACCTCCGCCTCGATCTGGTTCTCGGTGCAGAAGATGTGGCCATCGTCCTGGGTGAAACCGCGCACGCGCAGGATGCCGTGCAGCGCGCCGGACGGCTCGTTGCGATGGCACGAACCGAACTCGCCATAGCGGATCGGCAGGTCGCGGTAGCTGTGCAGGCCCTGGTTGAACACCTGCACGTGGCCCGGGCAGTTCATCGGCTTGACCGCGTAGGTGCGCTTCTCCGATTCGGTGAAGAACATGTTGTCCTGGTAGTTGTCCCAGTGGCCGGACTTCTTCCACAGGCTCACGTCCAGGATCTGCGGGCAACGCACTTCACCGTAACCGCTGTCACGGTAGACCTTGCGCATGTACTGCTCGACCACCTGCCAGATCGACCAGCCCTTCGGGTGCCAGAACACCAAGCCCGGGGCCTCTTCCTGCAGGTGGAACAGGTCCTGCTGCTTGCCGATGCGGCGGTGGTCGCGCATCTCGGCTTCCTCGATGCGCTTGATGTACGCCTCGAGCTGCTTCTTGTCGGCCCAGGCCGTGCCGTAGATGCGCTGCAGCTGCTCGTTCTTGGCATCGCCGCGCCAGTACGCGCCGGAGATGCGCATCAGCTTGAAGGACTTCAGGAAGCGCGTGTTCGGCACGTGCGGGCCACGGCACATGTCCACGTATTCCTGGTGGTAGTACATGCCCATCGCGGTGACGTCCTCGGACATGTCCTCGATCAGGCGCAACTTGTACTCCTCGCCACGGGCCTTGAAGATCTCCACCACTTCCGCGCGCGGCGTCATCTTCTTGATGACGTCGTAGTCCTGCGCGATCAGCTCGGCCATGCGCTTCTCGATCGCCGCCATGTCATCCGGCGTGAACGGGCGCTCGTTGTAGATGTCGTAGTAGAAGCCCTCGGCGATGACCGGGCCGATCACCATCTTGGCGTCCGGGTAGAGCTGCTTGACCGCATGACCGACCAGGTGGGCGCAGGAGTGGCGGATGATCTCCACACCCTCCTCGTCCTTGGCAGTGATGATGCGCAGCGAGGCATCGTGGTCGATCACGTCGCTGGCATCGACCTGCACGCCATCCACGGCACCGGCAATGGTGGCCTTGGCCAGGCCGGCACCAATGGATTGGGCCACGTCCATGACGCTGACCGGGTTTTCGAACTGACGGACGCTGCCGTCGGGGAGAGTGATGTTGATCATGGGATTCACCTGGAGTCACGACCCGGCGGACGGGCCTGGAAACAGCCCGACGGGCGGCTTCGATGGGGATTTGCGGGCAATAAAAAAGCGCCACGACGGCGCCTGGGATCAGGGCGGTGGCGGAAGATCAGCGATGGGCAGTGGTAGTGCTCATGTCACACTCTCGGCCGGCGCGTTGGCGCGGGCCACCTGTCAGCCGGGAAACTGGCCCGATTCTAGCGCAAAACACGCCCGCTGGCCGCCCCTCCCAGCCTCGACAATCCCGAAGAGCGGAAAACAAAAAGCCCCGCGTAGCGGGGCTTTTCTTCTACTGGAGCGGGAAACGAGACTCGAACTCGCGACCTCAACCTTGGCAAGGTTGCGCTCTACCAACTGAGCTATTCCCGCATGTTTTTCTACAACTCGTCACGATTGCTCGGGACGTTGAATGGAGGCCTGGGTCGGAATCGAACCGGCGTACGCGGATTTGCAATCCGCTGCATAACCACTCTGCTACCAGGCCAAACTCTTTACAGGCTGACCAGAAGAACCTTCTGACCATTAAAAAACCCCGCCAGGGGTTTTTCGGAATTTTGGAGCGGGAAACGAGACTCGAACTCGCGACCTCAACCTTGGCAAGGTTGCGCTCTACCAACTGAGCTATTCCCGCTTGGGATGCCGTGCATTCTACAGACTTCGTAACAATTGCACCAGCTTTTTAACAAATTTCTTCACAGCGACCGGAGAGCTATCGCACTCCGCAAGGCCCCTGGACGGGCTTGCCAGTACCTCCGGAAAACCCCTCACGCATCCTGTCGAAAACAACGTTCTTCTCGACATTGGAGCGGGAAACGAGACTCGAACTCGCGACCTCAACCTTGGCAAGGTTGCGCTCTACCAACTGAGCTATTCCCGCTTGGGAGGCGAAATTCTACATGCATTCGCCTACCTGTCAACCACCTTTTTCCGGGTCTGTTCGCGTGCCACCCGCTCGTCTTCGCGCAGGCTGGGCCAGGCGGCATGCAGGTACTGCACGCCGGAAACCAGCGTCAGCAACGCGGCGATCGCCAGCATCCAATCCCCGATATGGAAAATGGGCGCCCCCATCCAGATCGCGGTGAATGGCGTGTTCGGCGACACCGAATACAGCAGGCACAACAAGGCGACCATCTGCGCGGTGGTCTTGACCTTGCCGATCATCGCCACCCGCACTTTGGCACGCTGGCCAATCTCGGCCATCCACTCGCGCAACGCCGACACCGCGATCTCCCGGCCGACGATCACCGCCGCCCAGAACGCCATCCACGGCGTGGGATGTCCCTGCACGATCAGGAACAGCGCCACGGCCACCATCAGCTTGTCAGCCACCGGATCCAGGAAGGCCCCGAACGCGGAATGCTGTTCGTAGCGCCGGGCCCACCAGCCATCCAGCCAGTCGGTGATGGCCGCTAGGCCGAAGATCGCCGCCGAGGCAAAATTGGTCCAGGCGTACGGGAGATAGAACACCAGGACCAACACCGGGATCATCAGGATCCGCAGCAGCGTCAGCCAGGTGGGGATGGTCAATTTCATTGAAACGTTACTCCGCTGCCGAATCGGACACCGACAGACCATGAAGGTTAGCGTAGATACGCGCGGCCAGGGCGTCGTTGATGCCTTCCACCCGTGCGATCTCGGCTTCACCGGCGGCCTTGAGCCCGGCCATGCCGCCGAAATGCTTGAGCAGGTTGGCGCGACGGCGCGGACCGATGCCGGGGATATCCTCCAGCTTGCTGGTCATGCGCGCCTTTTGCCGCCGCCCGCGATGGCCGGTGATGGCGAAGCGGTGCGCTTCATCGCGCACCTGCTGAATGAACTGCAACGCCGGCGAGGCCGCACCCGGGCGGACCTCGCGCCCGTCCGGCAGCACCAATGCCTCGTGGCCGGCCCGGCGTTCCACGCCCTTGGCCACGCCCACCAGCATCACCCCCTCCACGCCGAGGTCGGCCAGGGCGGCCTGCGCCTGCGCCAACTGGCCGGCACCACCATCGATCAGCAGCACGTCGGGCAGCACGCCGCCCTCCTCCACCGCGCGCCGGAAACGGCGATCGATGGCCTGGTGCATGGCGGCGTAGTCGTCACCGGGTTCGATGCCACTGATGTTGTAGCGCCGGTACTGCGCACGCACGGGGCCGGCCGCGTCGAACACCACGCACGAGGCCACCGTCGCTTCGCCCATCGTATGGCTGATGTCGAAACACTCCACGCGCTTGACCGGCTCGGGCAGCCCCAGCATGTCCCGCACTGCCTCGCTGCGTGCATGCTGGGCACCACGGCTGTCCATCTCCGCGACCAGGGTGATCTGCGCATTGCGGCTGGCCAGCTCGACATAGCCGGCGCGTTCACCGCGCACGTTCCACTTCAGCGCCACCTTGCGCTCGGCCGAGGCACTGAGGGCGGCCTCGATCATCTGCGCATCGGGGATCTCACGGTCCAGCAGCACTTCCGGCGGCGGGCCGTGCTCGATGTAGTACTGCGAGACGAATGCCGCCAGCACTTCCTCGGCACTGTCCTCGCCATTGGTGCGCGGAAAGAACGCGCGTGTCCCCAGGTTGCGGCCATCGCGGAAGGCCAGCAGCATCACGCAGGCACTTGCGCCCTGGGTCGCACAGGCCAGCACGTCCAGGTCCGCCGCACGCCCGTCCACGTACTGGCGGTTCTGCATGCTGCGCAGCGACGCCACCAGGTCACGCAGGCGCGCGGCACGCTCGAACTGCAGGGCATCACTGGCCTGCTGCATGGCCTGCACCAGCTCGTCGGCCAGCTGGTCGCTCTTGCCCTCCAGGAACATCGCGGCCTGGCGCACCGACTCGTCGTAGTCCTGTTGTGGCACCAGTTCCACGCAGGGCGCGCTGCAGCGGCCGATCTGGTACTGCAGGCACGGCCGCGAACGGTTGCGGAACACGCTGTCCTCGCAACTGCGCAGCTTGAACAGCTTGTGCATGAGGCTCAGCGTCTCGCGGACCGCACCCACGCCCGGATAGGGGCCGTAGTAGCGCCCGGGGATCGCCCGGGGGCCACGGTGCAGGGCGATGCGTGGCCACTGCTCGCGCGTCAGCAGCACCTGCGGGTAGGTCTTGTCGTCGCGCAGGGACACGTTGTAGCGCGGCGTCAGCGACTTGATCAGCTGGTTTTCCAGCAGCAGCGCCTCGGCCTCGGTGCGGGTGACGGTGACGTCCATCCGCGCGACCTGCGAGAGCATCATCATGATGCGCGTGCTCTTGGGCGAGCCGTTGAAGTAGCTGCCCACGCGCTTGCGCAGCGCGCCGGCCTTGCCGACGTACAGCAGGGTGTCGTCGGCGGCGTACATCCGATACACGCCGGGCGCGGTACTCAGCGCCGCCGCAAAGGCCTTGCCATCGAACGCGGGGGGGCTTTCCTGCTTCATCCTTCGATCGGCACGTCGCTCAGCTCGCCGCTGAGCGGGTCGAAACGCAGCACCGAATGCGCATCGGTCTCGGCGATCCAGATCGCGCCGGCCGCCAGGCCCAGCGCACATGGCCCATGCAGGCGCCGTGGCAGGTTGACCGTGGCCAGGTCGCCGCCGCCCAGGCGCAGGGTGCGCAAGGTACCGTTGCCGGAATCGGCGATCCACAGCATTGGCGAATCCGGGCCCTTGGCGATCGCCATCGGGAACTGCAGGCGGGCGTTCAGGCGCGGGCCGTCGACGTTGCCCGATTCCCAGGGGCCCTGCCCGACCAAGGTCTGCACCAGGTCGTTGCGCAGTTGCACCGAGCGGATCGCCGAGCCCAGCGAATCACACACGTACAGGGTCTGCTGCACCGCCACCACGCTGGTCGGCTGCGCGAACGCGGCCAGGTGACCGCTGCCATCACGCACTTCGACCGGACCTGCGCCCGAGCGCCAACGCAGCTCGCGGGTGCCCAGGTCATAACTCCAGATATGGTTGTCGCCAGCCATGGCGATGTGGACCTGGTTGTCGGCCACGGCGACGTCGGCCGGGTGGTTGAGCGGGCTGTCCCATGGCTGCGCCAGCACCCCGGCGCGCGGGTCGCCCACGCGTCCGGTGCCGCACAGGGTGTCGACCTGGCCACTGCTCAGGTTGATCCGACGCAGGGCATGGTTGCCGGTGTCGGCCACGTACAGTACGTCACGCACCAGCGCCAGGCCCTGCGGCCGATTGAAGGCCGCCTCACTCACGCCGCCGTTGATCAGATCGGCGCTGCCAAGGCCGAACTGGCGCAGCACGCGACCGGCGTGATTGCACTCCAGGATGCGATGGTTGCCGGTATCAGCCACATACAGGCGCTCTTCGGCGACCGCCAGGCCGGCCGGGAAGCGCAGCGGCAGGCGCGGCTCCGGGTTGATCTCGCGGGCGCCGTAGGCCTCCTCGTCCAACGGTTGCGCCACGCCATCACAGAGCGCGTTCAACACGCGCTCCGTGTCGCCGCCGGCACCACCGCCCACCAGACGCTCACGTTCCACGCCGTATGCATCAAGCAGCACCAGCGTCGGCCATGACTGCACGTCGAACGCACGCCAGGCATCCCATTGCGCATCCAGCACGATCGGGGCCGAGATGCCCTGCCGGCGCAGCAGCTTCAACGCCTGCTGCGGCTCACGTTCAAACTCGAAACGCGGCACCTGCACCACCACCAGCTGCAGCCGACCCGGATTGCGCGCCTGCCAGCCGGTCACCTCGGCCAGGCGTTGCATCGACCATATCGACGCGCCGTTGACGAAGGCAAGCGCCACAGGACAACCCCGCAGTTCCTGCAGGGTAGCGGGGGCGGCGTTGAGCCAGATGCCGGTCTTGGGCAGTTCCAGTAGGCGTTTTTCGTTCATGTCGGGATTATGCCGGAGTCGTCTCGCCGCAACAGGCGCTGGACGGTTGCCCGTGCGGCGGCATCGACCAGCGCCCAGCTCTGTTCAAAATCCTCCTGCCCACCGTAATACGGATCGGGCACCACCGTGGCCCCGGCAATACCGGCCCAGGGCAGCCACAGCACCGCGCGCTCACGCGCATGCTCGGGGGCCAGCGCCCGGGCCTCGGCCAGATTGTCATGATCGGCGCAGAGGATGTAGTCGAAATCGAAGAAATCCTCGCGGCGCAGCTGGCGACCACGCAAGCTCGAAATATCCACGCCGTGACGCCGCGCACAGGCTACCGCGCGTCGATCCGGCGGCTCGCCGGCGTGCCAGCCGGAGGTTCCCGCCGAGTCCACGCTGATCCAGTCCAGTCGCGCCTGCGCGATGCGGGCGCGCAGGGCCCCTTCGCCCATCGGCGAACGGCAGATGTTGCCCAGGCAGACCACCAACAGCTTCAAGGCGCTCCTCGCATCAGGGCATCGGCACGGGCCAGGTCCTCGGCAGTATCGATGCCGGGCGGGAACGGTGCAGGTGACAACGCCACCGCGATCCGGAACCCGGCCTCCAACACCCGCAACTGCTCCAGCGATTCGACCTGTTCCAGCATGCCCGGCGGCATCGCCGCGAACTGCTGCAGGAAGCCGGCACGATAGCCATAGATGCCGATATGGCGCAGCCAGCTGCCGGCCGGCAGCTCGTCCCGCGAGCGCGCGAACGCATCCCGATGCCACGGGATCGGTGCCCGGCTGAAATACAACGCGTCGCCGCCGGCAGTCCGCACCAGCTTGACCACGTTCGGATCGAACAGGGTCGGCGCGTCCTCGACCGGGGTGGCCAGCGTCGACATCGGCGCGCCACTGTCGGCCAGCACACTGGCGACGGCCTGGATACCCACCGCCGGGGCGAACGGCTCGTCGCCCTGCAGGTTGACCACGATCACGTCGTCCGCCCACCCGGCCTGCCGCGCACATTCGGCCAGACGATCAGTACCGGAGGCGTGGCCGGGATCGGTCATCGCGACATGGATGCCGTCCAGCCCAGCGACGGCATCGGCGATGCGCGCATCGTCGGTTGCCACCCAGACCTCGCGAGCACCGGCATCCAGCGCCCGTCGCGCGACATGCAGCACCATCGGCTCGCCGTGGATCAGCGCCAACGGCTTGCCGGGCAGACGGGTGGAGGCATAACGGGCCGGAATGGCCACGACGAACTCGGGAACCTGCTTCATTTGAACTCCTTGCATGCGGCGACCAACGCGCCAGCGCGTACACCGTCGGTGCCCTCGGGCACCTGCCCTTCACCCGCGTGCCAGCTTGCCCAGGCGGTCCAGCAACGCCACCCAGAACGCGGCCGGCAGCTCGGCCTGCAGCGGTACCGCATAGTGCCAGCGATTGGCGAAGCGCTGGCACTTCACCGCGTCCTTCTCGGTCATCAGCACCGGCAACTCGCTGCCGAAGGACAGGTCACCGGCCTGGTAACGATGGTGGTCGGCAAAGGCATGCGGCACCACACCGATGCCACGCGCGCGCAGCATCTGGAAGAACCGCTGCGGATTGGCAATACCGGCCACGGCATGCACGCGCTGGCCAGCGAAGGCCTGCAGCGGCTGGTCCCGTCCACCATTGAGCGGATGGGCGGTATCGATGCGCAGGCGCATGGCCCATTCACCGAAGCCGGAGGCCACCGCCGGCTCCGGCGCGTCACTGGCCTGGCCCAGGTTGACCACGCGGAAGTCGCAATCGCGCGCGCGCGCGGCCGATTCGCGCAGGGGCCCGGCCGGCATCATGCGGCCGTTGCCGTAGCGGCGCGCCGCGTCCACCACTTCGATCTCGATATCGCGCGCCAACCGGTAGTGCTGCAGGCCGTCATCACAGACAACCACGTCGCAACCGGCCTCCAGCAAAGCATTGGCCGCCGCGACCCGGTCACGGTCCACGCGCACCGGCACGCCGGTCTTCCAGGCAATCAGCACCGGCTCATCGCCACCCAATGCCGGCTCCATGTCCGGGGTGATCCAGCGCGCCGTGCCGCCATCATCGCGGCCATAGCCGCGGCTGGCCACGCCAGGCTTCCAGCCGGCTTCGCGCAGGCGCGTGACCAGTTCGATGGTCAACGGCGTCTTGCCCGTACCGCCAGCGGTGATGTTGCCGACCACGATCACCGGCACCGGCACCTGCCGACGCCGCAACCAGCCGCGCTGGTACAGCCACCGACGCAGGCCGGAGACCGCGCCATACAAGGGAGCAACCACACGGGCCGCCAGCGGTACCGGAGCGTCGTCGTACCACCAGCCCGGGGTCTGCGGGCCTCGCTTCTCCATCAGTCCTGGCTCTCCCGGAACTGCATGCGGTACAGGTGCTCATACAGCCCACCCAGCGCCAGCAACTGCTGGTGGGTGCCACGCTCCACGATGCGCCCCTGGTCCATCACCAGCACCTGGTCGGCATGCTCGATGGTGGACAGCCGGTGCGCGATCACCAGCGTGGTGCGGTCGGGCATCAGCTTCTGCAAGGCGTCCTGGACCAGTCGCTCGGACTCGTTGTCCAGCGCCGCGGTGGCTTCGTCCAGGATCAGGATCGGGGCATCCTTGAGCATGGCGCGGGCAATGGCCAGACGTTGGCGCTGGCCGCCGGAGAGCTTGCCGCCCTTGGCGCCCACCTGCGCCTGCAGGCCGTCGGGCAACTGCTCGACGAACTCCAAGGCATTGGCACCGGCAACCGCCTCATCCACCTGTTCGGCACTGCGCTTGTGCAGTTCGCCGTAGGCCACGTTCTGCGCGATGCTGCCGTTGAACAGGGTGACCTGCTGGCCGACCAGGGCGATCTGCCGGCGCAGGTCAGCCAGCCGGTAATCCTGCAATGGATGACCATCCAACAGGATCTGGCCGGCCTCGATCTCGTAGAAGCGCGGGATCAGCTTGATCAGCGTGGACTTGCCGCTGCCGGACCGGCCGACGATGGCGGTCACGGTGCCGGGTTTGGCGATGAAACTGATGTCTTCCAGTGCGGGTCGCGGCTGGCCCGGATACCGGGCGGTGACATCACGGAACTCCAACAGCCCCTGCGCGCGTTGCAACGGCACGGTTCCGCTGTCGGGCTCGTCCTGCGCATCCAGCACGGTGAACAGGCGTTGCGCCGAGGCGATGCCACGCTGGGTCATGTTCTGCACGTTGGTCAGCTGCTTGAGCGCGGGGATGATGGCCATCATCGCCATCATCAGGCCTACGAAGTCACCCACGGTCAGGCGTCCGGCCGCCGCTTCATGGCTGGCGATCAGCAGCAATGCCGCTAATCCGACCGAGCCCATCAGCTGCACCATCGCCGAGGAGATGCTGCGCGTGGCCTCCACCTTCATTGCCAGGCGCAGGTTGGTGTTGGCCAGGTTCTCGTAGCGTTCCAACTCGTTCTGCTGGGCACCGTAGATCTTCACTTCCTGGTTGGCCGACAGCGTCTGGTCCGCGGCCTGCAGCAGCTCGGCACCACTTTCCTGGATACGGTGGCTGATGCGCCGGTAGCGCTTGGCGACCTTGTTCATCACCCATGCCAAGGGCGGGGCAAGCACGAAGATGGCCAGCGTCACCTGCCAGCTCAGCCATAGCATCACGATCAACGAGCCCAGGGCCTGCAGCGACTGCTGCAGTACGACCTTCATCGCGTCCACCGCAGCCTGGGCGACCTGGTCGCTGTCCGAGCCCAGCCGCACCAGCATCGAAGGCACCGGTTCGTTGTCAAAGCGCTGGCCCGGCAGCCGCAGGTACTTGCCCAGCACCTTCACCCGCAGGTCGCGGGCGATGCTGCGCGCTGCCTTGCCCATGCCGATATCGGTCAGGTAGCCAGCGATGCCGCGCACCATGAACAGGCCCACGATCGCCAGCGGCATCCAGATATTGATCTCGGTCGGGTTCACCAGGCTGTTGGTGACCGGCTTCATCATCAGGACGAAGTAGCTGCCCGCGCCTGCCTCCACGAGCATGCCCAGGCCGGCCAGCAACAGCAGCCCACGATACGGCTTGGCGAAGCCCAGCAGACGCCGATAGGTATGCCAGGCGGAGTCTTCGACGCTCACTGCTTCACTTCCGGCGCGGTGGCGATGGCGATGCGGCGGAAGCCCAGCTGGCCCAGTGCGTCCTGCGCGGTCACCACGGCCTGGTACGGCGTGCGCGCGTCGGCGCGCAGCAGCACGGTCTGCTCGCGGTCATCGCCGCCGGCCTGGGCCAGCACCTGCTTGAGCGACTCCACGTCGGTGCGCAGCACTTCCTGGTCGTTGACGAAGTAACGGCCGTCGGCATTGACCAGCACGCTCAGCGAGCGCGGCGGCGCGCTGTTCTTCTGGTCGCTGGCGGTCGGCAGCTGCACCTGCAGCGTCGAACGCGCATCGAACGTGGTGGTGACCACGAAGAAGATGATCAACACCAGGATCACGTCGATCAGGGGAACCAGATCGATATGCGGTTCATCCGAGTGGCGGTTTTCGCGGATGCGCATCGGGGCTCAGGCCTTTGCGGTCGCGGCAGGCTTCTGTGCGGCCACGCCCTTGGCCGCCGCCATCACCGCCGGTCGGCCATCAAGCGAATCCAGCAAGGCGCTGGCTTCTTGCTCCATCTCGATCACGTAGCCGTCGATGCGGCCACGGAAGTAGCGGTGGAACATCAATGCCGGGATCGCCACGATCATGCCGGTCGCGGTGCACACCAGCGCCTTGCCGATGCCGCCGGCGAGCTGGTTCACGTCACCCACGCCATGGTCGAGGATGCCCAGGAACATCTGGATCATGCCGACCACCGTGCCGAGCAGGCCCAGCAGCGGACCGGCCGAGGCAATGGTGCCCAGGGCATTGAGGAAGCGGCCCATCCGATGCACCAGGTGACGGCCAGTGTCCTCGATGCGCTCACGGATCTGCTCACGCGGCCGGTTGCGCGCTTCCAGCGCGGCCGCCAACAGGGCACCCAGCGGGGAATTGGCGCGCAGCGAGGCGATGTGCGAGGCGTCGAGCTTGCCGCGCGCGGCCCAGTTGCGGACCTCCTCGCCCAGGCCCGGCGGCAGCACTTCGTTACGCCGCAGGCTCCAGAAACGCTCCAGGACTATCGCCAAAGCCAGCACACCCAACAGCAGCAGCGGCAGCATCGGCCAGCCGCCAGCC
The DNA here is from genome assembly GCF_056393195.1 of Stenotrophomonas sp. Steno-C18. NCBI lineage: Bacteria > Pseudomonadati > Pseudomonadota > Gammaproteobacteria > Lysobacterales > Lysobacteraceae > Stenotrophomonas > Stenotrophomonas sp. Steno-C18. Next base: position 412,240 of record NZ_JBWJOX010000004.1, on the reverse strand, counting down.
TTGACCAGTTCCCACACGTTTCAACCCTCCGGCTCGATGGCCGCCTGTTTGCTGGTCGATAGGATAGCAGCCGCCCGCGCCCGCTCCGCGGCATCCCAGCCACGTGAGCGCCAGATCCGCCTTTCACGAAGCTGGATACCCCCTTTCCCCAGCCACACCCGCACCGCGCCACTGCCTGCGGTTTCCAGCAGTTCAGCCCCGCTGCGTTGCCAGCGCTCGCGCACGTCCGCACGTGGATGACCGAACCGGTTGGCGTGCCCGGCCGATACCACGGCCAAGCGCGCGCCGGTGGCGGCAATGAACGCCCGCGTCGACGACCCGCCACTGCCGTGGTGTGGCACCAGCACCACATCGGCCCGCACCGCGCGCGGCGAGCGCCTGACCAGCCCCTGTTCGATCACCGCACCGATGTCGCCGGTCAGCAGGGCCACGCCGTAGGGACCGCCAACCCGCAACACGCAGCTGGACTCGTTGCGCAGGTAGGGGAAGCCGGCGGCAGGATGCAGGAACTCGAACTGCACCCCGTCCCACCACCACTGCCGCCCTGCCTCGCAAGCTGCTGCTTCCGCCCCGGGCATGCCCGGCGGCCCCAGCAACGGCACTCCTGGCATCTCCGCCTGCACCGCCGCCGCCCCGCCGGCATGGTCATGATCACCATGGCTGAGCACCAACCGGTCCAGCCGACGCACACCCAATGCACGCAATGCTGGTACCACCACCCGCTCGCCGGCGTCGAAGCCATCGCGCACGGCCGGCCCGGCGTCGTACAGCAGGGCATGCGCACGGCTGCGCACCAGCACCGACAGCCCTTGGCCGACATCCAGCACCACGATCTCGAACTCACCGTCGCCGGGCAGCTCACGCCACGGCAGCAACAGGGGCAACCACAGCAGCAGTGCCAGTCCACGCCCCGGCACGCCGCGCGGCAACAGCGTCCAGAGTGCCCCCAACAACGCCAGCGGCAGTGCGAACCACGCCGGCTCCGGCAGCCACCACAGCGACAGGCGGCTATCGGCCAGGGTTTCGAACAACGGCCACGACAGATCAAAACACCACGCTGATGCCTGCCACGGCAGCGCACCGGCCCCGGTCCAGACCGCCTCGGCGGCCGTTCCCAGCAATGCCAACGGCACCACGACCAGGCTCCACCACGGGATGGCGACCAGATTGGCCAATGGCCCTACGGCCGAGGCCTGGCCGAACAGCAGGACGGTCAGCGGCAACAGCCCCAGCGTCGCCACCCATTGCGCCGACAGGAATCCCCGCAGCCAGTGCAGCCGCTCCGGCAGGCATGCGGCCAACAGCGCAACGCCGGCGAAGCTCAGCCAGAATCCGGCCACCAGTACCGACAAGGGATCCACCGACAGCACGGCCAACGCGGCCAGCCCCAGGCTTCCGGTCACACTGACCGGACGACGCCACAGCCGGGCCAGCACGATCACCCCGATCATCAGCACCGTACGTACCGTCGGCAACGCGAAGCCCGCTGCCGCTGCATAGACCAGTGCCACGAGGAAGGCCCCGATGGCCGCCGCCTGCAGCCGCGGCAACCAACGTCCCAGGCCAGGCAGCAACCACCACATCCCGGCGACCAGCCACGCGCCGCAGACCGCGACCATGCCGACGTGGAATCCGGAGATCGCGATCAGGTGGGTCAGGCCGGTCGCGCGCAGACGCTGCCAATCCAGCTCGCCCAGGCCGCGTGTATCACCCAACGCCAGTGCCTGCACATAGCGCGCGGACCCGGCCCCTACGCTGCCGGCGATACGGTCACTGACCGCCTCACGCCATGCCTGCAACCCCGTGCCCGCGGCCAACCGCCGCGGCGCAGGCAGCACGCGCACCACACCGTTGGCCACCAGCCGCAAGGCCAGCGCATGCCGTTCGGCGTCGAACCCGCCAGGGTTGCTCAAGCCCCGCGGCGCACGCAGCCGGACCTGCAACTGCCACCTCTCCCCCGCCCGCAGCTCCAGCCGCCTCCCCGGCGAGGAAGCGCCGAACGGGTCGTACCACGCCAGCTGGAGACGCTGCCCACGCAGCACGGCCGGCTGAGCAACGTCGTCGTCCACGCGGAAATGGAACCGGGTGCGGCGCACCTCATGCTCGGGCAGGCTGACTACCTCGCCGCGCACCAGGAACTCCCGCCCCTCCATGGTGGCGGGCAACTGTGCCTGCAGACCGCTGCCCATCTGCACCCCCATCCAGCCCACGCCGGCCAGCAATGCCCCCGGCCAACGGCGGCCCCGCAGGCGCCACCAGCCCAGCAGCCCGACCAGCAGCGCCAGCCAGCCCAGTGGCGATGGCAACAGTGCCGGCGCCCAGGCTACCGCGCAGACCCCCAGCAGGAAGCCCGCCGCCACGGCCTTGCCCAGGACCGGCACGCCCTCGCGCCCGGACGCCTCTTCGGCCATGTTGTCCATGCCTTCGCCCCGTCACCGTCCCAGAGCGCATGCTGTTCCGCGGCCCGATGCATCCCCATCGGTCAAACCGGGCCATAGCGGTCGGGCGAACCCGGGGGCCGCCGTGCAGACCCGTCGTCCACTTCCCTGCAGGCAAAAGAAAAGCGGGCACAAGGCCCGCTTTTCTTCAGCGCAACACCGCGACCTTACTCGGCCGGGGTGCCCTCGCCTTCTTCCACGGCCTTCATCGACAGGCGGATACGGCCCTGCTTGTCGACTTCCAGCACCTTGACCTTGACCACATCGCCTTCCTTCAGCTTGTCGCCGACCTTCTCGACGCGCTCGCTGGAGATCTGCGACACGTGGACCAGGCCGTCCTTGCCCGGCAGGATCGTGACGAACGCACCGAAGTCCATGATCTTGGCGACCTTGCCTTCGTAGATGCGGCCCGGCTCGACGTCCGAGGTGATCTGCTCGATGCGGGCCTTGGCGGCCTGGGCAGCGGCATTGTTCACCGAGGCGATGGTGATGGTGCCGTCGTCCTGGATGTCGATCTGGGTGCCGGTTTCCTTGGTGATGGCCTGGATGGTCGAGCCACCCTTGCCGATCACTTCGCGGATCTTGTCCGGGTGGATCTTGATGGTCAGCAGGCGCGGCGCGTAGTCCGACAGCTCGGCACGCGGGGCGGTCAGCGCATGGGCCATTTCGCCCAGGATGTGCAGGCGGCCGGCCTTGGCCTGTTCCAGCGCCTTCTTCATGATCTCTTCGGTGATGCCTTCGATCTTGATGTCCATCTGCAGCGCAGAGACACCTTCCGAAGTACCGGCCACCTTGAAGTCCATGTCGCCCAGGTGATCTTCGTCACCCAGGATGTCCGACAGCACGACGAAGTTGTCGCCTTCCTTCACCAGGCCCATGGCGATACCCGCCACCGGCGCCTTCACCGGCACGCCGGCGTCCATCAGAGCCAGCGACGAACCGCAGACCGAGGCCATCGACGAGGAACCGTTGGATTCGGTGATTTCCGACACCACGCGAATGGTGTACGGGAACTCTTCCAGGGTCGGCATCACGGCCAGCACGCCGCGCTTGGCCAGGCGGCCGTGGCCGATCTCGCGGCGCTTCGGCGCACCGAAACGGCCGCACTCACCCACCGAGTAGGGCGGGAAGTTGTAATGGAACAGGAAGTTTTCCTTGTACTCACCGGCGACGGCGTCGATGACCTGGCCGTCACGGGCGGTGCCCAGCGTGGTGACCACGATGGCCTGGGTCTCGCCGCGGGTGAACAGCGCCGAGCCATGGGTGCGCGGCATCACGCCGGCCTTCACGGCGATCGGGCGCACGGTGTCCAGTGCACGGCCGTCGATGCGGACCTTGGTGGCCAGCACCGAGTCACGCATGGTGTGGTATTCCAGCTCGCCGAATTCCTTCGACAGCTCGGCCGGGTTCCAGCCTTCGGCGGCAACGCGGCCGGCCAGCGACTCGAGCACGTCCTTCTTGATCGCGGCGATGGCGTCGCGGCGCTGCAGCTTGTCGCGCACCTGGAAGGCTTCGCCCAGCTTGCCACCAACGGCTTCCTGCAGCGCGCTGATCAGCGCGGTGTTCTTGGCCGGGGCAACCCAGTCGCTCGGCTTGGTGCCGGCTTCGACGGTCAGCTCGTTGATCGCGTTGATGACCTTCTGCATTTCGCGGTGACCGAAGGTCACAGCACCCAGCATCACTTCTTCGGACAGCAGCGCGGCTTCGGATTCGACCATCAGCACGGCATTGGCGGTACCCGCGACCACCAGCTCCAGCTGCGATTCCTTCAGCTCCGACACGGTCGGGTTGAGGATGTACTGGCCGTCCTTGTAACCGACCTTGGCGGCGCCGATCGGACCCTTGAACGGGGTGCCGGCCAGCGACAGCGCGGCCGAGGCACCGATCAGGGCGGCGATGTCACCATCCACTTCCGGGTTCAGCGACATCACCGTGGCGATGATCTGGACTTCGTTCTTGTAGTCTTCCGGGAACAGCGGGCGGATCGGGCGGTCGATCAGGCGCGAGATCAGCGTTTCCTTCTCGGTCGCACGGCCTTCGCGCTTGAAGAAGCCACCCGGGATACGGCCACCGGCGTAGAACTTTTCCTGGTAGTCGACGGTCAGCGGAAAGAAGTCCTGGCCTTCGCGCGCGCTCTTGGCGGCGACGGCAGTGACCAGCAACACGGTGTCGTCCATCTTGACGATGACGGCGCCGCTTGCCTGACGGGCGATTTCGCCGGTCTCAAGCGTGACGGTGTGTTTGCCGTACTGGAAGGTTTTGGTGATTTTTGCCACGGGGAATCCTTGAAATGCTTCATCAGATGGACCGCTGACGACCCTTGCCGTCATCGGGTGGCCGGGCGGGTCCGGCCGATCTACTGCGATTTTGAAACTGCAAAAACAAAACCGCGGCGCATCGCTGCGCCGCGGCGGGAAGTCTATTAGCGGCGCAGGCCGAGCTTTTCAATCAGCGCCTTGTAGCGCTCGACGTCCTTCTTCTTCAGGTAGTCGAGCAGGCTGCGGCGGCGGTTGACCATCTGCAGCAGACCACGGCGGCTGTGGTGGTCCTTCTTGTGTTCCTTGAAGTGGCCGGTCAGCAGTTCGATGCGGGCGGTCAGCAGGGCCACCTGGACTTCCGGCGAACCGGTGTCGTTGGTGCCGCGGGCGTTGGCTTCAATAACCTTCTGGGTGTCGATCGACATTTCGTGTTTTCTCTTGGATGCGTGGCCGGCAGGAACGTACTGGACGCACCGCGCAGCTCGCCGATTGATAGAACCCCGGCCGACGGCCGGAGGGTGCCCCAACAAGGGCCGCAAAATTGTAACGACCTCAACCATTTGCCACAAGGCGCGTCAGGGTTCGGCGCCTGTCCCATTCAGAGATTGAACCGGCGCTGCGGTGCCAGACGGCCGTCGGACTCCACCTGGCCCAGTCCCAGCGGAGCACCTTCCGCCCCGAAAACCGCCACCAGCCCGACCGGCCAGGCCGGATTGCGCAGACGCTGACCCATGCAGAACCGGGCCGCCTGCCCCTCATCCAGATCAACCCGGCCAAAGTGGACCAGCCCGTCCTGGATCGGCAGCAGCCATTGCAGCAGCGCCGCCTCGTCGCCGCTCTCGGCCACTTCCCGCAGCGCATCCAGCCCGATCATCCGCGGCGACAGGAACGGTTCCACCCACAGGCGGCGCAGCGCGGTGATGTGCGCCCCGCAGCCCAGCAGTTCGCCCAGATCCCTGGCAATGCTGCGGATATAGGTGCCCGAACCACAGGTCACGCGCAGCGACAGCTGATCGCTCTCCTGCGCCAGCACCTCGATGGCCTGTACGTGGACCTCCCGCTCCGGGGCCTCGATGGCGTCCCCGCGCCGGGCCTTCACATACAACGGCTCCCCGCCCTGCTTGAGCGCGGAATAGATCGGGGCGCGCTGGCGGATATGCCCGGTCAGGGTCGCCAACGCCGCGTCCAGTGCCTGCCGGGGGATGGCCGGCACCGGACGCTCACGCAGCACGACGCCGTCGGCATCGTCGGTATCGGTGGTACGCCCCAGCGCGATCTGAGCGTCGTAGGCCTTGGCCGAGCCCAGCAGCAGCCCGGCAATCTTGGTCGCCTCGCCGAAGCACAACGGCAGCAGGCCGGTGGCCAGCGGGTCCAGGCTGCCGGTATGCCCCCCCTTCTCGGCACGGAACAGGCGACGAGCCACCTGCAGCGCGGTGTTGGAGCTCATGCCGGCGGGCTTGTCGAGCAGGACGATGCCGTCCAGGCGACGGAATGAAATACGGGGACGCATGCAACACCCTACTCGGGCCGGCACGGCAATGCCGGACGGGAATCAGGAAATCATCGGCGCCGTGCGTGGCGCCGGCCAGATATGACAACAGCCCTTGCGGGCTGCTGCTTCACTCTTCGTCGGAGCTCGACGGCGGATGTTTGTCCGACAGGTCGCGCAGCAGGTTGTCGATGCGCTCGCCGCGGTCCACCGAGTCGTCGTAGTGGAAATGCAGCTCCGGTACGTGCCGCAGCTTCATTGCCCGGGCCAGCGCCATGCGCAGCTCCACCGACAGCTCACGCAGGCCCTTCACCGCCTCGGCCGAGCGTTCCGGCATCAGTGCGGTGACGAACACCTTGGCATGGGCCATGTCGCGGGTGACCTCCACGTCCGAGACGCTGACCGATGGCAGCCCGTGCTCACGCACGGCGGCATGCACCAGCGTGCCCAGATCACGGCGGATCTGCGCGGAAACTCGGTCGGTACGGTGGAAAGTCTTTGGCACGTTTTCTGGCTCGTTTGAATATTGCGTTGATGAAGCAGGACCGGCCCGCCATGGGGCGGACCGGTCCGTGGTGCGATTACAGCGTACGCGGCACTTCGATGCGCTCGAAGCATTCGATCTGGTCGCCGGCCTTCACGTCGTTGTAGGCCTTCACGCCGATACCGCATTCGGTACCGTTGCGAACCTCCTCGACGTTCTCCTTGAAGCGGCGCAGCGATTCCAGTTCGCCCTCGAACACCACCACACTGTCGCGCAGCACGCGGATCGGCTTGTTCCGCTTGACCACGCCCTCGACCACCATGCAGCCGGCGATCGCGCCCAGCTTCGAGCTGCGGAACACGTCGCGGACTTCGGCGATACCGATGATCTCTTCGCGGATTTCCACGCCGAGCAGACCGGAGGCAACCTGCTTCACCTGGTCGATCACGTCATAGATGATCGAGAAGTAACGCAGGTCCACGCCATTGGATTCAATGATGCGACGGGCCGAAGCATCCGCACGCACGTTGAAGCCGATCACGGTGGCCTTGGAAGCGGCGGCCGAATTGGCGTCCGATTCGGTGATGCCGCCCACGCCGGAGTGGATCACGTTGATGCGGATGTCGTCGTTGGACAGGCCCACCAGCGACTGGCTCAGTGCCTGTACCGAACCCTGGACATCGGCCTTGATCAGCAGGTTCAACACCTGCTGGCCTTCGCCCTTGCCCAGCTGCGCCATGATGTCTTCCATGCGGCTGCCCGCGGTGGCGACCAGACGCGATTCACGGCGCTTGGTCTCACGCTGCTGGGCGACATCCTTGGCCAGGCGCTCGTCTTCAACGACGACAAAATCATCGCCCGCTTCCGGCACGCCGGACAGACCCAGCACCTGCACCGGGATCGACGGGCCGGCTTCGGCCACCTGGCGACCGGTCTCGTCGAACAGCGCACGCACGCGGCCGTACTGGATGCCGCACACCAGGTAGTCGCCCTTCTTGAGCTGACCCTGCTGCACCAGCACCGTCGCGACCGGGCCACGGCCCTTGTCCAGCGAGGACTCGATGACCACGCCCGCCGCGCGGCCTTCGGCCACGGCCTTCAGCTCAAGCAGTTCGGCCTGGATCGAAATCGCGTCCAGCAGGTCATCAATGCCCTGGCCGGTCTTGGCGGAGATTTCCACCATCTGCGTATCGCCACCGAAGTCTTCGGCAACGACCTGCTCGGCGAGCAGTTCGTTCTTGACCCGCATCGGGTCGGCCGAGGACTTGTCCATCTTGTTGATCGCCACCACGATCGGCGCGTTGGCGGCGCGGGCGTGCTGGATGGCTTCCTTGGTCTGCGGCATGACGCCGTCGTCGGCGGCCACGACCACCACCACCACGTCGGTCAGCTGCGCGCCACGGGCACGCATCGAGGTGAACGCGGCATGGCCCGGGGTATCCAGGAAGCTGATCACGCCCTTCGGCGTATCCACGTGGTAGGCGCCGATGTGCTGGGTGATGCCACCGGCTTCGCCATTGGCGACCTTGGTGCGGCGGATGTAATCCAGCAGCGAGGTCTTACCGTGGTCGACGTGACCCATGATGGTGACCACCGGCGGACGCGGCACGGCGTCGCCCTGGTCGGCATCGGTGATGGCCAGCAGTGCGTCTTCCGCATCGTTGGTGTCCGCGCGCACAGCCTTGTGGCCGAGCTCTTCGGTCACCAGCACGGCGGTGTCGTGGTCGATGGACTGGGTGATGGTGGCCATCACGCCCATCTTGAACAACGCCTTGACCACTTCGCCGCCCTTCAGGGCCAGCTTCTGCGCCAGATCGGCAACGGTCACGGTCTCGCCGATGGCGATCTCGCGCACGACCGGTGCGGTCGGACGCTCGAAGCCATGGCTGCCACCGCCACCACGCGACTGTTCATTGCCACGACGGCCCTGCGGCGCACGGCTGCCCGGGCGACCACGCGAATTATTGTTGTTGCTGTTGCCGCGACGCGCACGGTCCGATGCCGACAGATGCAACTGGCCACCGAAACGGTTGCCGCCATCGTTGTCCGCGCCCTGCGTGCCACGTGCCTTGCCCGGCTTGGCATGCGACGACGGTGCGCGATCCTCGCGGATCGGCGCACGCGGTGCAGCCGGTGCCGCGGCATGACGCGGCGCCTTGGCCACCGGCTCGCTTGCTGCTCCGGTCGCCGCCGGCTTTGCAAGCTTGGCCTTGGCCGCTTCTTCGGCGGCGATGCGCTCGGCTTCGATGCGCTGGCGCTCGGCGTCCTCGGCCGCCTTCTGGCGGGCGATTTCCTCGTCGCGGGCACGGTCCTTCTCGGCCAGCATGCGCTGCTCGTCGAGATTGCGCTGACGCGATTCCTCGAGCTTGCGCAGGATTTCGGCGCGCTCCTCGTCCGGCGTCATCGCAGGCTTGCCACCTTCCGGCTTGACGTAGGTACGCTTCTGGCGCACCTCGACGTTGACCGTGGTCTTGCTGCGACCGGCATTGACCGTCACTTCCTGGTGCTTGCGACGGGCCAGGGTGATCTTCTTCGGGGCGCCTTCGACACCCTCGTCGGCGGGCGACTCATCCTTGCCGTGCGAACGGCGGAGGAATCCCAGAAGCTTCACTTTCTCGGTGCTGGTCACGACCTGGTCGGGACCGCTGAACTTCATGCCGGCCTGGGCCAGCTGCTCCAGCAGTTTCTCGACCGGCGTGTTGACCAGTTCGGCGAGCTTGCGGATGGTGGTTTGCTGCGACATTCGGATCCTATGATCTTGTTGGCGCCCCCTCGACACGAACGAAGGCAGCGCGGAGTCTACGCCCTGAGCGGCTCAGGGCACTGTTCATCGCTGGCTCATTCGCCGCGCTCCAGGCGGGCGATCTCCTCGGCGCGGGCGGCGAGGACCAGCGCTGCGGCGCGCTCAAGATCCATACCCTCGATACCGAACTCCAGAATCTCGTCGGCAGCCAGGTCCGACAGATCCTCACTCGTACGCACGCCATGACCGGCCAGCGCGTACGCGGTTGCTTCATCCATGCCCTTCAATGCCAGCAGGTCATCCGCCGGCACGCCGCCTTCGGCGCCCTCTTCCACGGCCAGCGCCTCGTTGAGCAGCGCGTCGCGGGCGCGGGCACGCAGTTCCTCGACGATGTCCTCGTCGAAGCCCTCCACGGCCAACAGCTCGCCGACCGGCACGTACGCGATTTCTTCCACGGTGCCGAAACCTTCGGATACCAAGATGCCGGCGATTTCCTCGTCCACTTCCAGCTTGTCCATGAACAGCTGGCGGGCGACGGCCTGCTCGGCCTCGGACTTGGCGGTCACCTGGTCCTGGGTCATCACATTCAGCTGCCAACCGGTCAGACGGCTGGCAAGACGCACGTTCTGGCCGCCCTTGCCGATCGCCTGGGCCAGGCGGTCTTCGGCCACGGCCAGGTCCATCGAATGCTTCTCTTCATCGACGATGATCGACTGCACTTCGGCAGGCGCCATCGCATTGATGACGAAGTTGGCCGGGTTCTCGTTCCACAGCACGATGTCCACGCGCTCACCATTGAGCTCATTGGACACGGCCTGGACGCGCGAACCGCGCATGCCGATGCAGGCGCCGATCGGATCGGTGCGGCTGTCATGGGCCAGCACGGCGATCTTGGCGCGGTCGCCCGGGTCACGCGCGCAGGCCTTGATTTCCACCAGGCCCTGGCCGACTTCCGGCACCTCGAGCTTGAACAGCTCGATCATGAATTCCGGCGCAGCGCGGCTGATGAACAGCTGCGGGCCACGCGGCTCCGAGCGCACTTCGGCCAGGTAACCGCGCACGCGGTCACCGGCGCGCAGCACGTCGCGCGGGATGCCCTTGTCCTTCGGGATGAAGGCCTCGGCGTTGCCGCCCAGGTCCACGTAGATGTTGCCACGCTCGGCACGCTTGACCACGCCAGTGACCAGCTCGCCGACGCGATCCTTCCATGCATCGACCACCTGCTGGCGCTCGGCCTCGCGCACGCGCTGCACGATGACCTGCTTGGCGGCCTGGGCGGCGATGCGGCCGAAATCCGGGTTCTCGATCTGCTCTTCGATGTAGTCACCGATCTCGACGCCGTCGGCTTCGTCGATCGCGTCCATCATGCGGATCTGGCGGTCCGGCGATTCCATCACCACGTCGTCGGCGACCACTTCCCAGCGACGGAAGGTCTCGTAGCTACCGTCCTTCTGGTTGATCGACACGCGCGCCAGCACGTCCTGGTCGATGTAACGCTTCTTCGCCGCGGAGGCGAGCGCTGCTTCGATCGCGTCGAAAATCACTTCGCGCGGCACGCCCTTCTCGTTGGCGACTGCGTCAACTACCAGCAAAAGTTCCTTGCTCATCGGCTCACTCCGCGCGCGGCTTTTTGGCCGCCGTTTCGTTATTGGATTTGTTCTTGGCCTTGTCGCCCTTCTTCGGGGCCGGGCCGGTGGGTTTGGTCGGCGCCAGGCCCAGTGCGGCCCAGTCCGGAATGATGCGTGCCTTGTCGATGTTGTCGAACGCGGCCACGAACGGCTTGCCGTCGACGATGAACGTCACGGTGCCCTGCGCGTGGTCCACCGCGGCGATCTCGCCCTGCAGGCGGCGGCGGCTCTCCTGCGGCAGCTTCAGGCCGACCTTGGCGGACTGGCCAAGCTGCTGCTCGAACTGTTCCAGCGTGAACAACGGACGGTCCACGCCCGGCGAGGAGACTTCCAGCGTGTAGTTGCCGCTGATCGGGTCCTCCACGTCCAGTTGCGCCGACACTTCGCGACTGACCCGCTCGCAGTCGTCGACATTGACCATGCGCTCGGGCTGCTCGGCCAGCGGCACGTCGATGTACAGGCGCAGGGTTGCGCCGCCGGGGGCCGGCAGATACTCGGCGCCCAACAAATCGAGCCCCAGCGCTTGCACGGTGGGGCCCAGCAGATTCGCGATTTCAGTAGCCTTGTCGCTCACAGCCTGCCTTGGTTCGGTAAATGGGGGCTGGTACCACCCAGCCGGGATTTTCCGTTGTCCGGAAACAACAAAGGACCCTATTGGGCCCTTTGTCCGGTTGAAATCCGGTGACTGGATTCCGGTTGCAAGAACGGAAGCAAACGTTCTTGCGAGCCCAGACTTTGGCTTCAATCGACATTGTCGCAGAAACCGAAGCTGGTAGCGGGGGCAGGATTTGAACCTGCGACCTTCGGGTTATGAGCCCGACGAGCTGCCAGACTGCTCCACCCCGCAGCAGAAGCGGAATTATGAAGTAACTTGGATCAGATTGCAACCCTTATTTACTCCACTTGTTTCTCCGATCTTCCGGAGAAACCCGAGGAATTGACTCCCCGGCGAACCACCTTCCGGTGATTCCGGCAGCGCCGCGTCGCGTTGCTGCCGTCAAATCAGGATGTGAATATTACACGATTCACATCTTTGTGTAACTGTTTTTTGAAAATTATTACGACAAATGTGCAAATGCCGTGCGCATCCACTGCAGGATCGGGCCCAGGCCCAGCGGCAGGAACAGCAGCAGGACCGAATTCACGCCCAGCACGATGCCCAGGATGCGGTCGTTGTTGCGCGGCAGCGCCTCGCCCACCGGCTCATCGAAGTACATGACCTTGATGACACGCAGGTAGTAGAAGCAACCGATCACCGCGCAGATCACGCCGACCATGGCCAGCCACAGCAGGTCACCGTTGATTGCAGCACCCAGCACCGCCAGCTTGGTCCAGAATCCCAGGAACGGCGGGATACCGGCCAGCGATGCCATGATGCACAGGACCAGACCGGCCATCCACGGGCTACGGGCATTCAGCCCCTTGAAGTCCTCGATGTTCTCGGCCTCGAAGCCGGCACGCGACAGCGCGATGATCGCGCCGAACGAAGCCGTCGACATGATGGCGTAAGCCACCGCGTAGAACATCGCGGCCGAATAGCCCTGCTCGCCGCCACCGGCCACGCCCATCAGCAGGAAGCCGATGTGGGAGACCGTGGAGTAGGCCAGCATGCGCTTGAGGTTGGTCTGCGCGATGGCCATCAGGTTACCGACGATCAGCGACAGCGCGGCCAGGCCGGCCAGCACATACTGCAGTTCGGTCGACAACGGGCCCACGCCCATTTCCAGCAGGCGGTAAGCCATGCCGAACGCGGCCAGCTTCGGTGCCGAGCTGATGAACAGCGCGATCGGCGCCGGGGCACCCTGGTACACGTCCGGCAGCCACATGTGGAACGGCGCGGCGCCCAGCTTGAAGGCAACGCCGGCGACCATGAACACCGCGCCGGTCAGCAGCAGCAGGCGCTCGTCGGAATGGGCGATGGCGCCGTGGATGACGTCCAGGTGCAGCGAGCCGGTGGCGCCATAGATCAGCGACATGCCGTACAGCAGCAGGCCCGAGGCCAGCGAACCCAGCACGATGTACTTCATGCCGGCTTCGGCGGCGAGCTTGTTCTCGCGGTTGCTGGCAACCAGCGCGTACGAACACAGCGCCAGCAGCTCCAGCCCCAGGTAGACCATCAGCAGGCTGCCGGCCGACACCAGGATCATCATGCCGGCGGTGGCGAACAGGATCAGCACCGGGATCTCGCCCTGGTACAGGTTGCGTTCGCGCAGGTAGCTCCAGCCGTAGATCAGGCTCAGGCCACTGACCAGCACCACCACCGTCTTCATGATGTCGGCGGCGTTGTCACGGATGAACATGCCATGGAACACCTCACCCTGCCCGCCCACGCCACCCAGCAGCAGGCCGAAGGCGACGGCCAGCACGGCCACCGAGATGAAGTGGGTCCAGACCTTGTGCCGGTTGCTGATGAACAGATCGAGGATCAGCAGGGCGAAGGCGCCACCAATCACCACCAGTTCTGGCAGCAACGGCGGGAGGTCGGCGGTGGTCAACGGCAGAAGCGTCGGCGTTGTCATCATCAAATCCTGGAATCAATACTCTCGACGGGCCGCTTACAGCAGCTTGCTCGATGCGATCTGCATCGCCAGCTTGGCGATGGACGGCTCCATCAGGTCAGTCAGCGGCTTGGGATAGAAGCCCAGCACCAGCGTGCCGACGGCGAACACACCCAACACCAGCCATTCACGACCGTTGATGTCCTTCAGTTCGGCCACATGGGCATTGCCCACCTCGCCGAAGAACACGCGCTTGTACAGCCACAGCGAGTACGCGGCGCTGATGATCAGCGTGGTCGCCGCACCCAGTGCCACCAGCGGGTTCCACTGGAAGGACGCCAGCACGATCATGAATTCACCCACGAAGCCGCTGGTACCTGGCAGGCCCGAGTTGGCCATGAAGAACAGCAACGCGAAGGTGGCGAACCACGGCATCACGTTGACCACGCCGCCGTAATCGGCGATGCGGCGGCTGTGCATGCGGTCGTACAGCACGCCCACGCAGGAGAACATCGCACCGGACACGAAGCCGTGCGAGATCATCTGCACCATGGCGCCCTGCAGGCCCAGGCGGGCGGCGTCGGCGTTGCCGGCCTCACGCACCAGCCACAGCGCGGTGAACGTGCCGAGGGTGACGAAGCCCATGTGTGCGACCGACGAATAGGCGATCAGCTTCTTCATGTCGTCCTGCACCATCGCGACCAGGCCGACGTAGATCACCGCCACCAGCGACAGCGCGATCACCAGCCAGGCCCACTCGGCGCTGGCGTCCGGCACGATCGGCAGGTTGAAGCGCAGGAAGCCGTAGCCACCGATCTTCAGCGCGATGGCCGCCAGGATCACCGAACCGGCGGTCGGCGCTTCCACGTGCGCATCCGGCAGCCAGGTGTGCACCGGGAACATCGGCACCTTGACCGCGAAGGCGATCAGGAAGGCGAAGAAGATCCACGTCTGTTCCTTGGCCGACAACTGCAACTGGTACAGGTCGGCCAGCTGGAAGCTGCCGCCCTTCAGGTACAGGTAGATCAGCGCCACCAGCATCAGCACCGAGCCGAGGAAGGTGTACAGGAAGAACTTCATGGCCGCGTAGATGCGACGCGGGCCGCCCCAGACGCCGATGATCAGGAACATCGGGATCAGCATGGCTTCGAAGAACACGTAGAACAGCATCGCGTCGGTGGCGGCGAAGATGCCGACCGTGACGCCTTCCAGGATCAGGAAGGCGGCGACGTACTGGTTCACGCGCTTGTCGACCACGCCCCAGGCGCCGATCAGGGCCAGCACGCCGACCAGGGTGGTCAGCAGCACCAGCGCGATGGCGATGCCATCGACGGCGAGGTTGTAGCCGATACCGAAGGCCGGGATCCACGGATGCTGCTCGACGAACTGCATCACGTCGGCGGCGCCGCGGTCATAGCCGCTGAGCAGGCCGAGGCTCAACAGGAAGGTGAGCAATGCCACCGCCAGCGACGCCCAACGGGCGGTCTGGGCGTTGCGCACGGCGAGGATCAACGCACCGCCGATGATCGGCAGCCAGATGAGAACACTAAGTAGGGGCCAGTTCGACACGTCTTCTATTCCGTACAGGTCAACGCCAGAAATGCATCAGCAGGCCCAGCAGGGCAATCAGGCCGATGATCATCGCGAAGGCGTAGTGGTAGAGGAAACCGGATTGGGTGCGGCGCAGCAGGTTGGCAGCCAGGTCGACCAGACGGGCCGAACCATTCACCACCACACCGTCGACGACCGTGCTGTCCACGGCACGGGCGGCCTTGCCGAGCTGCACACCACCGCCGGCAAAGCCGTCGATCCAGAGCTTGTCGAAGCCGTACTTGTTTTCCAGCACCGAAACCAGCGGTGCCAGGTTCTTGCGCGCCTGACCGGCCAGTTCCGGCTTCCAGACGTAGAACACCCACGCCAGGATGAAGCCCGCAACCGTCAGCCAGAACGCCGGCATCATCATGCCGTGCAGCGCGTAGGCCACTGAGCCGTGCCAGAACTCCTTGCCCACGGCGGCGATGGTGTCGCGTGCCGGGTCGTAGAAATCAACGATGCCGGTGAAGAACGACATGGCCTGGCCCGGCACGCCACCCTCGGCGGCATGACCGTCCCAGCCGGTGCCGAACAGCATCGGGCCAATGGTGAAGAAGCCGATCAGGATGGACGGGATGGCCAGCAGGATCAGCGGCACCGTCACCACCAGCGGCGACTCGTGCGGCTCGTGGGCGCCGTGACCGTGGTGGTCATCGTGGCCATGGCCGTGATGGCCGTGGTCATCGTGCGCGTCACGGAAGCGCTCCTTGCCGAAGAAGGTCAGGAACAGCAGGCGGAAGCTGTAGAAGCTGGTGACGATCACGCCACCAAGCACCGCCCAGTAGCCATACGTGGCCACCCAGCTGGACGAATGCTGCGCGTGGTGCGCGGCGGCTTCGATGATGGTGTCCTTGGAGTAGAAGCCCGCGAAGAACGGGGTGCCGACCAGGGCCAGCGTACCGATCCACATGGTGATGTGGGTGATCGGCATGTACTTGCGCAGGCCGCCCATCTTCAGCATGTTCTGCTCGTGGTGCATGCCGATGATCACCGAGCCGGCACCCAGGAACAGCAGCGCCTTGAAGAAGGCGTGGGTCATCAGGTGGAACACGGCGCCCGAGTAGGCGGACACGCCCAGGGCAACGGTCATGTAGCCCAGCTGCGACAGCGTCGAGTAGGCAACCACGCGCTTGATGTCGCTCTGCACGATGCCGATCAGGCCGGTGAAGAAGGCCGTGGTCGCACCGATGAACAGGATGAAGTCCAGCGCGGTCTGCGACAGCTCGAACAGCGGCGACATGCGGGTGACCATGAAGATGCCCGCGGTCACCATCGTCGCGGCGTGGATCAGCGCCGAGATCGGGGTCGGGCCTTCCATCGAGTCCGGAAGCCACACGTGCAGCGGCACCTGGGCCGACTTGCCCATCGCGCCGATGAACAGGCAGATGCAGATCACGGTGGCGATCGACCACTGGTGGTCACCGATCAGCTGCACCATGGCATGGCCGGTGGCATCGGTACCCAGCACGGTGCCGGCATTGGCGAACACGGTGGCGTAGTCCAGCGTGCCGAACGCCCACAGGATGCCGCCGATGCCCAGCAGGAAGCCGAAGTCACCGACGCGGTTGACCAGGAAGGCCTTCATGTTGGCGAAGATGGCGCTGGGCTTCTTGAAGTAGAAGCCGATCAGCAGGTACGACACCAGACCCACCGCTTCCCAGCCGAAGAACAGCTGCAGGAAGTTGTTGCTCATCACCAGCGTGAACATCGAGAAGGTGAACAGCGAGATGTAGCTGAAGAAGCGCTGGTAGCCGTCGTCCTCGGACATGTAGCCGATGGAGTAGATGTGCACCAGCAGCGACACGAAGCTCACCACCACCATCATCATGGCGGTCATGCGATCGATCATGAAGCCGACGTGGGCCGCGTACTGGCCGACCTCGAAGAAGGTGTAGATGTTCTGGTTGAACGGCTGCGCCCCACCCCACAGCAGCTGGTACAGCGTGTGTGCGGACAGCACGAAGCTGATCGCCACGCCGAGGATGGTGATGTACTGGGCGCCCTTGCGCCCGACCTGGCGTCCGAAGAGGCCGGCGATGATGCTGCCGAACAGTGGTGCGAGCACCACTGCGATCAACAGACTCTTGGAGAGAGTGATTTCCATCTCGGATCAGCCCTTCAGCGAATCAACTTCGCCCACGTTGATGGTGTGGCGAGTACGGAACAAGGTCACCAGGATCGCGAGGCCGATTGCAGCTTCGGCTGCGGCCACGGTCAGGATGAAGAACACGAACAGCTGGCCGGCGGTGTCGCCCAGCTCACGCGAGAAGGCGATGAAGTTGATGTTGACCGACAGCAGCATCAGTTCGATCGACATCAGCAGCACGATGATGTTCTTCCGGTTCAGGAAGATGCCGGCGACGGAGATGCAGAACATCACCGCGCCCAGCGCGAGCATATGGCCCAGGGAAATCATGGCTTGGCCTCCTCGCCACCTTCGTTGTTCGCTTGCACCTGCACCACCGGCTTCTCGGCGGCCATCTTGACGATGCGCAGGCGGTCTTTTGCCTTGACCATGGTCTGCTCGGTCGGGTTCTGCGTCTTCAGGCCCTGACGGCGGCGCAGGGTCAGCATCACGGCTGCCACCACGGCGACGGTCAGGATCACTGCGGCGAACTCGAACGGCAGCAGGTATTCGGTGAACAGGCTGCGCGCCAGCCAGGTGATGTTGGAGGTGTCCGCGGCGACCGCGGCGGCGTTGTCCACGGGGAACGGCGCCATGCGGGCCTTGATGCCGATCAGGGTCAGCATCTGCACCAGCATCACCACCGCGACCACCAGGCCCACCGGCAGGTAGCGCACCCAGCCTTCACGCAGGTTGGTGGTATCGATGTCCAGCATCATCACCACGAACAGGAACAACACCATCACCGCGCCGACGTACACCAGCACCAGCGTGACGCCCAGGAACTCGGCCCCCACCAGCAGCCACACGCAGGCCACCGAGAAGAAGGTCAGGATCAGGCACAGCACGGCATACACCGGGTTGCGCACGCTGATCACCGACGCGGCCGAAATGCCCGCGATGATCGAGAAGAACCAGAAAGCGATATTTACCCAATCCATCTCGAGACCTCAGCGGAAAGCAGCGTCGGCGGCGCGGCGCTCGGCGATTTCGGTTTCAAGCCGATCGCCGATGGCCAGCAGCTGCGGCTTGGTGATGATGTTTTCGCCACGCTTCTCAAAGTGGTACTCGAGAATGTGGGTCTCGACGATCGAGTCCACCGGGCAGCTTTCCTCGCAGAAGCCGCAGAAGATGCACTTGAACAGATCGATCTCGTAACGCGTGGTGCGGCGGGTGCCGTCCTCGCGCTTGGCCGAGTCGATGGTGATGGCCAGCGCCGGGCACACCGCTTCGCACAGCTTGCAGGCGATGCAGCGCTCTTCACCGTTGGGATAACGGCGCAGGGCGTGCAGGCCGCGGAAGCGCGGCGACTGCGGGAACTTCTCCATCGGGTACAGCACGGTGTACTTGGGCTTGAACGTGTACTTCAACGTCAGCCACAGGCCTCCGAGCAGCTCCAGGAGCAGCAGGCTCTTGAAATAGTGGGTGATCTTATTCATGAATCAAACGCCCTTCTGGATCACGCCGTAGAACACCATCAGTGCCGTCACCGCGATCCAGAAAATGGTCAGCGGGATGAACACCTTCCAACCCAGACGCATGATCTGGTCGTAACGGAAACGCGGGAAGCTGGCACGGAACCAGATGTAGGCGCTAGCGAAGAACAGCACCTTGAGCAGCAGCCACGGCCAGCCACCGTCCCAGATCCAGTTGATCCACGGCGACACATCGCCGCTGACCCAACCCTGCAGCGGGCTCAGCCAGCCACCCAGGAAGAAGATCGAGATCAGGAAGCTGACCAGGATCATGTTGGCGTATTCGGCCAGGAAGAACAGCGCGAACGCACCGCCGGAGTACTCGACCATGTGGCCGGCGACGATTTCCGACTCGCCTTCCACCACGTCGAACGGCGCGCGGTTGGTCTCGGCGACGCCGGACACCCAGTACACGACGAACAGCGGCAGCAGCGGCAGCAGGAACCAGTCGAACAGGCCCGAATCACCCTTCTGCGCCAGCACGATGTCGGTCAGGTTCAGGCTGCCGGCGGCGATCATCACGCCGACCAGTGCGAAGCCCATCGCGATTTCGTAGCTGACCACCTGGGCGGCCGAACGCATCGCGCCGAGGAAGGCGTACTTCGAGTTGGACGCCCAACCGGCCAGGATCACGCCGTACACGCCCAGCGAGGTCATCGCCAGCAGGTACAGCAGGCCGACGTTGGCGTTGGACAGCACCAGCTTGTAGTCGAAGGGCACCACCGCCCACGCCGCGAACGACGGCGCCAGCACGATCAGCGGCGCGATGACGTACATCGCCTTGTGCGCGCTGGCCGGAGCGATGATTTCCTTGAACAGCAGCTTGGTGACGTCGGCGAACGCCTGCAGCAGGCCGCCGAGGCCCACGTACATGGGCCCGTGGCGGACGTGCATCCAGCCGATCAGCTTGCGCTCCCACAACACGTAGAACGCCACCGAGATGATCACCGGCATCGCGATGAGCAGGATCTTCAGCACCGTCCACAGGACGATGCCGATGTCGCCCAGGGCGAGGAACCACTGGTGCAGCGGGTCGACCGCGTTCAACAGCAACTCGTTCATGCAGCCACCACCGTTACACGTGCGGCACCCAGCGGCGCGGTCGCGCCGTGGCCCGATTCAATCCAAACCGTACCGGCGGCGACGCGCGCGTCGACCACCACCGGCAGCGTGGCACGACCGGCATCGTTGCCGACCTTTGCCATCTGGCCCTCGCCCAGCGACAGGCGCGCGGCATCGTCGGTATTGAGCACGATGCGCGGGTCGGTGTTGAGCGGATGCGCCTGCAGTGCCTGGGCACGGCGGACGACGGCATCGGTGCGGTAGATGGCCGGGGTCGAAGCGACCTCTAGGCCCTCGCCCACCACCTGCGGCTGCGCCGAAGCGGCCACCTTGACCGACACCGGCGCGATGCTCGCGCGCAGGCCGGCCAGATCGGTGAAGCCGAACCCGGCCAGCTGCATGTCACCGCCCAGCGCACGCAGCACGCGCCAACCCTCGCGGGCCTCGCCCTGCAGCTTGCCACCGGCACGGGCGACCTGCTCGCGGCCGTCGAGGTTGGTCAGCGTGCCGTCGACTTCCGGCAGCGCGCCGATCGGCAGGATCAGGTCGGCGACGTCGCGGGTCGAGGCACAGGCGTACTGGCTGAAGGACACCACCTTGGCACCGGCCAGCGCCTTGCGGGCGGCGTTGGTGTCGGCGAAGTCCAGGCCCGGCTCGATGCCGTACAGCACGTAGGCCTTGCGCGGCTGCGCCAGCATCGCGTTGACGTCCTTGCCGGCCGGCAGCACGCCGACGCGCGACAGGCCAACGGCATTGGCGCCCTGCGGGATGCGGCACAGCTTGGCGCCGGTGGCGGCGGCGAATGCACTGGCGGCCGAACGGATCGCGGCGGCCCGCGGGTGATTCTCGGCAATCGCACCGACGATGATGACGGTGTTGGCACCGCCCTTCACCGCATCGACCAGCTGTGCGTTGCCCAGGGCCTCGACGAAGCGCGACGGGGCGACGATGTGCTTGCCGGCCAGCTTGAAGGCGAAGTCGAACTCCACCGGGTTGACCGCGAAGATCTGCGCGCCACGCTGGGTCTGCGCCTTGCGCAGGCGGGCATGCAGCAGCGGCAGTTCGTGGCGGATGTTGCTACCCAGCACGACGATGCGGTCGGCGTTCTCGATGTCGGCCAGCGAGGCGCCGAATACTTCGGCAACCGGCGCGTCGGAGAAGTCGCGGTTGTTGATGCGGTGGTCGATGTTGTTCGAACCCAGGCCGGCGGCCAGACGAGCCAGCAGCGCGCCTTCCTCGTTGGAGGTCGACGGATGCACCAGCACGCCGAGATCGTCGCCACGGTTGGCGTCAAGGATCTCGCGGGCAGCGGCCAGGCCCTCGGCCCAGCTCACTTCCTTCCACTCGCCGTTGACCTTCTGCAGCGGCTTGACCGCACGGTCAGCGGCATACAGGCCCTGGTGCGAGTAACGATCGCGGTCGGACAGCCAGCACTCGTTGACCTGCTCGTTGTCACGCGGCACCGCGCGCAGCACTTCGCCGCGGCGCACGTGCAGGAACAGGTTCGAGCCCATCGCGTCGTGGTAACCCAGCGACTCGCGCGCGGTCAGCTCCCACGGGCGTGCCTTGAACTGGAACACCTTGTTGGTCAGCGCGCCAACCGGGCACACGTCGATGACGTTGCCGGACAGCTCGGTGGTCAGCGGCTTGCCGTCGTAGGTGCCGATCTGCAGGTTCTCGCCGCGCGACATGCCACCCAGCTCGTAGGTGCCCGCCACTTCGGCGGTGAAGCGCACGCAGCGGGTGCACTGGATGCAGCGGGTCATCTCGGTGGCGACCAGCGGACCCATGTCCTCGTCGGCCACCACGCGCTTGCGCTCGTTGAAGCGGCTGACCGAACGGCCGTAGCCCAGCGAGACGTCCTGCAGCTCGCACTCACCGCCCTGGTCGCAGATCGGGCAGTCCAGCGGGTGGTTGATGAGCAGGAACTCCATCACCGAACGCTGGTACTTGAGTGCCTTCTCGTTGCGGGTCTGGATCTTCATGCCATCCATGACCGGGGTCGCGCACGCCGGTGACGGCTTGGGCGACTTTTCAACGTCGACCAGGCACATGCGGCAGTTGGCAGCGATCGGCAGCTTCTCGTGGTAGCAGAAGCGCGGGATCGGGATGCCGGCCTTGTCGGCGGCCTGGATGATCATCGAACCCTTGGGCACGACCAGTGCCTGGCCATCGATCTCGATCGAGACGTGGTCCGGCGGCACGTTTGGATTTACCGGTTGCGCGCTCATGCGGCAGCAGCCTCCACCTTCTTGCCGTCAACCATCGAATGACCGTTGACGATGTAGTACTCGAATTCGTCCCAGAACTGGCGCAGGAAACCCTGGATCGGCCATGCCGCCGCTTCACCGAACGCGCAGATGGTGTGGCCTTCGATCTGGCCGGCCACCGTCTTGAGCTGGTGCAGGTCGTCCATCGTGGCCTGGCCGGCGACGATGCGCTCCAGCACGCGGTGCATCCAGCCGGTGCCTTCACGGCACGGGGTGCACTGGCCGCAGGATTCCTTGTGGAAGAACTGGCTGATGCGGCAGGCGAACTTGACGCAGCACACGCTGTCATCCAGCACCACGATCGCACCCGAACCCAGGCCGGAGCCCAGCGCACGGATGGTGTCGTAGTCCATCGGCAGGTCCTTGAGCTGCTCGGCGGTCAGCACCGGCATCGAGACGCCGCCCGGGATCGCCGCCTTCAGCTTGCGGCCCGGGCGCAGGCCACCGGCCATTTCCAGCAGCGCGTCGAAGGTGGTGCCCAGCGGCACTTCGAAGTTGCCGCCCCTGGTGACGCAACCGGAGACCGAGAAGCACTTCGGGCCGCCGTTGTTGGTCAGGCTCAGGCCCTTGAACCACTCCGGACCGTTGCGGATGATCGCCGGCACCGAGCCGTAGGTCTCGGTGTTGTTGATCGTCGACGGCTTGCCGTACAGGCCGAAGTTGGCCGGGAACGGCGGCTTGTAGCGCGGCTGGCCCTTCTTGCCTTCCAGCGATTCCATCAGCGCGGTTTCTTCGCCGCAGATGTAGGCGCCGGCGCCCAGCGCACCGTAGATGTCGATGTCCACGCCGCTGCCCAGCACGTTCTTGCCCAGCCAGCCATGCTTGTAGGCATCGGCCAGGGCCTGCTCGAAGTGCTCGAACGGCTCGTGGTGGAACTCGCCCCGCAGGTAGTTGTAGCCCACGGTCGAACCGGTGGCGTAGCAGGCGATGGCCATGCCCTCCACCACCGAGTGCGGGTTGTAGCGCAGGATGTCGCGGTCCTTGCAGGTGCCCGGCTCGGATTCGTCCGAGTTGCAGAGGATGTACTTCTGCACGTCGCCCTTGGGCATGAAGGACCACTTCAGGCCGGTCGGGAAGCCCGCGCCGCCGCGACCACGCAGGCCGGACTGCTTGACCATCTCGATCACGTCGGCCGGCGGGATCTTCTCTTCGAGGATCTTGCGCAGCGCGGCGTAACCGCCGGTCTTGAGGTAGCTCTCGTACGACCACGGGGTGTCGTAGTGCAGCGTGGTGTAAACCACGTTGTGCGGAAGCGGCGCCGGTCCGACCGGGCCCTTGGATTCGTGGTGTGCCATGCCTTACTCCAGCCCGTCCAGCAGCGCGTCGACCTGGTCCAGCGTCAGGCGCTCATGGTAGTGACCGTTGATGACCATCATCGGCGCGCCCGCGCAGCCGGCCAGGCACTCTTCCTCGCGCTTGAGGTAGACGCGGCCGTCCGGGGTCGATTCACCGTGCTTGATGCCCAGCTTCTTCTCGCAATGGCGGACGATGTCGTCGGCGCCGTTGAGCCAGCAGCTGATGTTGGTGCAGATGGCGACGTTGTTGCGACCCACCTTCTCGGTCTCGAACATCGAGTAGAAGGTGGCAACCTCGTAGGCCCACACGAACGGCAGGTCCAGGTACTTGGCCACGCCGGCGATCAGCTCGTCGGTCAGCCAGCCCTGGTTCTGCTCCTGGGCGGCGTGCAGGCCCTGCAGCACCGCCGAACGCTTGCGCTCCGGCGGGAACTTGGTCAACCAGTGGTCAATGTGGGCACGCGTCTTGTCACTCAACACGACCATCGGGTCGACGTCGCGTGCTGCCTCGTAATTACCTGTCGCCTTCATCGGCCGACCTCAACGAATACCAAATCCTGAAAAACCGATACCTGCAGCAGGCAAGCCGCGCAGGCACCGGGCGCTGTGTTGTTGCCCGGCATTACCGGTCGACCTCACCAAACACGAGGTCGTAGGTACCAATCATCGCCACCACGTCGGCCAGCATGTGGCCGCGCACGATCGAATCGATCGAGGACAGGTGGGCGAAGCCCGGCGCACGCAGGTGCACGCGGAACGGCTTGTTGGCACCGTCGGACATCAGGTAGCAGCCAAACTCACCCTTCGGCGCCTCGACCGCGGCGTAGGTCTCGCCGGCCGGCACGCAGTAGCCTTCGCTGAACAGCTTGAAGTGGTGGATCAGCGCTTCCATGTCGTCCTTCATCTCGGCGCGGGCCGGCGGGGCGATCTTGAAGTTCTTGACCATGACCGGGCCCGGGTTGGCCTTCAGCCACTGCACGCACTGCTTGATGATGCGGTTGGATTCGCGCATCTCGGCCACGCGGACCAGGTAACGGTCGTAGCAGTCGCCATTGGTGCCCAGCGGGATGTCGAAATCAACCGCGTCGTACTTGGCGTACGGCTGCTTCTTGCGCAGGTCCCAGGCAATGCCCGAACCGCGCAGCATCACGCCGGTCATGCCCCATGCCAGCGCATGCTCCGGGCTGACCACGCCGATGCCGACCGTACGCTGCTTCCAGATGCGGTTGTCGGTGAGCAGGGTTTCGTACTCGTCGACGCGCGAAGGGAACTCGTTGGTGAAGTTCTCCAGGAAGTCCAGCAGCGAGCCTTCGCGCGAGGCATTCAAACGCTTCAGCGCGTTGCCCTTGTGCCAACGGGACTCCTTGTACTTCGGCATCGTGTCCGGCAGGTCACGGTACACACCGCCCGGACGGTAGTAGGCCGCGTGCATGCGCGCACCGGAGACCGCCTCGTAGCAGTCCATCAGCTCTTCGCGCTCACGGAAGGCGTACAGCATCACCGCCATCGCGCCCAGGTCGAGCGCGTTGGAACCCAGCCACATCAGGTGGTTCAGAATGCGGGTGACTTCGTCGAACAGGGTGCGGATGTACTGCGCACGCTCCGGCGCCTCGATCCCCACCAGGGTCTCGATCGCGCGCACGTAGGCGTGCTCGTTGCACATCATCGAGCAGTAGTCCAGGCGGTCCATGTAGCCGACCGACTGATTGAACGGCTTGGACTCGGCCAGCTTCTCGGTGGCGCGGTGCAGCAGGCCGATGTGCGGGTCGGCACGGACGATGGTTTCACCGTCCATTTCCAGGATCAGGCGCAGCACGCCATGCGCGGCCGGGTGCTGCGGGCCGAAGTTCATGGTGTAGTTGCGGATCTCCTGCCGGGCTTCGGCGGCATTGCTGGCGAAGGCCTGCGAGGCCTGATGGAACTCACTCACTTGATTGCCTCCGTCAGCGCGCGCTCGCCTTCCGCGGTCTGGAAGCGGGCGTCATCGCGGATCACGCGCGGCACGCCGACGCGCGGCTCGACCGAAGTCACCGGCTCGTACACCACACGCTTCTTTTCTTCGTCGTAACGCACTTCGACGTTGCCGATCAGCGGGAAATCCTTGCGGAACGGATGGCCCACGAAACCGTAGTCGGTCAGGATGCGGCGCAGGTCCGGGTGACCTTCGAAGATCACGCCGTACAGGTCGAACGCCTCGCGCTCGAACCAGTTCAGGCCCGGCCAGATGTCGGTCAGCGAGGCCACCACCGGCAGTTCTTCACTGGGAGCGAAGCAGCGCAGGCGCAGCAGCTGGTTGTGCTGGTAGGAACGCAGCTGGACGACCACTGCGAAGCGCTGCTTCGGCAGTGCATCCGGGCGGGCGCCTTCGGCGGTTTCGTGGCTGGGGAACTCGCCCCACGCGAAACGGCCGGCGCCCTTGCCTTCCACGCCACGGCTGAAACCGTGCGAGGAGACGTCCGAGGTATCCCACTCGTCGCTGCCGTAGCCGAGGTAATCGACGCCGCACAGGTCGGTGGCATGCTCGAAGCCGAGCTCGTCACGCAGCACCTGGGCCGTTGCATGCCAGTCCGCGGCGGGCACCTCCAGCGTCACTTCGCCACGCGGTTCGACCACGCTGACCTGCGCACCGGCGAAACGTGCGGCAAGTCGGTCGATGATTGAAGGTGCTTGCTGGGCCATGGGGGCTGGCGTGCTCTTGATTTGAAAGGGGGATCGTCAGCGGGAGATGGTCTGGGTGCGCCAGATCTTCTTCTGCAGCTGCAAGATGCCGTAGACCAGCGCCTCGGCGGTCGGCGGGCAACCCGGGACGTACACGTCCACCGGCACCACGCGGTCACAGCCACGCACCACGGCATACGAATAGTGGTAATAGCCGCCGCCATTGGCGCAGCTACCCATCGAGATGACCCACTTCGGGTCGGGCATCTGGTCGTAGACCTTGCGCAGCGCCGGGGCCATCTTGTTGACCAGGGTGCCGGCCACGATCATCACGTCGGACTGGCGCGGCGACGGGCGGAACACCACGCCGTAACGGTCAAGGTCCAGGCGGGCGGCGCCGGCGTGCATCATCTCCACCGCGCAGCAGGCCAGACCGAAGGTCATCGGCCACATCGAGCCGGTACGCGCCCAGTTCAACAGCGCGTCGACGCTGGTGGTCACGTAGCCCTTCTCGAGCAGGGGGTTCTCGCCTTCAGGCCGCAGAATGTCATCAACCCGCCCTTCCGGGACGGGGTTGTTCATCAGGCCGTCGAGAGTCTGAATCACTCCCATTCCAGCGCTCCCTTCTTCCAAACGTAGATAAAGCCGAGGAACAACATGCCCACGAACAGGCCCATGGTCACGAGCGAGCGGGCGCCCAGCTCCATGAAGACCTGGGTCCAAGGCACGATGAAGATGATTTCCAGGTCAAAGACGATGAACTGGATGGCGATCAGGTAGTAACGCACGTCGAACTTCATGCGCGCGTTTTCGAACGCCTCGAAGCCACACTCGTAGGCCGAGAGTTTCTCGTTGTCCGGCGAACGGGGAGCGAGGAACCGACCGATCAACATCAGCGTGACGCCGATGCCGGTGGCGACGATCAGAAACAGCAGAGACGGCAAATATTCGGCCAGCACAGCGATTCTCTCTTGCCTCTGCCCGGGACACCCGAAGGGCGCCAAGGCATGGGGGATTGACGGGACTTGCCACGACGGGAGGCTGCTGCATCCCGTGTACCCGCTTACAAACTATGGTGCCCAAGAGGGGACTCGAACCCCTACGACTCTCGTCGCTACCACCTCAAGGTAGTGCGTCTACCAATTCCGCCACCTGGGCTTACGTCGGCCCTGCTGGTTCAGCAGAGCGCCGCGTATTGTAACCGTCTTCAGTCTTTCTGTGCGCCTTCGGCAGGCTTTTCTTCACTACTGGACGGAATATTTTCTACCGGGGCTGCTGCCTGCGGCACTTCGCCGGCCGCCGGGGCCTGCGGGATGGACTGCAACTCACCGGCCGGCGCGGCCGGGGTAGCCGCCGGGGCCTCGATCTGGGTCGACATCAGGCCCAGGCCTTCACCGGAGGAGCGGGCGCCATGGCTGGCGTACCAGGCCATGAACAGGCTGATGCCGAAGAACACCACGGCCAGCCACTTGGTCGACTTGGACAGGAAGTTGGACGCGCCACGCGCACCGAACACCGTGCCCGAGGCGCCGGCACCAAAACCCGAGCCCGCCGCCGCGCCAGAACCGCGCTGCATCAGGATCAGCGCGATCATCGCGATCGCCACCAGCACATAGACCACATTGAGGATCAACATCAGCATTTGAAATCCGTCCCGGACAATTCACCCGTTAGCGACCGGCTGCTGCCCTCGCGATGGCCAGGAAATCCGCCGCCACCAGCGATGCGCCGCCTACCAGCCCGCCATCAACGTCAGGCTGCGAAAACAGCTCTGCGGCATTGTCGGGCTTGACGCTGCCACCATAGAGCAGCGGCAGCGAATCAGCGATTCTAGCATCGCGCTTGGCCACTTCGCCACGGATGAACGCATGCACGGCCTGCGCCTGCTCCGGCGTGGCGGTCCGGCCGGTGCCGATCGCCCAGACCGGCTCATAGGCCACCACCGCCCTGGCGAAGGCCTCGACCCCGGCCAACTCCAACACCGGCGCCAGCTGTGCGGCGATGACCTGCTCGGTCTGGCCGGCTTCACGCTGCTCCAGCGTCTCACCGACACACAAGACTGGGACCAGGCCAGCATGGATGGCTGCCACGAACTTGCGTGCCACCAACTCGCTGCTCTCATGGTGGTACTGGCGGCGCTCCGAATGCCCCACCAAGCCATGGCTGGCGCCGACATCAATCAGCATGCTGGCCGAAACTTCACCGGTATAGGCACCCTTTTCATTACAGCTGACGTCCTGCGCACCAAATTCCAGCGCCGTACCCTCGAAGTCCTCGACCAGGTCGCCCAGGTATGGCAACGGCGGCAAGATCACCACCTTCACTCCCTCCAGCGGCAGCCCGGCAGCCACCTGCCCCACCAACTCGGTGGCGAATTGACGGCTGCCATGCAGCTTCCAGTTACCGGCAACGATCTTCTGGCGCATTCAGGAGTGACTCCCAGTTCTAAAAAGGTGGGCGAAGGATAGCCGAAATGCAGACATCGGCAGGACAACTGCGGACAAAGCGGGACAACATGCACAAACGCCGCCGGGCCAGGGGCCGCGACGGCGCTTGCGGACGAACCGGAACCGGCAGAGCCGGCACCGGGCGTTACTTCAGCTTGATCTCGCGCAGACGCTCTTCCAGGAAGCCATGGGCGGTGATCGCCTCCGGGTACCGGCTCGGGTTCTCCGGGGTGATGCACGAGGGCAGCACATCGATCAGGAAGTCCGGGTTCGGGTGCAGGAAGAACGGCACCGAGTAGCGCGGCTGGCGAGCCAGGTCGCCCGGGGGGTTGACCACCCGGTGGATGGTCGACGGGTACACGTGGTTGGTCAGGCGCTGCAGCATGTCGCCGATGTTGACCACGATGGTGTCCGCGTCCGAGGTGAACGGCACCCACTCGCCCTCGTGCGACTGCACTTCCAGGCCGGCGGCGCTGGCGCCCACCAGCAGGGTGATGAAGTTGATGTCGCCATGTGCACCGGCGCGGACATTGGGGATGTCGTCGGTGGTGATCGGCGGGTAATGGATCGGGCGCAGGATCGAGTTGCCGTTGTTGGTCTTGTCGGCGAAGTAGTCCTGCGGCAGGCCGATGTGCAACGCCAGCGCCGACAGCACGCGCGAACCCAGGTTGTCGAGCTTCTGGTACAGGCCATAGCCGTACTCACGGAAACCCGGCACCTCGCTCGGCCACAGGTTCGGCGGCATCACGTCGCGGTACCTGGAATCGTCCGGGATCTCGCGACCGATGTGCCAGAACTCCTTCAGGTCGAAGTGCTTGGAGCCCTTAGCCGTTTCCACGCCGAACGGGGTATAGCCGCGGGCACCGCCACCGCCGGCGATGTGGTACTGCTTCTTCACCGCTTCGGGCAGGGCGAAGAAGGCCTTGAACACGTCGTAGGCAGCATCGATCTCGGCCTGCGGGATGCCGTGGTTGCGGATACCCGCGAAGCCCCACTCGCGGTACGCCGCGCCCAGCTCGGCCACGAAGGCCTCACGGTCGGTGTCAAAGCGGGTGATGTCGAGGGTGGGAATACGGGAACTCATTTGAAACTCCAGAAAGGGAAACGGGGCGGCGGCCATTGGAACCGAGCGCCCCGGGACAACACCATGATCCAGCTCAAACCTGTGCGGCAGCCGAACGCACCGCATCGGCCAGGGCTTCCAGCGTGGCGC
The DNA here is from genome assembly GCF_056393195.1 of Stenotrophomonas sp. Steno-C18. Lineage (NCBI taxonomy): Bacteria > Pseudomonadati > Pseudomonadota > Gammaproteobacteria > Lysobacterales > Lysobacteraceae > Stenotrophomonas > Stenotrophomonas sp. Steno-C18. The sequence continues at coordinate 382,564 of NZ_JBWJOX010000004.1, read as the reverse complement.
TCATCAGCCCGGCCTCGTCGGCCTCGACCGTGACACGCACCACCGGCTCGGTACCGGAGAGACGCAGGAACGCCCTGCCCCGCCCGGCCACAGCCCGCTGCGCGGCGGCCAGCGCCTCTTGTACCGGCGCACTGTTCACCACCTCCCGCGCCCCGGACTCCAAGCGCACGTTGATGGTCTTCTGCGGCACCTGGGCCAGCCCCTGCAGCGCCTGGCGCAGGCTGGCGCCATCGCGTCCCAGCACTTCCAGCACCTGCAGCGCACTGACGATGGCATCGCCGGTGGTGGCGCGGTCCAGGCACAGGATGTGGCCGGACGCCTCTCCACCGAGCACGCCATTGCCTTCGACCAGCGCCTGGTGCACGTACCGGTCACCGACATTGGCACGCACGAAGGCAATACCCAGCTGCTCCAGCGCCTGTTCCAACCCGTAATTGGTCATCAGCGTACCGACCACCGGGCCGCGCAGACGGCCACTGGCCTGCCAGGCCTTGGCCAGCAGGTACAACAGGCCGTCGCCATCGACCGCCGCGCCAGTGTCATCAACCATCAGCACGCGATCGCCGTCACCGTCGAAGGCGATGCCCAGGTCGGCACCGACCTCGACCACCTTGCGCGACAGGTTGTCGATGTGGGTGGAGCCGACACCGTCATTGATGTTCACGCCGTTGGGCTCGGCACCGATCGCAACCACGTCGGCGCCCAGCTCGCGGAACAGCAGCGGGGCGACGTGGTAGGTGGCGCCGTGGGCGCAATCCAGCACGATCTTCAGGCCACGCAGGTAGAAGTCGCGCGGCACGCTGGCCTTGCAGAATTCGATGTAGCGGCCCACCGCGTCACGGGCACGCATCGCCTTGCCCAACTGCTCGGACTCGACCGTACTGAAGGGCTGGTCCATCGCTGCTTCCAGCGCCAGTTCAGTGGCGTCGTCGAGCTTCTCCCCTTCTCCAGAGAAGAACTTGATGCCGTTGTCGTAATGCGGGTTGTGCGAGGCACTGATGACGATGCCGGCATCAGCGCCCAGCGTGTGCGCCAGGAAGGCCACCGCCGGGGTCGGCATCGGGCCGATCAACTGCACGTTGACGCCGGCCGCGACCAACCCCGCCTCCAGCGCCGATTCGAACATGTAACCGGAGATGCGGGTGTCCTTGCCGATCACCACGGTGGGCTGGCCACCGTTGCGCTCGACCAGCACCCGGCCCAGCGCATTGCCCACGCGCAGCACGAAATCGGCGGAAATGACCCCCTTGCCGACGCGACCACGGATGCCGTCGGTACCGAAATACTTGCGTGCGCTCATCAGGCCGCTTCGTCCTGGTTCTGGGGCTGGCGCATCATGATGGCCAGCAGGTCGGACAGGCGGTCGCGCATTTCACGACGGTCGCAGATCTGGTCGATGGCGCCGTGTTCGAGCAGGAACTCGGAACGCTGGAAGCCTTCCGGCAGCTTTTCACGCACGGTCTGCTCGATCACGCGCGGGCCGGCAAAGCCGATCAGCGCCTGCGGCTCGGCGATGTTGATGTCGCCCAGCATCGCGAACGAGGCCGACACGCCACCGGTGGTGGGATGGGTCAGCACCGAGATGTACGGAAGGCCGGCCTCGCGCAGCTTGCCCAGCGCGGCCGAGGTCTTGGCCATCTGCATCAGCGAGAACAGACCTTCCTGCATGCGCGCGCCGCCGCTGGCGGAGAAGCACACGTACGGCGCCCCCATCTCCAGCGCGGTTTCAGCCGCCAGCGAGAAGCGCTCGCCGACCACCGAGCCCATCGAACCGCCCATGAAGGCGAAATCGAAGGACGAGGCCACCAGCGGCCGCCCCTTGAGCAGGCCACGCATGGCCACCAGCGCGTCGTACTCGCCGGTGTTCTTCTGGGTGGACTTGATGCGGTCGCTGTACTTCTTCTGGTCCTTGAACTTCAGCACGTCGGTCGGCCCGAGGCGGGCGGCGATCTCGGTGGTGCTGTCGGCGTCGAACAGCGCGGCCAGGCGCGCGCGCGCGCGGATGGCCATGTGATGCCCGCACTTGGGGCAGACCTCGAGGTTCTCCTCCAGCTCGGGGCGGTACAGGGCCGCGCCGCAGCTGCTGCACTTTTCCCACAGGCCTTCGGGGACGCTGCGCTTCTTGGAGGGCGTGTTGTCGGTGCGGATGCCGGACGGCATCAACTTGCTGAGCCAACTCATGCGGAATGATGGTTCCATTCAGGGCGGCCCGCAGGCCGCGACAGGGGCGACAGTCTAGCTCACCCCTGCGACCACGGCGTAGCCCGAAACCCTACTGCTGCGTACGTTTACAGCGCCGGCAAACCCGGCAGGAGCAGCCTCGGCCGCGGAGCCGATATCACCGACTGCCTCCCAGCGGGCCGGCGATTGCCTGTGTTCTGGCGGTATCGGTTTCGCGGCTGAAGCCGCTTCTACGGGCCGCTCAGTGACCCAGCGCGTCGCGCAACGGGACCAGGAAACGGGTGGCGGCTTCGGCAGCAGCCTCCGGGGTCGACGTCTCAGCCAGCGCGGAGACAAGCGCACTACCGACCACCACGCCATCAGCGTCCACCGCCATCGCCGCAGCGCTGGCCGCATCCTTGATGCCGAAGCCGGCGACCACCGGGGCCTTGCTGCGTTGGCGCAACAGGCGCAGGCGTTCACTGGCCGCCTGGCTGTCCAGCCGCTCGGAGGCACCGGTGACACCGGCAAAGCTCACGTAGTACAGATAGCCCTGCGCGGCTTCGCACAGCGTGGTGAGACGCTGCTCGCTACTGGTCGGCGAGGCCAGCAGGATCAGCGCCAGGCCGGCGGCCGTGAACGCCGCCCGGGTTTCCTCGGCCTCCTCGGGCGGCAGGTCGACCAGCAGCACGCCGTCCACGCCGGCGCTCACCGCTTCCTCGGCAAACCGGGCCGGGCCGCGGATCTCGACCGGGTTGAGGTAGCCCATCAACACCACCGGGGTCTTGCTGTCCTGCTGGCGGAAGGCGGCGACGCTGTCGAACACGTAGCGCAGCGTGGCACCCCGCGCCAACGCGTGCTCGGAGCTGCGCTGGATGGTCGGGCCGTCGGCCATCGGGTCGGAGAACGGCACACCCAGTTCGATCACATCGGCACCGGCGGCCACCAGGGCATGCATCACCGGCACGGTCGCCTCCAGCGACGGATCGCCGGCGGTCACGAACGGGATCAGCGCCTTGCGCCCGGAAGCGCGCAGGCGTGCGAAACATTCATCAATTCGGGTCACGGACATCTCAGGCACATCCTTCAATCAGTTCAACCGCGTCCGGCTGGCCCCAATAGATCGCGGTGACCACGCCATTGAGGGTTTCCAGCCGAATGGCCAGCTTGCTGGCCTTGTCGGTCCAGGTCAGGTAATCGCCATCCGGGGAGTTGTAGGCATGCGGCGATGTCACCACGCCGGCGGGCAGGCGCTTGTTGGCCTCGGCCACGCGCATGCCCGTCCACAGCCCGAACGGAAGAGCAGGCGCACCGGCCGGCGGCGCATCGAGCGCGACGCCGGGGTCCTGCTCCAGGTCCACCTCGAACCGGGCAATGCGGTCACCCAGCACCATCATCGACATGCTTTCCGGCAGGCTGCCCTGGTCGTAGTACTCGCAATCGCCTTCCATCAGCTCGCGCATGCCAGCCGAAACGAAGGCGCGGTCACCCGGCGCCTTGCCGAACGGCGCGCCGATGCGCAGCTCACCAAACCGGGAGAGATCGGCGGGCGCGGCAGCTGCCGGGGCCGGGGTCGGGGTCGGGGCCTGCACTGCAGGTGCAGGTGCCGCCGGGGCGGGCGGCACGACCTCCGGTTCGGCCGGCGTGCAGGCGGCCAGCCCGGCCACCACGCACATCAACGCTGCACGCAGCACCGGCACGCTCACAGCACCAGCCCTTCGCGGGCGGCGATGGTATGCACGTCCTTGTCGCCACGTCCGGACAGGTTGCACAGCACCAGCGCGTCCTTGGGCAGCTCGCGCGCCAGCTTGATCGCCTGCGCGACCGCATGGCTGGATTCCAGCGCCGGCAGGATGCCTTCGGTACGGGTCAGGCGATGGAAGGCGGCCAGCGCCTCCTCGTCGGTGATGCCCAGGTACTGCGCACGTCCGGTGTCGGCCAGGAAGGAATGCTCCGGCCCGACGCCCGGGTAATCCAGGCCAGCCGAGATGGAGTGGGTCTCGGTGATCTGGCCGTCGTCATCGCACAGCACATAGGTGCGGTTGCCGTGCAGCACGCCGGGGCGGCCGGCCGAGATCGAGGCGGCATGGCGGCCGGTGGAAATGCCGTCACCGGCGGCCTCGGCGCCGTAGATCTTCACCTGCGGGTCGTTGAGGAAGGCATGGAACAGGCCGATGGCGTTGGAACCGCCGCCGACGCAGGCGGTGATCGCATCCGGCAGCCGGCCGTAGTCCTCCAGCATCTGCGCGCGCGCCTCGCGACCGACGATGGCGTTGAAGTCGCGCACCATGCGTGGGTACGGGTCCGGGCCGGCGACGGTGCCGATGATGTAGAAGGTGTCGCGCACATTGGTCACCCAGTCGCGCATGGCCTCGTTGAGCGCATCCTTGAGCGTCGCCGAGCCGCTGCTGACCGGCACCACCGTCGCGCCGAGCAGCTTCATGCGGTAGACGTTGATCTTCTGCCGCTCGATGTCGGTGGCGCCCATGTAGACCACGCACTCCAGGCCCAGCCGCGCGGCCACCGTGGCCGAGGCCACGCCGTGCTGGCCGGCGCCGGTCTCGGCGATGATGCGGGTCTTGCCCATGCGTGCGGCCAACAGGGCCTGGCCGATGGTGTTGTTGATCTTGTGCGCGCCGGTGTGGTTCAGGTCCTCGCGCTTGAGCAGGATCTGCGCCCCGCCCACGTCCTTGCTCAACCGCTCGGCGTGGTAGATCGGGCTGGGCCGGCCGACGTAATGCTTCAGGTCCTTGTCATAGGCGGCGATGAAGGACGGATCGACCCGCGCCTGGTCGTAAGCCTGCGCCAGCTCCTGCAACGGGCCGACCAGGGTTTCGGCGACAAAGCTGCCGCCATAGCGGCCGAAATGGCCCCGGGCATCGGGAAAAGCGTGGAAATCGTCGATCGGGGCAGCGGTCATGGCAATCAGGCAACGAGGAACAGGCCCGCACTCTAACGCAGCCCTTGTTACATAAAAATCGATTCTTTCTGGGTCATGTGTTAGAAAAACTCACATGAAAGACCCTGCCACCCTGCCCTCGCTCAACGCCCTGCGTGCCTTCGAGGCCGCCGCCCGCCTGCGCAGCGTCAGCCATGCCGCCGCCGAGCTGCACGTCACCCATGGCGCGGTCAGCCGCCAGCTGCGGGCCCTGGAGGAGGAGCTGGGCGTGACCCTGTTCGAGCGTGACGGCCGCGGCATCCGTCCAACCGCCGCCGGTCATCGCCTGCTCGAAGCAACCTCCGGCGCGTTCGCCCAACTGCGCGATTGCGTGGCGGCCCTGCGCCGGCCGGCGCGCAACGCCGCGTTCGTGCTGGGCTGCCCGGGCAGCCTGCTGGCGCGCTGGGTGATCCCACGCCTGCAGGCATTGCAACGCGACCTGCCCGGGCTGACCCTGCACCTGGCCGCACAGGACGGCGATTTCCCGCCCCGCCTGGAAGGCATGGATGCAGCCCTGCTGCTGGGACAGGCACCATGGCCGGCCGGCTGGCAGGTGCATCACCTGGCCACCGAACGGATCGGCCCGGTATTCAGCCCTTCACTGATCGGCGCACATGCACTGGCACGGCAACCGCTGGAAGCGCTGCTGTCGCACGAGCTGCTGCATACCCGTTCGCGCCCACAGGCCTGGCCGACCTGGGCGGCGCTGAATGACCTTGACCCCGGGCAACTGCGCTACGGCACCGGATTCGAACACCTGTACTACCAGCTGGAAGCGGCGGTGGCCGGGATCGGCGTTGCCATCGCACCCGAGCCGTTGGTGGCCGAGGACCTGGTCAATGGCCGGCTGATCGCCCCGTGGGGCTTCGTCGATACCGAAGGCAGCTGGGCACTGTGCACGGCTGGCAACGGGGACGATCCGCGGGTGGATGCACTCTCGGCATGGCTGCAACGCCAACTGGCCTGACACCCGCCGCAGGCGCGGCCTCGGCTGCGAAACCGACACCCATCGACCGCTTACCTGAGCCGCACCCCGAGCCTGCGGGCTGGCACTGGTTTTGCCGACACCCGGATCTGCATCTGCGTCGCGGCCAAGGCCGCTCCTAGCGGCAGGTCAGCCTTGGGTGGGTTGGGCCAGGCGCTGCTGCACGTCCTCGCGCAAACGTGCCAGCTCCACTTCGGCCTGCTGGCGCTGCTGCATGCCTTCGCGATGGATGTTGCGCACCTCCTCCACCGTGGCGATCAGCTGCTCGTGCACATGCCGCAGGGTGGCCACGTCGATCACGGCGCGCTGGTTGGCCTTGGCGGTGTCCACCGAGGTCTGCCGCATCAGGTCGGCATTGCGGCGCATCAGTTCGTTGGTGGCGTCGTCGATGGCATTGGACAGCTCCACCGCGTTCTTCTGTTCCCCCAGCGACAACTGGATCGCGAACTGGCGCTTCCACGACGGGATGGTGATGTCGCGCACGGTGTTGAACTTCTCGATCAGCTGGATCGCATTGGCCTGGATCAACCGGATCATCGGCAGCGACTGGTCGGCCGCGTGCTGCATCACGGTCAGGTCGCCGACACGCTTGTCGAGCAGGCGCACCGCGTTGTCGATCTCGCCGCGACGGATCCGCGACTGCGGGTCTTCCAGCCCGACCAGCGACTGCAGCTCCTGCTGCAGCTCGGACAGCCGCTGCTTGCCGGCGGCGATATGGATGCCCAGGCTCTGCCGCTCGTCGCGGACGATAGCATGCATGCGGTCGAACTCGCCGACGCGCTGGCCCATCTGTGCCTGTTGGGTACCGACGTCGCGCATCAACTGCTCGATCTGTTGGTTGGTGTCACTGAACTTCTGCACCAGCTCGCCCTTGGAGGCGCGCATGCGGTCGATCAATCCGCCAATGACCGGCACCTTCGAGCGCTCCTGAAGGCTGTCCAGCTTCAGCGAACGGGCGATGCGCACCACTTCGCCCAGCTTGTCGCCGGAGGCGTCCAGGTCGCGGTTGCGCACGTGGTCCAGCAGTTGGGTGGAGAACGCGGCGCTCTTGCCCGCCGCTTCGCGGCCGAACACGTGCAGGTTGCCCGGGCTGATGTCGTCCAGGGTCCGCACGACCTGCGCGATCTGCGGGCGGTCGGCGTCGCTCAGGCCCAGCGCGACCAGCGTACCGGCATCCACTTCGGTGGAGGGGCCGCTCGGCACCGGGATATTGTCCTGCGTCATCAGCAACTCTCCTTGGGTGTAGATGCGCGGGCCATGCCGCGCCAACCAACATCAGAAACCGGGATTCACTCAGCGCAGTCTAGCCTGCATGGCCGCCACCTCGTCGAGGATGCGCGCCTGGCTGTCGGCCGCCTGCTGCAGCCGCGCCGGCATCTGCGCGGCCCTGACCGCCAGCGCCTGCTGCCGCCATACCGGCAGCAGCACGTCGCGGATCCGCTGGTAGCGCTCGCTCAGCTCCAGGCCCTGCGCATGCAGCAGGTGCAACTGGTCGGCCTCGATCTGGCGCAACCGGGCCACACCGCGCAGGTGTTGCAGGCGCCGTTGCAGGGTCAATTGCACGGCTTCTCGCGTCGGCGCCGGCATGGCCTCGCCGGCGTCGGCCCACTGCTCGATGGCGGTCACCGCCACGTCCACCCGCGCCGCCTGCCGCTGCTGGGCGACCATGTCCCGCTGCAGGCCGCGCAGCTCGGCATCGGCGCGCAGCAGGCAGATGTCCAACTGCTCGGCCAACTGCTCGGCGCGCTCCTGTGCCTCGACATCGCGCCCCAGCAAACGGCCGATCAGGCCTGCCGAACGCCGCAATGCGGCCACGTCCGTGGCCTGCAATGCCAGTTGGATGTTGGCCATCTCATCGACCAGCCGCTGCGCGGCCGTTGCCCGTTGCGGCGGGCCGATCAGTCGCTCCGCCGCTGCCAGCACCTCGTTGCCGAAGCCGGCCGCCTCCAGCGGATCGTCCACCTGGCGTGACCGGTCCGGGGGCGGCGGCAGGGCGACGAGCGCGGACTCAGGCATCGTCGGGCGACGGCTTGGCCTGGCTGCCCTGCTGGCCCGGCACCACCACGCTGCCACCGTAGAAGTGCCGCATCAGTGCTTCGTCCAGCGCTTTTTCCTCGGGCGTGCGTGCGCGGCGCACGCGCGGGGTCGCCGCCTTGCCGGTGCCCTCCTTCGCCAACCACTCCTGCAACTGCGTGGCCAAGCCGGCGAGCGCATCGCCCACCTGTCCCTGCCGCGCCTGCGTGGCGGCCAGCGCCTGCAGCAGCGGAGTCAGGTCCGGTGGCTGCGCCGGCGTGACCGCAGGTGCCTCCACCACCGCCGGCGGACGCGCGGCCAGCGCCTGCAGCAGGTCGACGATCCGCGCCCACGGGGCTTCCTCGGCGGCCGCAACCGGGGCAACCACCTGCGGTTCCTCGACCCGCAGCCCCTGCAGGCCGGTGGCGATGTCGGCCAACTGCGCGACCACGCGGGCGCCGGTGTCGGCGTCGTCACCGCCCATCGCCTTGTCGCGCATGAAGTCGCGCTTGATCTGCTCCCAGCGCGTCTGCTGCGCGGCATCGAGCACGCCGCGCAGTTCGGCCAGCTTGAGCAGGTTTTCTTCAGAACCACTGGTCAGCAGCTGTGACTCGCCCAGGTAGTGGTCGGACACCAGCTGCTGCAGCTCGGCGGCATTCATCACCGGCGAGATCTTCTCGGTCAGCTTGTTCATGTTGCGGTAGCTGCCCTGCAGCTTGAACGGCGGCTCGACGCGGTACTTGTCCGCCTGCGCCGCGCTGGCGATGTATTGCTGGTTGACCCGGTAGACCACCTCGCGCACCTGCATCAGCCGCTCCAGCGTGGCGACGATCTCGTTGATCTCCGCACCGCTATAGGCATGGCTCAATGCATTGGTGGACACCTCCTTGCCGCTGGCCTTGTCCACCAGCACGTACAGGTCGGCCATCTCGCGCGTGGCCATCGGTGCCAGCACCTGGCTGGAGGTCAGGCTGTTCTCGATGTAGCTGAGCTTGAAGGCGTCTTCCATGCCACCCAGCACATCGCCGAGGTTGTAGATGTCGGCGCGGTTGGCCAGCATGTCCGGCACCTTGAACACCTCGCCGGACTCGGTGTACGGGTTGCCGGCCATCACCACGCAGAACTTCTTGCCGCGCAGGTCGTAGGTCTTGGTGCGGCCCTTCCACACGCCCTCGATGCGACGGGTGCCGTCGCACAGCGAGATGAACTTCTGCAGGAACTCCGGGTGGGTGTGCTGGATGTCGTCGACATACAGCATCGTGTTGTTGCCCATCTCCAGCGCCAGGTTGAGCTTGAGCAGCTCCTGCCGGGAGGTCGCATCCGGGGCCTGCTCCGGGTCCAGCGAGCGCACCTCGTGGCCCAGCGCCGGGCCATTGACCTTCATGAAGACCAGCCCCAGCCGGTTGGCCACATATTCCATCAACGTGGTTTTGCCGTAACCCGGCGGGCTGATCATCATCAGCAGGCCCATCAGGTCGCTGCGCTTGTTCTCGCCGACCGTGCCCATCTGCTTGGCCAGGTTGTCGCCGATGATGGGCAGGTAGACGTCGTTGATCAGCTTGTTGCGGACGAACGAACTCAACGGCCGCGCCTGGAACTCGCTCAAGCGCAATGCATCGCGTTCACGCGCACTGATGCGCTGGCGCAGCGCCTGGTAGCGCTCGAAGCCAGGCTGGAACTGGCGCCGGTGGGCCTGCCAACGTTGCAGGAAGTCGTCCACCGACAGCTGCAGGTGCCCCTCGCGCACGCGTGGATGCTCGCCGAGCAGGCCGGCGACATCGGCGATCAGGGTCACCTCGCGGACCTGGCTGCGCAGCGCCCGCTCGCCCAGCAACATCGCCGCCGCTTCGGGCACATAGCCGGTCAGCGCCGCGAACTTCGGCTGGCTGCACATGGCGTTCAACCACTGCACCACCTGCGCCCACTGCAGCGAGAGGCGCTTGGAAAGCCGCTGCAGGCTGCGGTCGAAGGCATCGGCCTGCCCGGCCGCCTGCAATTGCTCGCGCAAGCCGGCCTGCAACTGCCGTGCATAGCCACTGAAGCCAAAGGTCGGCTCGCCGCTGGCCAGTTCGGCCAGCAGGTAGTCGCCGGCCAAACCGGCGATGGCGGCATCGAACGGCAACTGGTGTTCGGCCTGGAAAGCGTCCAGCGCACTGCTGATTTCCTGGCGCAGCGCATCCAGTCCTTCGCGCGCGTTGAACAGGCGGGCGATGGCGAACACGCCGGCGGCACGCTCGGCCCATTGGCTGACATCCTCGCGCTTGCCCTCGCGCGCCCAGAACAACACCGCCAGCGCACGCGGCGCGGCGGCGTGCACCAGCGTGCCGGCGTTCTGGTACAGCGGCAGCAGTGCCTGCAGGATCAGGGTGGCGTCGTGGTCGTGGATGCCCTTCTCGTAGCCTTCGCGGTACCGCGGCGCGGCGAAGTCGCGCATACGCTTGCCCAGCGCCTCCGGCTGCGCGGCATCGCGCTGCAGCAGTTCCAGGCTCAGGCCATCGCTGCCACGCAGGGCCGCATCCAGCACCAGCCCGGCCAGGTACTCGCCGCGGTACAACGCGGGCGACTCCGAATCCAGCGCCACCGGCCAGTAGTCGCGCAGCTCCTCCAGCTCCGGATCAACGATGGACTCGTAGTAATCGGTGCCGGTGAGGTGCACGGCCAGGCCGTCGCCGCGCGGCAGGATGGTCAGGTCCAGCGGCTGGGTATTGACGCTGAAACGGTGGCGGCCGAGCCGGATCACGTTGCCGCCGCCCTCGAACAGGTCGCTGCGGTCGCGCAATGCCCGCACTGCCTGGTCGCGCACGCCCTTCAGGCGGGCCTCGACGTCATCGGCCTTGACGCTGTCCTTGTACTCGCGCAGCCGGTCGGCCAGCTCGCGCAGCTTCAGGATCAGCGGATCACCGGCAAAGAACGCATTGAGCTCATCGACGCTGGCAAAGCGTTCGGTACGCTTGGCCAACCCATCGAGGATGCGGTTGGCCGCGTCCAGCACCGACTGCGCCTTGCGCTGGCGTGCGTCCAGCAGGGTCTGCTTGTGCGACTCGAAGGTGTCGAGCAGTTCCTCGCGCTTGCTCAGGATGTCGCCCAGGAATTGCTCGTGCTCGCCGAACTGGCTCTCCAGCTCCTCCAGCTGCACCATCAGGCGCGAGAGCTGCTCGTCGGCCCGTTCCGGGTCGGTGGCCAGGCCCAGCGCGCTGGTGATGGCCTGGCTGAACAGCGAGAACTGCGCGCCGAACTGCGCCACGGCTTCGGCCGAGCCCAGCGAACGGCGACGCTGGTCGGCACGCGCACGCGCCTGGTTGAGCTTGGCGTAGATGCCGGAAATCGCCTCGACCACCTGGGTGCGCTGCGCGGCATCATCCACCTTCAAGCTGGCCATCAGCTCGGACAGCATGTCCAGCTCGCCGGACATGCCCTGCATCTGCTCGATCTGGTCGGCAAGCTGGCGCGCGGTCTGCGCCTGCTGCGCGGCGCCATCCAGCGCCTGCAGGCGTTCGGCGAACGGCTGCAATGCCTTGTCGCTGCCCAGGAACTGGCCGGTCGCCGCGCCCACGCGGTCATGCGCTTCCTGCAACGAGGCATTCATCGCATCGATGGCTGGCACGTCCACGTAGCGGAAGTCGCGCACGGTCAACAGCCGTCCGCGCAGCTTGCCGATTTCACCCAGCGCCTCGACGAACTCGCCGATCTTCGACCAGTTCTGCGGCTGCAGCCGGCCAAGCAGCGCCTTGTGCTGTCCGGTGACCTCGGCCATTGCCTGCGCCGATTGCTTGCGGATGCTCTCGACCTTCTCGTACTCGTCGAGCATCGACTCGCCGGTCGCGCTGATCTCGCGCAGCAAGGTAGCCGCGCCCTCGCAGTTGGCGTCATCCAGCCAATGGTGTGCGTCGAACAGGCGCCGCGCGTTGTGGGTCAGCAGTTCATAGCGCGTCAGCGACACCTCTCGGCTGTCGATCTCGCGGCCGAGATCGAGCAGGTTGGAGATGCCACGCACCAGCTCGGCGTTGCCGATGCGGGCCATGAAGCTGGTGCCGGCCGGGCGGTGCGCGGCGAACTCGTCGCTGCTGAACGGCGTCTGCCAGACCTGCATCGGATGGATGCGGGTCGGCTCCTGGTTCTCAGCGTTGAACAGCACCATGCGGCCATCGCGCAGGAACGCGTAGCCCAGGCCGAACACGGGGTTCTGCAATGCGCGCTGGATGCTGTTGTAGACGAACAGCGCCGACTTGCCGGCCTCGCGTTCGTAGAAGATGTACAGCATGTCCTCGCCGTTGGGCGAGCGGATCGAGCGCTTGTAGCGCATGCCCTGCATCGAGGCATCGAAGGCCTTGTGCTCGCCGTTCTGCAGGTAATAGCCGCCCGGGAAGATGATGCCGTGGTCATCGGGCAGCTGTACGCAGGCCTGCACGATGGCGTCGTTGCGCACCACCTTGCCGGTCAACGTGTTGTAGATCAGGCCACGCCAGGTGTCCTCGCGGTAGGGCTGCACCTTGAGCAGGATCAGCGAGCCGACCTGGGCGAAATCGATGGTGGCATCGTCCACCGATTGCGTGCTGTCCTCGACCGGCTCGCTGTACACGCCCTGCCCGGTCTCGGTGTTGTTCTCCACCTTGATGGTCAGGTCGCCACCGGTGGTCTCCACGAAGATGGTGTCCAGGATGTTCAGGTGCGGGAAGCGTCCGGTCACCAGCATGTCGCGACTGGCGCGGGTCCACTCGAAGTCGAACGGCGGCGGCAGTGCGATGTCACGTTCGCCGCGCGCATCGATGTAGGTCAGCTCGCCCCCGGGCGCGACCGCCCAGCGGAACACGCGCACGTCGGTGCTGCGCTCGCCGATCTGGAACGCCGCCAGCAGCTTGCCGTCGCGCACGATCAGCTGCAGCAGCCGGGCGTGCTTGTAATAGGCATAGAGCTCGTTGAAATCGTGGACGAAGCCGGGCTGGGCCAGGAAGCTGCTCTTCAGGTCGACCGGGGTGACGTCATAGCCTTCGGCGCCGTCCACCAGCCGGTACAGGCCAAACACGTCCTCGACCCGGGTCTGCGTCTTCAAGCCGATAAATACGTTGTAGCCGAACAGCAGCAGGTCATCGCCGACCTGCACGATGTCGCGGCCGACGCAGTTGTTCTCGGTGCGGATGCGGAAGCGCCCGATCACCTCCATGCGGCTGTCGCCGAACTCCTGCAGGCGCCGCTGGTTCAGCACATCCACGACCTGGCGCAATCGCGCGCCCTGGTCACTCAGGCGCTTGCGCAGCACCTCGTAGGCACCGCCCTGGGCGACTGCCTGATCGGCGATGGAGCCGGCGTCGCTGACGGCGGCCTCCTGGTTTGTATCGGCCATCGATTGTTCCCTGCCATGGCAACCGCCCGGCCACCGCGTCGGCGGACCATGCGCGCCATCATCCACGCAGGCCGCCCGCTGTTGGCGGACGGCCCCGGTTGCGCCCCCGCGCGGCCGCGCCGCGCAGGGACGTACTCACTCAGCCGGCGTCCGCTTCCGCGGCACCTTCATTGGCGATGCGCCTGGCCGGCTTGCCGCGTGCGCTCATGTCCACGCCAAGGTAACGCTGCATCAGGTCCTGCACGATCGGGCTCTTGTCGGTCAGCCCTTCGATCGACTTGCCCAGCGAGACCGCCTTGACCAGGTTCTCGAACATGCCGCCGTCGCCACCGACCATGTCGATGTCGGCATTGCGCAGCGCGCTGGCGATGACCTCGGCGTTTTCCTTGGAGATTTCCTTGCCGGCGTCCAGCGTGGCCAGGGCCTGCTTCAGGCTGGTGTCCAGGGTCATGCGGAACTCTTCGTGGCCGCGCGCGGTTTCGCCCAGCGAATCGATCGCCTGGAACTTGCGGGTCAGGCCCTCGGCCTCGGCGGTCAGCTTCTTCTCGATGACCGAGGCTTCGGCCAGGCCCAGCGTCTCGGCGGCGGTCGCCTTGGCACGGCCCATCTGCTCTTCGCCGCTCGCACGCGCGGCCAGCTGTTCGGCCAGCACCTTGGCCTCGGCGCTGCCCTGCTTGAAGTTGGCATCGGCCATCGCATCGACCACGCGGGCCTCGGCGATGCCGACCTTCTCGATCGCCAGCGCACCGGCTTCCTTGACCTGCGCATCGGCCAGGCCCGGCGCCGCACGTTCGGCACGGATACCTTCGGCCAGGGCCTTCTTGGCCTCGGCCTGCTTGCCGGCCGCGTCGAACTCGGCCTGCGCCAGCGTGGTGATCTCCACCGCGCGGTGCTTGGCCGCCGCTTCGGCGGCCTCGGCTTCCTTGACCTGCTTGAGCAGGGCTTCCTGCGCCTCGGCCTCGGCCTCGAGGATGGCGACCTGCTTCAGGCGGTCGGCCTCGGACACCTGGCGCACTTCCTTGATGCGCTCTTCTTCCTGCGCTACGGTCTTGTCGATGGAGATGCGTTCGCGGGTGATGTTGGCTACGTCCATCTTGCCCTGCTCGACCACCTTGTCACGCTCCACGCCCTGCAGCTGCACCTCGCGGTCGGTGGTGACCTGCTCCAGCTGGCGTGCACGGGCCACGCGCTCGACCTCGATGGCCACCGCGCGCTGGCGGTTCTGCTCGGCCACTTCCACCTCGCGCAGGCGGTTCTGCTCGCGGATGTCGATCAGCTGCTGCGCCTCGATGCGGGCATTCTCGGACAGCTGGCGTTGCTCCTCCTGCACCTTGAGGGTTTCGGCCTCTTCGCGGGCACGGATGGTGTCCACCTCGCGCTTCTGGCGCGCCTCGGCCTCGGCCTGCTGGCGTTCCAGCGCCAAGGTCGCTTCCTTGGCCTCGACGTTCTTCTTGGTGATGGCCAGGCGCTCGTTCTGCGCCAGCTCGTTGGTGATCACGTTCTGCGCGGCGGTCAGTTCGGTGATCTTGCGGATGCCTTCGGCGTCGAGGATGTTGCTCGGGTCCAGCAGCGACTTCGGGGTCTGCTCCAGGTAGTCGATGGCCACGTCTTCCAGCGCATAGCCGTTGAGGTCATTGCCGATCACCGCGATGATCTCGTCGCGGAACTCCTGGCGCTTCTCGAACAGCTGGGTGAAGTCGAACTTCTTGCCCACCGTCTTCAGTGCTTCGGAGAACTTGGCGTTGAACAGCTCGTCCACCGCATGCCTGTCCGAGGCGCGGTCGGCACCGATGGCCTTGGCCACGCGCAGCACGTCGGCCTGGGTCTCGTTGACGCGCAGGTAGAACGCCACGGTGATGTCGGCGCGCATGTTGTCGCGGCAGATCAGGCCTTCCTTGCCGCGGCGGTCCACCTGCAGCGTGATCAGGCTGATGCGCATCAGCTCGGCGCGGTACAGCACCGGGATGATCAGCGCGCCGGTGAAATGCACCTTCGGCGTGGAACTCATGTCATTGACGATCAGGGCGGTGCCCTGGTCGACCTTCTTGTAGAACGCCTTGAACAACCCGGCCAGGCCAAGGAGGAATACCAGCAATATGCCCACGCCGATAATGAACGGGGCCAGCGCAGCTAAACTCATCAGTGCTTCTCCTTGTCGCCTGATACTTGGGGAATGAAAACGTCCAACGCTGGCAGGTCGGCTTCGCCAACCACCAGGTAATGATTGTGTTGCGGGAAATACTGGACCAGGCGCACGCGGTCACCGCGCACGAAACGGCTGCCCGGCTGCGCACGCACCTGCAGGATCAGGCCGGCACCGCCATCGTCGACGCTGGCGTAGCCCTGCTCGGCGGTGACTTCCGGCGAGGAGACCCGCCCGGCCTTGCCGAGGATGGACTCCTGCGGCACCGCGCGCAGCTTCATCAGGAAACGACGGATCGGGCGCAGCACCCATGCCGACACCACGGCGCCCGGGACCAAGGCAGCGATTGCCACTGCCGTGCCCACGCCCCAGCGCAGCAGCGCCGGCAACGGCTGCAGGAAGAACAACTGCACCAGATAGGTGATCGACCAGCCAAAGAATGCCAGCAGCAGGACCACCAGCATGGTCGGCGCCCCGCCAAGGCCCATCCGCGCGAACATGCCCGCAAGCCCGGTCGCGCCGGCGTCACCGGAGTGGAAATCCGCGCCATCGCCACTACCGATGCCCCCGTCGTCGACGATGCCGGTCGCAGCCAGCAGCCAATAGATGACGGCAAAACACAGCACGACGCTGTAAGGCAGCGTCGGATAGGACAGCGCTACTTCCAAGAATTCCGCCATGCACCCTTTCCTTGTGGCACCCGGCCGCCGTGCGGACCGCCCTGCACTCCTTACCCGAAGTGATGCGCGTGGTTCCCCATCCGCCGGCATCCGTGCTTTCGCCGATTTCCCGATGATAAGGGAATTGCCGTGACGACAACGACCAGGTCCACGGTTTTCATCGGGAATGTGCGTGCCGTCGCCGGCATCTGCGGCCATTCAGCCAATTGCAATGACTCAGTCCTGCGCCGGCTGCGCATCCGCGCGCCGCACTTCCTCGACGAACTGGCGCATCCGGTAGCCGTCCTTCAGGCCGGGCGCCGACTCGATGCCGCTGGATACGTCCACGCCCCACGGCTGGGTCGCGAGCACCGCGTCATGGACGTTGTCAGGGGTGATCCCGCCGGCCAACAGGTAGGGACGATGCACGCCGGGCGGGATCCGCGACCAGTCGAAGGCCACCCCGCTGCCGCCGCTGCCGCCCTTGACGTGGCTGTCGAACAGGAAGCCGGCCGCATGCGGGTACAGCTGCTGCAACCCGCGCGCGGTGACCTCGGCATCGCCGCCCATGGCGATCGCCTTCAGGTAGGGCATGTTGAAGCTGCGGCAGAACGTGTCGTCTTCCTCGCCATGGAACTGCAGCAGGGTGGGCCGCACCGCGCGCAGCACCTCACGCACTTCCTCGCGGTTGTTGTTCTGGAACAAGGCGACCACGTCCACCATCGGCGCGATGGCCTGGCGCATCGCCCGCGCCTCGGAAGGCGCCACGCGGCGCGCACTGGACCGGGCAAAGATGAAGCCGATCGCGTCCACGCCCAATTCGCTGGCCAAGCGGATGTCGCCGGCCCGGGTCATGCCGCAGAACTTGATGCGGGTACGGAACAAGGTACGGCTCACAGCGTCACCTCTGCCGGCAGATGCCAGTGTTCAGGATACAACGGCCCGACGAACACCAAGCCCTGCGCAGGCGCGGTCGGCCCGGCCTGGTTGCGGTCACGCCGCGCCAGCACCTCGCCGATCCAGCCCTCCGGCTTCTCGCCGGCCCCCACCATCAGCAGCGAGCCGACGATGTTGCGCACCATGTGGTGCAGGAACGCATTGGCCTGCACTTCCACCTCGACCACCTCGCCCAGGCGCCGCACCGAGATGGCCTGCAGTTCGCGCCGCGCATGCAGGGCCTCGCACTGGGCACTGCGGAACGCGCTGAAGTCGTTCTCGCCCAGCAACGCCTGGCCGGCGCGGTGCATGGCATCGGCATCCAGCGCGCGGCGCTCCCAGCTCAGGGTCTGGCGGTACAGCGCCGGCCGCACCTGGCGGTTGAGGATGCGGTAGCGGTAGCGACGCGCCCTGGCCGAGAAGCGGGCATGGAACGCATCCACCACCGGCACGCACCAGCGCACGCAGACCGAGGGCGGCAGCCGCGTGGTCGTGCCCAGCACCCAGCCGCGCGGGGCACGGCTGACCTCGGTATCGAAGTGCACCACCTGGCATTCACCGTGCACGCCGGCATCGGTACGGCCAGCGCAGACCACGCTGATCGGCGCATCGGCCACCGAGGACAACGCGTCCTGCAAGGTGGCCTGCACGCTGGCGCAGCCGCTCTCGCCGAGCTGCTGCCAGCCCTTGAACTCGCTGCCGTCGTATTCCACGCCCAGCGCGTATCGCATGTTTGAACCTCTTGATTGCAGTCGCCGCGGCCGGGCGCGATGGATCAGTCGCTGTCGCGCTCGGACCAGATGGCCAGCTCGTTGCCGCCCGGCTCGATGAACTGGAAACGGCGCCCGCCCGGGAAGGTAAACACCGGCTTGACCACCTTGCCGCCGTGCGCTTCCACCGTGGCCTGCAGCGGCGCCAAGCGCTCGGCATACAGCACCACCAGGGCCGCCCCCGCCTCGCTGGTCGACGGCGTGCCGCGGAAGAAGCCGCCCTGCAAGCCGCCGTCATCGAAGGCGGTGTAGTCCGGGCCGTAGTCCTCGAACGTCCAGCCGAACACCTGTTCGAAGAAACGGCGGCTGGCGGCCGGGTCGCGCGAGGCGAACTCGACGTAGTCGATGCGTTGCTCACGTTTCATGCGGTGTCCTCAGCCCAGTCGGTTCAGCAGTTCAAGCGCTTCGGCGCGCGCCTTGGGGTCGGTGCCGACCGCCACCTCGTTGAGCAGGGTACGCGCGGTCTCGGCATCGCCCAGGTCCAGGTAGGCGATCGCCAGTTCCAGCCGCTCGCGGCCGGCCGGCGCGGGATTGAGCGGCGCCACCGCGGCCATGTCGCCGGCCAGCCAGCCAGCCTCGTCACGGGCGCTGGGTTCGGGGGCCGCCGGCGTCTCGAGCGCCGGCCGGTCGAACTGGCGCGACGCCTCGAACAGCAGCACCGGCTTGGGCTCGTTGCGCGACTCCGGCACGACCTCCATGGGCGCGACCACCGGCGCGGTCGGCTTCAACCAGGCCGGCATCGGCTCGTCATATGGCGAGGGCTCGGCGACCTGGGGGGCTTGGACAACGGCCAGGGCCTCGGCAACGTCGTCCCGCCTCGCTTCCTCGAAGGACACCTCGGCCACATCCTCATCATCCAACGGGTCCGCCTCGGCTGGCTCGCCGGCCGCGGTTGCGGCGCCCGCCACCGGCAGCGTGGCCGCCAATGCATCGACGTCGAACCCGCCGCGCGGGGCCGCCGGTAGCGGCGAGGGTTTGCGGCGACGGGCCAACCACCAACCAAGGCCGGCGACCACCACCAGCGCCAGGCCCAACCACAGCCACATCGGCGAGCTGCCGCCCTCACGCTTGGAGGCCTCGGCCAGGCGCTGCTGGGCAGCGGCCAGGTCCGAGTCCTTCATCGCGATCAGCGACTGCTGCTGTGCCTTGAGCTTTTCCAGCTCACCGACGCGCTCACGCAGTTCCTGCAACTCCGCATCACGGGTGGCAAGGTCTTCCTTGGCCTGACGCAACTGTTCATTTGCCAACATGTCACCCTCACCACCGGCATCGAGCCCGGTCGTCATTCCTGCTGTCTGTTGCCCACCGGCCACGGCCGGCGCGATTTCCAATCGTGCGCCATTGCTGGCCGCCGCGGCGGACGGATTGGCGGACGGCGATGCCGCCGGGGCCGTCGCATCGGCGATGGCCGGCTGCGGGATCGCCGCACGCGCCTGCCGCCATTGCGCGGTCTGTTCCTGGACGATGGCCCGCGCCTGGGCGGCATCGACCCGCGCCAGTTCCTCCTGCGCCGGGGTGCGTAGCACCGCGCCCTGCTTGAGCAGGTTGATATTCCCGCGGATGAAGGCCTCCGGGTTGGCACGCAGCAGCGCCACCATGGTCTGGTTCATCGACACGCCGTTCTGTCGCGACAGCTCGCCGGCGATCTGCGACAGGGTCTGGCCACGGCGCACCGGCGCCAGCCCGCCCTGCACCGGCATCGCCGGAGCGGGCACCGCTGGACGCGTCGCGACCGCCGCGGGTGCAGGCACGGGAGCAGGCGTCGGGGCCGGCGGCGCGACAGGCGCCGGCACGGGGGCCGGGGCTTCCGGCAGCGGTTCGGGCTCACGCGCAATCAGGTTGGACGGCGCGGCGGCCGGGGCCTCGATCACCGGCTCGGCGAGCGCGGTGGCTGTTTCCGGCGCGGCGACCAAGGCCGAATACTCACGGACCAGGCGGCCCTGCCCCCAATCCACTTCGATCAGGAAGCCCACCGACGGCGCGTCCACCGGTGTGGCGCTGGTCACACGAATGACCGAACGGCCTTCACGGTCCTGCGCGAAGGTGAACTGCAGCTCGTTGACCAGCCCCTGTGGCGGCGGCAGGCCCACGCGCTCGAACGTGGCTGGCGACGCCAGCCCGACATGCGCGTTCTCGATCTCGCCCGGATCACTGGAAATGATCGGGATCTCGGCCACCAACGGCTGGCCCGGCTTGGAAAGCACGCGGATGTTGCCCAGTCCCAAGGCCATCGCGGCACTGCTGAACAGCGCCAGGATGAGAACCAGCACGCCTTGTAATGAGCGCATCACGCCCCTGCCCCAAAGTTTCATGGCGGCAAATATAACGGCTGCCCCGCCTTTCGAATACCGCAGCCGTGCACGGGAGTGGAAACGCCGGCCCTCGGGCCGGCGCTTTGGGAGGGGCTCAGCCGCCGTTGGCGACCAGCTCGGCCAGCTGCACCGCGTTGAGCGCGGCGCCCTTGCGGATGTTGTCGGCCACCACCCACATGTTCAGGCCACGCGGGTGCGAGAGATCTTCGCGGATACGCCCGACGTAGACCGGGTCGGTGCCGGAGGCATGGGTGACCGGGGTCGGGTAGCCGCCGGCCTTGCGCTCGTCGACGACCTTCACGCCCGGGGCGCTGGCCAGCAGCGCGCGGGCCTGCTCGGTGCTGATCTTCTTCTTGGTCTCGATGTTGACCGCCTCGGAGTGGCCATAGAACACCGGCACGCGGACGGCGGTCGGGTTCACCTGGATGCTGTCGTCGCCGAGGATCTTGCGGGTCTCCCATACCAGCTTCATTTCCTCCTTGGTGAAGCCGTTGTCCAGGAACTCGTCGATGTGCGGGATCAGGTTGAAGGCGATCTGCACCGGGAACTTGGTCGGCTCGATCTCCTGGAAGCCCAGCAGCTGCGCGGTCTGCTTGCCCAGTTCCTCCATGCCGGTCTGGCCGGCACCGGAGACGGACTGGTAGGTGGCCACGTTGATGCGCTCGATGCCGTATTCGCGATGGATCGGCGCCAGCACCGGCATCAGCTGCATGGTCGAGCAGTTCGGGTTGGCGATGATGCCGCGCGGGCGGCTCTTCGCCGCTTCCGGGTTCACCTCGGAGACCACCAGCGGCACGTCGTCGTCGTAGCGGAACGAGGACGAGTTGTCGATGACGACCGCGCCGGCGGCGGCGAACTTCGGCGCATATTCCTTTGAAATGCCGCCACCTGCCGAGAACAGCGCAATCTCCACGCCGGCCGGGTCAAACGTGGCCAGGTCCTGGATGGTGATCTTCTGGCCTTCGAAATCGACCTGCTGGCCGGCCGAACGCTCGGAAGCGAGCAGGCTCAGCGTGCTGATCGGAAAATTGCGCTCGGCCAGGATCGACAACATGGCCTGGCCGACGGCGCCGGTGGCGCCAACAACGGCTACGTGGAAACGACGGGCTTCATTGCTCATGGGGTGCACTCGAAAAAAGGATGGGGGGACACACGTCGAGCCAGGTTCGGGGAACCTCCGGCAGACAGCCTCGGAGGCTCCCTATCGTTTTTTGGTGTCGATGATGCGGGCGTTGCCGCCGGCCAGCAGCTCACCATTGATGGCATTGGCCGGCTGCCCGGCCGCCGGGCCAAGACCCAGCCCGGCCAGCAGGTTGTCCACGGCCACCTGCACCATCGCCCGGCGCGTGGCCAGCGAGGCGCTGCCGATATGCGGGGTCAGCACGATGTTGCGCAGCGCCAGCAGCTCCGGGCGCACGTTGGGTTCGTTCTCGTAGACGTCCAGGCCGGCCGAGGCGAGCCGGCCGCTGGCCAGCGCGTCGGCCAGCGCCAGCTCATCGACGATGCCACCACGGGCGATGTTCACCAGCGTGGCACTGGGCTTCATCTTCGCCAGGGCAGCGGCGTTGATCAGGTGGTGGTTCTGCGCGGTGTACGGCAGCACCAGCACCAGGTGATCGGCCTGCGCTAACAGCTCGTCGAAACCGACGTAGTTCGCCCCGACCGCCTGCTCCACGTCCTGCAGCAGCCGCGAACGGTTGTGGTACAGCACCTTCATGCAGAAGCCGTGATGGCCGCGGCGGGCGATGGCCTGGCCGATGCGGCCCATGCCCAGGATGCCCAGCGTGCTGCCATGCAGGTCGGCGCCGAGCATGGTGGTGAACGACCATTGCCCCCAGTTGCCCTCGCGCAGCCAGCGGTCCGATTCGACGATGCGCCGGGCCGCCGCCATCAGCAGCGAGAAACCCAGGTCGGCGGTGGTTTCGGTGAGCACGTCCGGCGTGTTGGTGGCGATGACGCCGGCCGCGCTCAACGCCGCGATGTCCAGGTTGTTGTAGCCGACACCGACGTTGGCGACGATCTTCAGGTCCGGCGCGTTGGCGATCTCGGCCGCACCGACGCGCTCGTTGAGCGTGATCAGCGCGCCGTCCATGCCGGCCAGGCGGGCACGGATCGACGCACTGTCATGCGCGGTGACCTCCGGCGTGGCGACCACCTCGCAGTACGCGGCCAACTGCGCGACGGTGTCGTCGAACAGCGGCTGCGATACCCAGACGCGGGGCCGTGGTTCAGCCATCGATGCTGCCCGGGATGCGCGGGCTCTTCTGGCCGACATCACCGCATTGCGCGCGGTAGCGCAATGCCTGGTCAACCAGCACCAGCGCCAGCATCGCCTCGGCGATGGGGGTGGCGCGGATGCCGACGCAGGGGTCGTGGCGGCCGGTGGTGATCACATCGACCGCATTGCCGGCCGTGTCCACCGTGGCGCCGGGCAGACGCAGGCTGGAGGTGGGCTTGAGCACCATCGAGGCGACGACCTGCTGCCCGGTGGAAATGCCCCCGAGGATGCCGCCGGCATGGTTGGACTGGAAGCCCTCCGGGCTGATCAGGTCACGGTGTTCGGTGCCCTTCTGCGCGGCACTGGCAAAGCCGTCGCCGATCTCCACGCCCTTGACCGCGTTGATGCTCATCAACGCGGCGGCGATGTCACCGTCGAGCTTGCCGTAGATCGGCTCGCCCCAGCCCGGCGGCACACCGTCGGCGACCACGTTCACGCGCGCACCGACCGAATCACCGGACTTGCGCAGCGCATCCATGTACGCCTCCAGCGCCGGCACCTGGGCGGCGTCGGGCCAGAAGAAGGGGTTTTCCTCGACCACGCTCCAGTCGAAACCGACCGGGGTGATCTCGCCCAGCTGCGACAGGTAGCCACGCACGGTCACCCCGTGGCGCTGCTGCAGCCATTTCTTGGCGATGACGCCGGCGGCCACGCGCATGGTGGTCTCGCGCGCGGAGGAACGGCCGCCACCGCGTGGGTCGCGGATGCCGTACTTCTGCCAGTAGCTGTAATCGGCATGGCCCGGACGGAACTGCTGGGCGATGTTGCTGTAGTCCTTGCTGCGCTGGTCGGTGTTGCGGATCAGCAGTGCGATCGGCGTGCCGGTGGTGCGGCCTTCGTAGACGCCGGACAGGATCTCGACCTCGTCGGCCTCGCGGCGCGCGGAGGTATGGCGGCTCTTGCCGGTGGCGCGGCGCTGCAGGTCGTGGGTGAACTCCTCCGGCGCGATCTCCAGCCCCGGGGGACAACCGTCGATCACGCAGCCAATGGCCGGCCCATGCGATTCGCCGAAGGTGGTGACACGAAAGAGTTGTCCGAAGGTATTCACGTTGCCGATTCTGTCCTGCGCTTGTGCCGTCAATCCCGCACCGGGGAAACCACGGCGAAGGCCCGGGCCCTCGCCGCCTGCGCCCTTACGGGCGCTGTGCCGCCAGTTCGGCGATCCGCGCATGGTGGGCGCGCAGCTCGGCCGCCTCCACCGCGAAGATGCCCATCTGGCCGACCTTGAACTCGATCCAGGAGAAATACACTTCCGGCAGCAGCTTGATCAGGTGCTGCTCGGAGTCGCCCACCTCGCAGATCAGCAGGCCTTCCTCGGTGAGGTGGTCCGGCGCATCGCGAAGGATCTTCAGCACCAGGTCCAGGCCATCGTCGCCGGCGCGCAGGGCCAGGTCCGGCTCGTGCGAATACTCCTGCGGCAGCGCATCGGTCTCGTCGTTGGTGACGTACGGCGGGTTGGTGACGATCAGCTCGTACACCCGGCCCTGCAGGCCGTTGAACAGGTCGCTCTTGACCAGTTCGACGTTGTGCGCGAGCAGGCGTTCCTTGTTCTCGAACGCCAGCGACAGCGCGGCGTCGTTGACGTCGCTGCCGTCGACCTGCCAGTTCGGGTAGTAGTGGCCCATGGCGATGGCGATGCAGCCCGAGCCGGTGCACAGGTCCAGCGCGCGGGTGACATCACGGCCGGCCAGCCACGGCTCGAAGCCGTTGAGGATCAGCTCGGCGATCGGCGAGCGCGGCACCAGTGCGCGCGCGTCGCTCTTGAAGCTCAGTCCCGCGAACCAGGCTTCGCCGGTCAGGTAGGCCGCCGGCTGGCGCTCGTTGATGCGGCGCTCGAACAGCGCCAGCACGCGTTCGCGCTCGTCCGGCAGCAGCCGCGCCGCGCCGTAGGCCGGGCCGAGGTCCGGCGGCAGGTGCAGGCTGTGCAGCACCAGCTGGGTCGCCTCGTCCAGGGCGTTGTCATAGCTGTGGCCGAAGGTCAGGCCTGCGGCATTGAAACGGCTGGCGCCGTAGCGGATCAGATCGATGATCGTGTGGAGTTCGGCAGCCGCCTGGGCAGTCATGGCAATACGGAAATACTTGAAAGGTCTGCGATTATAGGCGCGTGCCCGGTATATTGAGTGCCCAGTTGCAGCCGAAACTTCGGCAACGGCCGCCAGCACCCGCCCGGCGGGGCCTTCCCGGCCCATGGGAACAGGCCTGCAATCCCCTACACTCCCGTGTCCCGCCCGTGGCCCACTCCCGCAGTGGCCACCTCCGAACGGAAGCAACGGCCCATGTTCAACCGCAATATCGGCATCATCCTCGCCATCGCCCTGGCGGCCGGCCTCGGCCTGGTACTGGCACAGAAGGTATTCGGCCCGTCCAGCAAGGGCACCAACGGCACCCGCTCGATCATCTTCTACGGCACCCCGCGCACCCTGCCGGAATTCGACCTGGCCCAGTCCGACGGCACCCGGCTGATCCCCGGCGAACTGCATGGGCACTGGAGCCTGGTGTTCCTGGGCTTCACCGCCTGCCCGGACGTCTGTCCCACCACCCTGGCCGAGCTGGCCCAGGCCCAGAAGCAGTGGCAGGCCATTCCCGACAGCCTGCGCCCGCGCGTGGTGCTGGTGTCGGTGGACCCGGAACGCGACACCCCGTCCAAGCTGGGCGAATACGCCCATGCCTTCCACAAGGACACCCTGGCCGCGACCGCGGACATCCCGTCGCTGGAGCGTTTCGCCACCGCGCTGGGCATGGTGTTCCAGAAGGTGCCGGGCAAGCATTTCGAACAGAACCCCAACGACTACAGCATGGACCACTCCTCCAGCATCGCGGTGCTGGACCCGAAGGGCCGCCTGGCCGGCCTGATCCGCCCCCCGTTCAACCCGCAGGCCATTGCCAGCGACCTGACTAAGCTCACCGAGAACACCGCCCCATGAGTCTGGTAACAACGCTCACCTACGTCCTGCCCCATCGCCTGCTGTCCTCGATGGCGCGCTCGCTGGCCTATTCGCAGAACCCGCGGATCTCGCGCTGGCTGATCGACACGGTGACCGAAAAATTCAACGTCAACCTGGCCGAGGCGGCCAACCCGGACCCACGCAGCTACCCCAGCTTCAATGCGTTCTTCACCCGCGCCCTGAAGCCGGGCGCACGTGCGGCCGCCGCCGACCCGCGCACCCTGACCATGCCGGCCGATGGCCGCATCAGCCAGCTGGGCCCGATCCAGGACGGTCGCATCTTCCAGGCCAAAGGGCAGTCGTTCACCGCCGCCGAGCTGCTCGGCGATGCCGCCGACGCCGTCCCGTTCAACAACGGCCTGTTCGCCACCGTGTACCTGTCCCCGCGTGATTACCACCGCGTGCACATGCCCTGGACCGGCACCCTGCGCGAAACCGTGCACGTGCCGGGCCGTCTGTTCAGCGTCGGCACCGACGCGGTGGCCAACGTGCCGCGCCTGTTCGCCCGCAATGAGCGCCTGGTCTGCCATTTCGACACCGATTTCGGCCCGATGGTGCAGGTGATGGTCGGTGCGCTGCTGGTCAGCGGCGTGGAGACGGTATGGAGCGGCGAGGAGATCCCCGCCTACGGTGACCGCATCACCCGCAAGGACTGGCGCGGCAAGGGCATCACCCTGGAACGCTTCGCCGAGATGGCGCGCTTCAACTATGGCTCCACGGTGATCGTGCTGCTGCCGCCGGGCGTGGCCGACTTCGAGCCGTCGTTGAGGGCCGAAAGCCCGGTGCAGCTGGGCCAGGCGCTGGCGACGTTGAAGTAGGCCAGACGGAGCCTCCCCCTCCCCGACCCAAAAAAAGGGCGCCCTGCGGCGCCCTTGTTCATTGCAGGAACCGCCTCAGCGGTCGCAGCCTTCCAGCTTCAGCCGCTGCCCCGGCTTGATCGCATAGGCCGGCGCGCGCAGGCCATTGGCGCGTGCCAGGGCCGGCACCTCGCACTGGAAGCGGCTGGCGATGCGGCCCAGCGTGTCCCCCCGCGCCACCGTGTAGCTGCGTGCCTGGCGGCGTGCCGGAGTGGCCGGACGCGGCGCCGGGGCGGGCGTGGCGACTGGCGGCGGCACCTGCCCGCCCTGCATGGCCTGCACATCGCCCACCGCCACGCTGCCGGTGAAACTGGTCGCGGTCGGGCGCTTGATCGCCGCATTGACGTCGGCGGTGATCAGCGTGCGCGCCAGATCCGCGCGCGGGCCGCTCACGCAGTAGCGGTTGTACAGGCCGGCAATGCGGGTGGTCGCGTTGATCGTGGTGCCGCCCGGGATCCAGCCATCAGCCTCGTAGCGCGGGTTGAGGTTGCGCAGCGCACGCATGTAGCCATCGCGCGTGCCGGTGCTGCCCAGGCAGATGGTCAGCTCATAGATGGTGGTCGAACGGGCCAGCCGGATCGTCGCCGGCTGGCCGTTGATCTTCGGGAACTCCACGCCGTACTGCTGCGGGTGCAGGAAGATCCAGGCCGCAGCGATCACCATCGGCACGTAGTCCTTCGTTTCGCCCGGGAACTGGTTGTACGCCGAGTCCGTCCAGAAGCTCTGCCCGCCCATGTCGCGGTAGATGCGGGCCGCCCGGCCCTCGCCGCCATTGTAGGCGGCCAGCGCGTATTCGATGTTCCGGTTGAGTCCGCGCATGCGCTCGTTCATGTAGGCCGCACTGGCCTCGGCGGCGCTGCGCGGGTCAAAGCGCGTGTCAAAGCCGGTACCATCCGGGCCCAACCCGAAGCGGCGGCCGGTGGCCGGCATGAACTGCATCAGGCCGGCGGCGCCCACCCGCGAGGACGCATGCACACGGCCATTGGACTCCTTGGCCATGATGCCGAACAGCAACGCCTCCGGCAGACCGCCCTTCTCCCACTCCGGCCACATCACGCCGCGCAGGTTCATGTAGTTCTCGTAGCTGGTCAGCAGCGCCGGGCGCATGTCGGTCAACCAGCGGCGGATACCGGCCTGGATCGCCGGGTTGTACTCGACCATGTCGTCGAAGGCATGGCGGTGGTCGTTGAGCAGGGCCGCGGCACGGGCCGCTTCCGGGACATCGGCCCGCAGCGGCGCGACATGGTCCGGATCCGCCTCGACCGGCATGCCGGCGTCGTCCTCCTCGTCGGCCGCCGCACCGTCCACCTTCTGCTTGAGCAGGCGCTTGTAGGTGGTCAGCAGGCCGCTGACCGTACAGCCCTTCTGCGCGATGCAGGCGGTGATCACGTCCTCCATGTCCTCCAGCGCCGCATCCGACTCGGCGGTGCCCTTGGGATCGGCGTTGTTCACCAGCACCAGCGCGTCGCTGTAGCGCTTCTCCGCCGCCGCCATGCGGGCCTCGATGGCCTCCACCCTGGCCTTGTCGCGGGCCGACAGCGCATGCGCCGCCGGCACCACCGTCAACAACGAAACCGCGACCAGCAGCGACCAGGGACGAAGAGAGAACAGGGATACGGACATCAGCAACACTGCGCGCGAAAGGTCAGGCAGGGTAGCCGCCGGACTTGCCCGGGGGCAACAATGACACCGTCCCGATACAGTCGGCCGTTAGAATCCCCCTTCATTCATCTATGAGTGCTTCCATGGACCCGATCCTGCTCGGCAAAGGCGTCACCGACGACATCGCCGTCACCCTGCTCCCGCGTTTCGGCAACCGCCATGGCCTGATCGCAGGGGCGACCGGCACCGGCAAGACGGTGACCCTGATGACCCTGGCCGAGGGCTTCTCGCGCCTGGGCGTACCGGTGTTCATGGCCGATGTGAAGGGCGACGTGGCCGGCCTGGCCGTTCCCGGGGAGGGCGGCGAGAAGCTGGCCCAGCGCGCCGCCGAGATCGGCGTGGACGGTTACGCCCCGGCGGCCAGCCCGGTGGTGTTCTGGGACCTGTACGGCCAGCAGGGCCACCCGGTCCGCACCACCGTCAGCGAGATGGGCCCCACCCTGCTGGCGCGCATCCTGGAGCTCAACGACACCCAGTCCGGGGTGCTGGACATCGTGTTCAAGCTGGCCGACGACCGCGGCCTGCTGCTGCTCGACCTGGACGACCTGCGCGCCCTGCTCAACCTGGTGGCCGAGGAACGCAAGGACATCTCCACCGAGTACGGGCTGGTCAGCGCGCAGTCGGTGGCCGCCATCCAGCGCTCGCTGCTGCGGCTGTCGCAGGACGGCGGTGAAGCCTTCTTCGGCGAGCCGGCGCTGGAACTGGCCGACATCATGCGCGTGAACCATGACGGCCGCGGGGTGGTCGGCATCCTCGCCGCCGCCCAGCTCATCCTCAAGCCGCGCCTGTACTCGACCTTCCTGCTGTGGCTGCTGTCCGAGCTGTTCGAGCAGCTGCCGGAGGTGGGCGACCTGGACAAGCCCAAACTGGTGTTCATCTTCGACGAGGCGCACCTGCTGTTCGACGACGCGCCGCCGGCGCTGGTGCAGCGCATCGAGCAGGTGGTGCGACTGATCCGCTCCAAGGGCGTGGGCGTGTACTTCTGCTCGCAGTTCCCGGATGACGTGCCGGCCAACATCCTCGGCCAGCTCGGCAACCGCGTGCAGCACGCCCTGCGCGCCTTCACCCCGCGTGACCAGAAAGCGGTCAAGACCGCGGCCGAGACCTTCGTCCCCAACCCCAAGCTCGACGTGGTCGCCACGCTGTCACAGCTGGGCACCGGCGAAGCCCTGGTCTCCACGCTGCAGGACAAGGGCGTGCCCTCGCCGGTGCAGAAGACCCTGATCGCCCCGCCCCGCTGCCGGATGGGCGCGATCACCGAGCCTGAGCGCGCCCAGGTGCGCGCCGGCAGCCCGGTCGGCACCCGCTACGACACGGCGGTCAACCGCGAGTCGGCGGCCGAGCTGCTGGCCAAGCGTGCCGAGAAGGCGACCGAGCAGGCGCAGGCACCGAAGGCCCGCACGCGCCAGCAGGACGAGGAGCAGGAAGGCGGTTTCGGCCAGAGCATCAAGGACGCCATCTTCGGCACCAAGCGCCGTCAGGGCATGATCGAGACGATGGCCAAGCAGACCACCCGCACCGTCGGCACCAAGCTCGGCAACCAGATCGTGCGCGGCATCCTCGGCAGCATCTTCGGCGGCAAGCGCTGAGTAGGCCGGGTGCCGGCCGTTGCCGGCACCCGGCCCTGACCCCCAGAATGTGCGCAGCACCACGGGGGATTCATGGAAGATCGTTCGCATCGCAACTCGTCACGCAGCACGCCCGAGCCGTTCTGGCAGCGGCTGCCATCCATCACGTTCTACCCGGTGCGCGGCGCGGCGCTGTATGCACTGATCGCGCTGACCCTGTGCACCCTGCTCGGCCTGCTGCCGGGCATCGGCTGGATCCTGGCCATCGTGGTCTGGGTCGGCGTCTACCGTTACGCCTTCGAGATCCTGCGCGAGACCGCCAACGGACGCCTGGCCGCGCCGGAGAACACGCTGTACTCCAGCGACGGCACCGTGATCCGCCTGCTGGCGATGATGATCCTGATGGGCATCTTCGTGGTCGTGGTGGCAGCCTTCCTGGGCCCCATCATCGGGTTGGCCGCACTGGCCGCGGTAGTGTTCCTGCAACCGGGCTGCGTGATCTCGCTGGCCATGGACGGCAGCCTGCGCGCCGCCCTGAACCCGGCCACGCCGATCACCCTGGCCGTGCGTATCGGCTGGCCCTACCTGGCGGTGTTCCTGCTGCTGTTCGTGATCCAGGCCAGCGCACTGACCGCCGGCAAGTGGCTGCATGCGGTCATGCCCCCGATCATCGGCGACCTGGTGCTGACCTTCTTCAGCATCTGGGGGTTGTTCGCCACCTTCCACCTGCTGGGCTACATGGTCTACCAGTACCACGATGTGCTCGGTTTCGAGCCGGAAGGCGCGCCGCAGCCCCTCTCCCGCAATGCCCCTGACCAGGCGCTGCTGGACGAGGCCGAGCACTTCGTCCGCGACGGCCACCCCGAAGCCGCCATGGATGCACTGCGCGCGGCCGTCCGCAGCCGCGCGGTCGGCTTGCCGGTCCATGAGCTCTACCATCGCCTGCTGCGCCGCAAGGGAGTCTCCGACGCCCTGCGCGAGCACGGCCGCCAGTACATCACCCGCCTGCTGGCCGAAAAGGAGGAACGCCAGGCGATGCAGGTGCTGCGCGAGCTGCTCGAAACCGATCCGGACTTCACCCCGGCCGATCCGGAGCAGGCCACCACCCTGGCCGAGCGCGCCCACCTGAGCGGCCAACTGCAGCTGCAGCTCGATGCCCAACTGGCCATGCTCAAGGCCTGGCCGCGCGCGCCGCTGGCACCGCAATGGGCGGTGCAGGCCGCACTGCTGCTGGCCGAACGCTACAGCCGCGATGACGAAGCGCGCGCCCTGCTGGAAGACGCACTGGGCCGCTGCGAAGACCCCGAACAGCGCCGCAAGCTCGAAGCCGCGCAACGGGCATTGAGCCCGCACCTGGCGTGAACCGGTTCGGCCCCTGACAGTGGCGGGGAGTTCATCCCCGCCTATGGTCTGGCGACCGGGGCACGACGGGCCTCAGTTGTTCTCGAGCAGGAACCGCGCCTTCCCCGCCTGCTCCGAACCGGGGTAACGCCGCGCGATGCCATCGAGCAGGCGGCGCTGCTCCTCCGGCGCGTGCAGCTCACCGTGGCGCAGGGCCAGGCGCAACCACAACTGGGCCTGTTCGCCCTCCGGCAGCCCGGAGGCCTTCAGCAGCAGGGCCTCGGCCTCCGCCAACCAGGCCTGCTTGAAGCAACGCGCCAGCACTGCCCGCAACGTCGACGCGGGCGGCATCACCGGCGAGGCCTGCAGCTTTTTGACCAGGTCATGCTGCGCGGCGCGCTCGGCGGGGTCCGCCGCCTCCAGCATCATCGCCTCACCCAGCCGCGCCTGTGCGGCCGTACCGCGGCCATCGTTGTCGGCGACACGCAAGCGCGCCAACGCCACGTCCAGCCGGTGCGGCTGCTCGGCGGCCAGCGCGGCGAGCAGCCGTTCGGCGGCGGCATTCTCCATCCGCCCCATGTGCAGCAGCGCCTGCTCCCAGCGCGTGTCGGGGGCTGCCGGGGCCTCGTCCTCACGCATGAAGAATTCGCGGGTCTGGTGGGTGAGCACCAGCACGCCGCCCAGTAACGCGCCACAGACCAGGCCACCGGCGTGTGCGTCGAAACCGATGCCCGCCCCCTGGTTGGTGAAAAGGTTGAACACTTCCCAGCCCAGCCAGACCGGCAGCAGCCAGATCGCCGGCGCGCGCACGTAGTTGAAGAGGATCCCGAACCAGTAGAAGAACCGCACCGGGCGCAGCCCCCACACCACGCAGAATGCCCCCATCACCGCGGCGATCGCGCCCGAGGCCCCCAGCCCGCCGCCGGCCTCGCCCCAACGCCACAGCACGCTCACCGCACTGGAACCCAGCGCGCCCAGCAGGTAGACGGCCAGAAAGCGCCAGCTGCCGATCGCCCCTTCCAGCAGCAGGCCCAAGGCCACCAGCAACACCATGTTGCCGAACAGGTGCAGCGCGTCACCATGCAGGAAGGCCGAGGAGAACATCCGCGGCAGCGACCATTCCGAACTGCGCAGCAGATGGCGCAGGGTGAACACCTGGTCCAGCCGGGACTGGTACTGCTGGTGCAACGGTGCCCATTCGTTGCGCTCTTCTTCCGTCTCGAACAGTTCGCCGTGCTGCAGGGCCTGCTGGAATGCGACGTCAGTCTGCGTCGAGGCGGCCAGATAAACCGACTTGTCACGCGCGGGCAGCGCCTCGAACGCCTGCAACGCTTCGACCTGCCCGGTTTCGATCAGGTGCTTGCGGTAGGCCGGCACCTCGCGGGCGTCGAGGCCGGAGGCCAGGTACCAGGCCTGTGCAGCCTGGACCTTGTCCTCGTCCGGCACCTGCCAACCGAAGTAGATCAACACATTGACCAGCACCAGCAAGGCCGTCACGCAGGGAAACGTGGCCAGGCTCAGGGGCTTGTGCAACGGCAGGATCAACATCGACGGACATTCCCTTGTCTGGACGGCGCAGCTTCAGCGATCCGATAGCCGCGCGCAAGCGCCCGCGGCTACCATGGCGTCCTCCCGCAAAGCATGCATTCCCGCAATGAGCCGTTGGCGCCCACCTGCAGAAAAAAGCACCGCGCTGATCACGCCCCAAGGCCACGCGCGCCTGAAGGCCGAGCTGGACGAGCTGTGGCGCCAGCGCCGCCCGGAGGTGGTCAAGGCGTTGGCGGCGGCGGCGGCCGAAGGAGATCGCTCGGAGAACGCCGAATACACCTACCGCAAGAAGCAGCTGGGTGAAATCGACCGGCGCGTGCGTTACCTGAGCAAGCGCCTGGAAGCCCTGCGCGTGGTGGACACCCGCCCCAGCGACCCGGAAGCGGTGTTCTTCGGTGCCACGGTTGAACTGGAGAACATCGATTCGGGCGACAGCCATGTCTACCGCATCGTCGGCCCCGACGAGACCGATGCGGCCACCGGCTGGATCAGCATCGATTCACCACTGGCCCGTGCCCTGCTGAAGAAGCGCATCGACGATGAGTTCAGTGTCGAGCTGCCCGGCGGCATCACCCGCTTCGTGCTGGTCGATGTCAGCTACGAGGGCTGACCCGGGCAAAACCCCCATCGCAGAAAGCGGCCAACACGCAACAACGTAGCGACCGTTGCGGGGATTGCATCCCCGCCTACGCGGGTTCGGCCAACGCGGGCGGATAGCGACGCCCCTCACGCAGCGGGCGGAAGTAGTCCGCCTGCGCCAGGAATGCCGCATCCTGGTGCGGATGCCACCCGGGGATACCGGCCAACGGCAACGGGCGCAATTCGGATGCAGCGGCCAAGACCTGCCCGGCGGTGATCACCGCGGCGACCCGCGCCACGGCAGCGGCGTCCGCTTCACCGTGCACCACCACGCACTTGCCGACCAGCAAGCGTCCCGGCACCAGCATCTGTTCCATCAACGCGTGCCCGATCACGGCGGCCACGGCGATGTCACCCCGTTGCCAGCCCGCTGGCGCGAACAGTGCCGGCCAGTCGTGCCGATCCCACGCCAGCAGCAGCGCCGGATCGCGCACGCGCACGATCACGCCGGATTCGTCGAACTGGGTCAGGGCCTGCTGCGCAGGGTTGCGTTCGCTCGCCCCCAGCCGCGCGATATGCAGGCACTGCCGCGCATTGAGCGCATGCTTGATCGCCGGATGGCGCATCCACACCAGCGCATTGAACAGGTCATGCCAGTTCTCTTCGCGCGTGGCGATGCGCCCCTGCGCAATGCGGGTTTCGTAGTGCAGGCCGTCGGCCAGCAGTGCGGCGTCCTGTGCCACGAAACGGTGATCCGGCGACGCCAGCCGCGCATTGAGCGCATCGATGGCGGGCCAATCCGCGCCGGTCAGCAGGTCCCGTTGGTCGGCATAACCGTCGAACACGGGATGCCGGAAACACACGGCATCCACCTGCCCGCGCAACGGGGCAATGAACCGACGCCGGCCCTGGCCGGCGCCTACTTCATTCACCGTTGCGGTCACAACACCTTGAGATCGAACGGCTTGGCCGTCTGCTCGACCAGTGCATCACCGAACAGGTCGTGCTCGTCGCTGTCGGTGATCTCCACGTTGACGAAGTCACCCACGCGCAGGCGTGCTTCCTCGCCGTTCTGGATATGCACCAGGCCATCGATCTCCGGCGCATCGGCCTTGGAACGGGCCACCGCGATGCCGTCTTCGATCACATCGACCAGGCACTGCTGCACGCTGCCGATCTTCGCTTCCAGCTTGGCGGCGGAGATGGCTGCCTGCTTCTCCATGAAGCGAGCCAGACGCTCCTGCTTCACCGCTTCCGGCACCGGGCCCGGCAGGTCGTTGGCGGTGGCGCCGTCCACCGGCGAGTACGCAAACGCACCCACGCGGTCGAGCTGGGCGACATCCAGGAAGTCGAGCAGCTGCTCGAACTCGGCGTCGGTCTCGCCGGGGAAGCCGACGATGAAGGTCGAGCGCACGGTGATGTCCGGGCTGATCTGACGCCAGCGCAGCACGCGCTCCAGGGTCTTGTCGACCGCGCCCGGGCGCTTCATCAGCTTGAGGATGCGCGGGCTGGCGTGCTGGAACGGGATGTCCAGGTACGGAAGGATCTTCCCTTCGGCCATCAGCGGCACCACGTCGTCCACGTGCGGGTATGGGTAGACGTAATGCAGGCGGGTCCAGGCATCGAGTTCGGACAGGCCTTCGCACAGCGCCTTCATGCGGGTGGCGTACTCCTTGCCGCGCCAGGTGCCCGGCGCGTACTTGCGGTCCACGCCGTAGGCAGAGGTATCCTGCGACACCACCAGCAGCTCGCGCACGCCGCCCTTCACCAGCCTCTCAGCCTCGCGCAGCACTTCATCGACCGGGCGCGACACCAGGTCGCCACGCATCGACGGGATGATGCAGAAGCTGCAACGGTGGTTGCAGCCTTCGGAAATCTTCAGGTAGGCGTAATGACGCGGGGTCAGCTTGATGCCGTAGTCCGGCACCAGGTCCACGAACGGGTTGTGCTTGGGCGGCAGGGCCGCATGCACGGCGTCCATGACGCTGGTGTAGTCCTGGGGGCCGGATACCGACAGCACGTCCGGGTAATGCTCGCGGATCATCTCCGACTTCTTGCCCAGGCAGCCGGTGACGATGACCTTGCCGTTCTCGTTCATCGCCTCGCCGATGGCATCCAGCGACTCGGCCACGGCCGAATCGATGAAGCCGCAGGTGTTGACCACCACCACGTCGGCCGAATCGTAGGACGGCACGATGTCGTAGCCCTCCACCCGCAACTGGGTGAGGATGCGCTCGGAGTCGACGAGGGCCTTCGGGCAGCCAAGGCTGACGAAGCCGACTTTGGGGTTCAGCTGGGACATGTTCACGGAATTCTGGGGGCCGGGGCCGGAATGACCACAGGGCCGGAAAGCGGGCGATTATACCGGTCACCCACCGCTCTGCCCTGCAACTGGCTTAATGCGCCCCGCACACACCAATGAGCGACGCCAAAGTCCCTCTCCCGCACGCAGGAGAGGGATTGGGGTGAGGGCAGGCGTCCCGCACCCTGCGTCGGAATCAAAAGCGCCCTCATCCGCCCCTTCGGGGCACCCTCCCGCTGGCGGGAGAAGGGAGCGCCGCCGCCTGTGCCGTGCATGCATGGCCCCGCTGTGCCGCGCAGCCACCGTCCAGTGCCGCAGAAAGTGAAAGCCCCTCTCCCGCACGCGGGAGAGGGGTTGGGGTGAGGGCCGCTCTCCAGCACCCGTCCCAGAATCCAAAGCCCCTCATCATCCGCCCCTCTGGGGCACCTTCTCCCGCCGGCGGGAGAAGGGAGCACCATCCCCGACTTCCCCCTCAATTGGAGCTTCCCCCATGTCCCAATGGATCACTCTCTCCACCGCCCACGGTCCGGTCCGCGCCTGGCAAGCCCTGCCTGAGGGAACGCCCCGTGCCGGTCTGGTCGTCATCCAGGAGATCTTTGGTGCCAACGCGCACATTCGCCACGTCGCCGAACAGTACGCGGCCGAGGGCTACGCGGTGCTCGCCCCGGCCTTCTTCGACCTGCTGGAACCGGGCCTGGAGCTGGCCTATGACGCCGAGGGCGTGAACCGCGGCAAGGAACTGGTCACCGCGCTGGGCGTGGACCGCGCGGTCAGCGTGGTCCAGGCCGCCGCCCAGCAGCTGGAGCGCCACGGCAAGGTCGGCACGGTCGGCTACTGCTGGGGCGGCACCATTGCCATGCTGGCCGCGCAACGGCTGGGCCTGCCCTCGGCCAGCTACTACGGCGCGCGCAACGTGCCATTCCTGGACAGCCCATTCAAAGCCCCGGCAATCTTCCACTTCGGCGCGCAGGATGCCTCGATCCCACCAGCCGCCGTTGCAGCGCATCGTGAAAAGCAACCCACATTGCCGGTATATGTGTACCCGGCCGACCACGCCTTCAACCGCGAGGTCGGCATGCACTACCACGCCCCCAGCGCCGAACTGGCGCGCGAACGCACCTTGGCCTTCTTCAGTGAGAACCTGCGATGACCGAAGCTGTGACGTCCGATTTCGAACTTGATTCCCGCCTTGCCACCGACAGCGTGCTGATCGCCGATGGCCCCCTGTCCCAGATCCGGCTGATGAACGACGACCGCTTTCCCTGGGTCGTGCTGGTGCCCCGCGTTGCCGGGGCCAGCGAATGGATCGACCTGGACGGCGCCCAACAGCGCCTGCTGCTGGCCGAGATCAACCAGATCTCCCAGCACCTGAAGCAGAAGCCCAACGTCAGCAAGATCAACATCGGGGCGCTGGGCAACATCGTGCGCCAGCTGCACGTGCACCTGGTGGGCCGCAACGAGAACGACCCGGCCTGGCCGGGCCCGGTCTGGGGCAGCGGCAAGGCCCAGCGTTTCGATCCGGACGTTCTGGCCGAGCGTGTCGAAATCTGGCGCCAGCGGCTACGATAGGCGCCTCACCACCAACGGACACTGCACGCCGATGCGCTCCAACCTGATCGCCGCCCTGATCCTGATCATCGTCGGCCTGTTCTTCCTGGCCAAGAACCTGGGCTGGATCAACGGCAACATCGGCTCCATGCTCGCCACCTGGTGGCCGGCCATCCTGGTCGCAGTGGGCATCGGCATGCTATTCGGGCGGGGCAAGTAAGGCCGCCGCACCTGCCGCAGAACCGGCGAAAAACAAAAAGGGCGCGGAATCCGCGCCCTTTTTCGTTGTCGCATGCCGGGCTCAGGTGCGCGGCAAGGTCACGCCGGTCTGGCCCTGGTACTTGCCGCCGCGGTCCTTGTACGAGGTCTCGCAGACATCATCCTTGTCGGCCTGGAAGAACAGCATCTGTGCCACGCCTTCGTTGGCATAGATACGCGCCGGCAGCGGCGTGGTGTTGGAGAACTCCAGCGTCACGTGGCCTTCCCATTCCGGCTCCAGCGGCGTGACGTTGACGATGATGCCGCAGCGCGCGTAGGTACTCTTGCCCAGGCAGACCACCAGGGTGTCGCGCGGGATGCGGAAGTACTCCACCGTGCGTGCCAGCGCGAACGAATTCGGCGGGATGATGCACTCGTCGGCCTCGATGTCGACGAAGCTCTTCGGGTCGAAGTGCTTGGGGTCGACGATGGTGGAGTTGATGTTGGTGAACACCTTGAACTCGCGCGAGCAACGCACGTCGTAGCCATAGCTGGAGGTGCCGTAGCTGACGATGCGGCTGCCATTGACCTGCTTGATCTGCCCGGCTTCATACGGCTCGATCATGCCGTGCTGCTCGGACATGCGGCGGATCCAGCGGTCGCTCTTGATGCTCATTCAATGGTCCTGATTTCGTGGGATCGCGCAGCCTGGTGCGCCGGTCGGGGCACGATTCTAGCGCAGGGGCCTTGTATCGCCGAGCCCGAGCCGGGGCTGCCACGGCTCGGCGGGCAGCGGCCGGACGACGCCGGCAGCCGGTCAGATCAACGAGGACACGATCGGGATGCTGGCGCGTGGGCGCTTGGCCAGTTCCTCGGCCATGCGCCGGGCCGCGGCCAGGTAGGCCTGGGCCGGTGCGGAATCCGGTGCAGCGGCCACCACCGGGGTACCGACGTCCCCCTGCTCGCGGATGCTGATGTCCAGCGGCAGCGCACCCAGCAGCGGCACGCCGTACTGCTCGGCCATGCGCTGGCCGCCGCCCTCGCCGAACAGATGTTCGGTGTGGCCGCAGTTGCTGCAGGTGTGCACGGCCATGTTCTCGACGATGCCGAGCACCGGAACCTCGACCTTCTCGAACATTTTCAATGCCTTGCGCGCATCCAGCGTGGCGATGTCCTGCGGCGTGGTGACGATCACCGCACCGGCCACCGGGATCTTCTGCGACAACGTCAGCTGGATGTCACCGGTACCCGGCGGCAGGTCGATCAGCAGGAAGTCCAGGTCGCCCCACAGCGTGTCGTTGAACAACTGGGTCAGCGCCGAGGTGGCCATCGGGCCACGCCAGATCATCGGCGAGTCGGGCTCGACCAGGAAACCGATGGACATCGCTTCCACGCCAAACGCCCGCAACGGCTCGATGGTCTTGTTGTCCGGGCTCTCCGGACGGCCACTCAGGCCCAGCATGGCCGGCACGCTCGGCCCGTAGATGTCGGCATCGAGCACCCCGACCCGCGCCCCCAGCGCGTGCAGCGCCAAGGCCAGGTTCACCGCGGTCGTGGACTTGCCCACCCCGCCCTTGCCGGACCCGACCGCAATGACGTTGCGGATACGTGAATGGGGAGAGAGCCCCTTTTGAACCTTGTGGGATGAACCCAATGCGATCGAACCGCCCACCACAACCTCAGCCTTTCAGACAGGGCGCAACTATAGCGCCTCGCCCGCATGACATCCCCACCCGCTTCCGATCGGCACCTGCCTTTCCGCACTACGCGCTGGATGGCGGTTCTGCTACCTTTTCCGCGTTGTTGTTCCATTCAGCAAGCTTGTGACCCCAAGCAATCAACGTGTCCAAAGGATGAGATATGCACGTGGTTTTCGGCCGTACCTTGCTCCTCACTGCTGTTTCACTCGCTGCAGCCAACAGCTACGCAGAGTCTTCCGGGCCGATTGCCATCGAGGACCTGGCGCGGCTGCCCGCACTGCAATCGGTGTCGATGAGTCCTGACGGGAAGCACCTCATCGCCCTGGTGCCTTCACCGAAGAATGCGGAAGAAACCGCATTGGCCACCTGGGACACCAGCGCGCTTTCGTCCGGCCCCAAGGTGGTGACGCCGTCGGGTGATCGCATGAAGTTCATTGCCGCCGGTGCCCTGAAGTCGGACAAGATTCTGGTGATCGGCCGCCAGGAGTGGACCGGGCAGCTGGGCGGTTGCGGCGAAGGCAACGCGTCCGGCGCGACCAAGACCTTTGTAGTGAAGACCTACCTTACCGGTGACGATCAGAAGGAGTTCAACGAGGCCTTCACCGACAACACCCGCAGACTCGGCGTGAGCGAGCAGACCCAGCGCTGCCTGGAGCTCGCTGGCACGGCATCGCTGGTGAACATGCTGCCGCTGGACCCGGACCGGGTCGTCATCCAGCAGCTCAGCGAGCTGAGCCTGACCTCGAACTACTACCTGTACAACCTCAAGACCAAGGAAACCGAACTGCTCTTCCGCGGCGGTACGCGCGCCTCGCCAGCCCTGTTCGACTCGCGCACCGGCAAGGTGCTGGCGAAGTCCCAGATCGAAGCGGCAGGCAGCGACTA
Source organism: Stenotrophomonas sp. Steno-C18 (assembly GCF_056393195.1). Classification (NCBI taxonomy): domain Bacteria; kingdom Pseudomonadati; phylum Pseudomonadota; class Gammaproteobacteria; order Lysobacterales; family Lysobacteraceae; genus Stenotrophomonas; species Stenotrophomonas sp. Steno-C18. Next base: position 342,896 of record NZ_JBWJOX010000004.1, on the reverse strand, counting down.
TGAGCAGCAGGTACTGATCCTGGACCCGGCCTCGGGCCAGTTCGTCCTGCAGCGACCGCTGACCACCAAGCTGTCCGACCGGCATACGGTTGAACTGGCGGGCGTGGATGACGCCACCGGCAAGTATTACGTCTTGACCGACCTGTTCTCGGACAAGGTGCAGGCGCACCTGTATGACCCGAAGCAGCAGAAGTTCGATGCCGAGCCCGTGGTGGCCAACCCGGAGTTCTCCATTGCCCGGTTGATCTTCAGTACCCAGGCCAGCAACTTCAACCAGGTGCTGGGCTTCGTGATCGACGGCCCGTCACCGCAGACCGTCTATGTCGACCCGACCCTGAAGGCGATCCAGGACAACCTCAAGCAGGCCTTCCCCAACAAGCAGATCGATATCGCGCGCTACACGGACGACTTCTCGCGCATCCTGTTCAAGACCAGCAGCAACGATGCCCCGTCCAGCCACCATATCCTGCTCGACAGGAAGAACGTGGTGAACCTGGGGAGCGAGCGCCCGTGGGTCGGCGAAGGCCGGACCGGCGAGGAGCGTTGGGTCACCTACACCGCGCGTGACGGCCGCCAGATCCCGGCCATCCTTGATCTTCCCGCAGGCTGGAAGCAGGGGGATCCGGCCGCACCGGCCATCGTCCACCCCCATGGCGGCCCGTGGGCACGGGATTACATGGGCTGGGACGTGTCTGGCTGGGTGCCGCTGCTGACCTCGCGCGGCTATGCCGTGCTGCGCCCGCAATACCGTGGCTCGGCCGGCCTTGGCCGCGACCTGTGGATCGCGGGCGACCGCGAGTGGGGGCAGAAGATGTCCGATGACAACGATGATGCCGCGGCCTACCTGGTTTCACAGGGCATCGCTGGCAAGGACCGCATCGCCATCTTCGGCTACTCCTACGGTGGTTTTGCCGCCGCAGCCGCAACGGTCCGGCCGAACTCGCCGTTCCAGTGCGCGATCGCGGGCGCGCCGGTCACCGACCTGGGCCGCCTGGGTACGTCCTGGAGCGACAACCGCCTGCAGCGCATCCTGCAGGGCCAGACCGTGAAGGGCATGGACCCGCTGAAGAACGCCGCCAATGCCAACATCCCGGTCATGCTGTTTGTCGGTGACCGCGACGTGCGCACCCCGGCGTTCCACGCCCAGGGCTTCTACGATGCGGTGAAGAACAAGGTGCCGGCCCAGTTCCACCTGATCGCCGACCAGCAGCACAGCATGCCGTGGTACCCGCGGCAGCAGCGGGAAACCCTTGGGCTCATCGAGAATTACCTGAAGAGCGATTGCGGCCCCGGCGGGCTCTGATCCCCGGCTGTATCGAAGTACCCAACCGGGGAGCGAAGGCTCCCCGGTTTTTTTTTGACTGCCAGGGACGGGGGATCCCTCGTGGCCGACCATCGGGGCTGTTGTGGGTACCGCGGAGGAAACCGGGGGACAGCGCCGCCGACCACGCCGATCCTGTAAAGCCGCGACCACCGGGCACCTCATTGCTTCGAATTCATATACGTGAATGAGAGGAAGTGAGATCAGAAAACCGTTGCAAGCGCAACCCCTCCAACCTACATTCGCTTAACCAGCCCATAACGCTGGCGAAACATTTTGCTGAACATTTTTCATCAGGAGAGAGCCGCATGAAGATGTCCGTCCAACGCGGACTGCAACAGTTGCCTTTGGTAATTGCTGTCGTCGCAGCACTGCAAGTCGTTCCGGCCTTTGCCCAGGAGCAATCCGAAAAGACCGAAACCACCAGCCAAAGCGCAACCTCAAGCGAAAAGGCCAAGGATCTCGATACGGTCACCGTCACGGGCTCGCTGATCAAGCGTCCGGAGTATGAAACCACCTCGCCAGTGCAGGTGATCTCGATCGAGAAAGGCTTGGCCGCAGGCCAATTTGATACCGCCAGCTTCCTGCAGACCTCGGCTGCCGCCGCCGGCTCCACCCAGATCAACAACCAGTTCGGCGGCTTCGTCGTCGAAGGTGGTACCGGCGTGCAGACCGTCTCGCTGCGCGGCCTGGGCTCGAACCGCACGCTGGTGCTGCTCGACGGCCAGCGCCCCGGCCCCGCCGGCACGCGCGGCCAGGTCGGCTCGTTCGACCTCAACGTCATCCCGCAGGCCATCCTGCAGCGCATCGAGCTGGTGAAGGATGGTTCGTCCTCCATCTACGGCTCCGACGCGCTGGCCGGCGTGGTGAACCTGGTCACGCGCAAGACCATGGACCGTCCGGAAATGACGTACATGATGAGCGTGCCGCAGCATGGCGGCGGCGAGCAGTTCTCCGCGTCGATCGCCAACGGCTGGAACTTCGACAACGGCAGCATCGTCGCCGGCGTCCAGTGGGACAAGCTCAACGCGCTGACCAACGGCGACCGTGACTACTTCTCCTGCGCACAGGACCGTGTCTGGGGCACCGATGGCAAGCGCATTGACCGCGTGGACCACTCGATCCTGGAAGGCACCCCCCTGGCCGGCTGCAGCGCGGGCAACCTGTACGCCAACACCATCATCAAGCTGTTCGACTCGCGCGTGCGCTACGTGCCGACCAAGGACGGCAGCACCATTGGCCCGTTCCCGGGCTACAAGCCGCGCCCGTACCCGTCCAAGAGCTATGCCAACTCGCCTGAAGCTTCCTATGAGGACGTGCTGAACTACGACTTCCTCAAGAACGGCGAAGTCATCAACGAACGCGAGCGTGCCAGCTTCTACGCGGCAACCGACTTCAGCTTCGACAGCTTCAGCTGGAAGACGCAGTGGTTGTACAACCGCCGTGAGACCAACGCCCACAGCTACCGGCAGTTCTTCCCGATCGTCTACAACGAAAGCGACGACGACTACTACCAGCCGATCATGCCGTTCGTCGATGACCAGAAGGTCAAGGTCGACTACTTCTACGGTGCCACCAAGTTCGACGGCCTGTTCAAGGGCACCGACAGCTGGGCCTGGGAAATCAACGGCACCTACAGCCGCTCCAAGGGCAAGTACGGCAACCTTGCGATCGACGCCGCGCGTACCGGCGACCTGGGTGACCCGATGGGCGGCGATACCACCCCGGTGAACTACTTCGACCCCGGCTTCCTCAGCGGCGAGCGGATGGGCGAACTGGTCAATGCCATCGGCGTCTGGGCCAACGGCAGCACGATCTACGAACAGTCCACCGTCAACGCGGTGGTCACCGGTGATCTGTTCGGCCTGCCTGCCGGCAATGTCGCCGGTGCATTCGGTGCGGAGTTCCGCCACACCAAGATCGACGACCAGCCGTCCGACCTCTCCAAGCAGGGCCGGATGTGGGGCTACAGCTCGGCCAATGAAACCAAGGGCACCGACAACGTCAAGGAAGCCTTCGCCGAGTTCGACATCCCGCTGCTGAAGGGGCTGCCGGCCGTCGAATCGCTGTCGGTCAACCTGTCCGGCCGCGTGTTCAAGTACGACTCGGTTGCCGATTCGGACAACGTGTGGAAGGCCGGCCTGAACTGGCAGATCATCCCCTCGCTGCGTGTGCGCGGCACCATCGGCACCTCCTACCGTGCCCCGGGCCTGTACGAGCTGTACCTGGGCGACCAGACCGGCTACCAGACGCAGGCACTGATCGACCCCTGCATCCTGTGGGGTGACAGCAACAACCAGTACATCCGTGCCAACTGCGCGGCGGCGGGCATTCCGGACGACTATGCCGGTGGCTCCTCAAGCGCGACCGTGTACGAGAGCGGCGGCAAGGGCAAGCTGAAGCCGGAGACCTCCAAGGCCAAGACGCTGGGCCTGGTGTGGACCCCGACCTTCGCCGACCTGAACGTCGCACTGGATTACTTCGACTACGACGTCCGTGGCGAGATCACCCAGCTCGGCGCTCGCAACATCGTGTACAGCTGCTACGCCTCGCCGGTCTACCCGAACTCGTTCTGCGACCAGATGGAGCGTAATGCGCCGGATGACGCATCCGCCCCGAACTCGATCGTCAACATCTACAGCACCTACGTGAACATCAACCGCGAGCGCACCCGCGGTTACGACCTGCAGGTGAACTACGATCGCGACTTCTCGTTCGGCAAGCTGTCCGTTGACGCGCAGGTCACCTACACCATCGAGGACTCGTTCCGTCTGTTCGACTCCGCCGCCAACAGCGGCATCTCGACCGACGAGCAGATCGGCTACATCGGTCGTCCGAAGACCGTGGGTATCGGCAACGTCAGCCTGAAGCGTGGTGACTGGACGTTCAGCTACCAGGGCCAGTACGTGAGCAGCACGTCCAGCAAGGACTACGACCGCACCTTCACCTACTCCGGCTACCAGAACGCGACCCGCGACATCAAGGCCGGCTGGCAGTTCCTGCACCACGCCTCCGTGGCGTATGAACAGGGCGACTGGGGCATCCTGTTCGGTGTCCGCAACCTGTTCGACAAGGCGCCGGACCTGGTCTCCTCGGGCCTGGGTTCCGATGCCGCCGTGTACGGCAACGTGCCGGTCTATGCCTCGCAGTACGACTGGTACGGCCGCACCTTCTTCGCGCGCGTGCAGTACAAGTTCTGATCCCTGCGTTGAAGTGGCAATACGAGGGAGGCGACGTCATGTCGCCTCCCTTTTTCGTTGGCGCGCGGCGCTTCTGCCCGGTCCGGCGGCCGCAGACGGGTCGCCTTCAGATCTCCGCCGCGATCACCTGCGCCGCATTGTGCCCCGGCGCCCCGGTCACGCCGCCGCCCGGGTGCGTGCCCGACCCACACAGGTACAGGCCGGGGATCGCGCCCCGGTAGTTGGCCTGGCCCAGCATCGGGCGGGCGCTGAACAGCTGGTTGAGGCTCAGCGCACCGTGGAAGATGTCGCCCCCGACCAGGCCGAAGGTCCGCTCCAGGTCGAGCGGGCTCATGATCTGCCGGCCCAGCACCGCGTCGGCGAAGCCCGGCGCCTGCCGGTCAACCGTGGCGATCATCAGGTCGGCCACTTCGTCGCGGTGATCGTCCCAGCTGCTTCCGTCCGGCAGCTGCGGTGCCACATGCTGGCAGAACAGGCTGGCCACATGCTGCCCCGGCGGTGCCAACGAGTCGTCCAACGTGCTGGGAATCAGCATTTCCACCACCGGCTCACGCGACCATCCATGCTGGCGTGCATCCAGATAAGCACGGTCCATGTAGTCCAGGCTCGGGGCGATGATGATGCCCGCGGTGAGGTGATCGCCCTGCCCCGGCAACACCGTGAAATCGGGCAGCCGCGACAGCGCCACGTTCATCCGGAACGTGCCCGAGCCACAACGCCAGCCGCGCATGCGTTCGCGCGTGGCGGCCGGCACGTCGGCCGGTTCAAGCAACTGTTCGTACAGCAGCTTCGGGTTGACGTTGGCCACCACCGCCCTGCCGCGCAGCACGTGCCCAGCGCTGGTCACCACGCCGCAGGCACGGCCCTGCTCGACCAGTACCTTCCGCACCCCGCAGTCGGTCCGGATCTGCACGCCGGCTTCCTGCGCCGCACGCGCCATCGCCTGGGTGATTGCGCCCATGCCGCCGATCGCGTGCCCCCAGGCACCCTTGACGCCATTGCTCTGGCCGAACACGTGGTGCAGCAGCACGTAGGCGCTGCCCGGCGAGTAGGGGCTGGCGTAGTTGCCGACAATGCCGTCGAAGCCGAACAGCGCCTTGATCGGCGCGCTCTCGAACCAGCGGTCCAGGTACTCCGCCGCCGAGATCGTGAACAGGTCCAGCAACTCCTGTTTCAACCCCGCGTCCAGCCGCTGCAGCTGGCGGCCGAGCTTGCCGGCCTTCCACAGCGCCGGCAGCGCCTGCAGCCAGCCACCCTCGCCCACGTTTGGCGGCGCCTGCAGCGCCTGTGCCCGCAGCACGTCGGCAAACACTTCCAGCCGACGCTCGTAGTCAGGCAGGCGCTCGGCGTCGCGGGCCGAGAACTTCGCCACTTCGGCCTGGGTGCGACCACCGCCGGCCAGCAGGTACTGGCCATCGGGCAGTGGCAGGAAGTTGTTGATGCGCCGGGGCACCACGCGCAGGCCGTGACGCTCCAGCGCCAGGTCGGCGATCACCTGCGGCTGCAGCAGCGACACCGTATAGGAGGCCACCGAGTTGCGGAACCCGGGATGGAACTCCTCGGTCACCGCCGCCCCACCGACGACTGCCCGCCGTTCCAGCACCAGCACCCGTTTGCCGGCCTTGGCGAGATAGGCCGCGCACACCAGCCCGTTGTGGCCGCCGCCGATCAGGATCGCATCCCACTGCTTGCTTGATGTCTGGCTCATCGCGCCTGTATAGCACCCACCAGCCGCCTGCGGCGCACCGGTGGCTGCGCCCGGCGGGCATGACCTTCGACACCCTTTCGGTGACAGTTTCAGGCGTATCTTCTGGTGTCGGCTCCGCCCCGGAGCCCATTTCGTGCTCTGAAATCGGCCTGGAGGCCTATCCCGTGATCGTTCGCAAACCCCAGATCCTGCTGCTGTCCCTGGCCGTCTCGGCCGCGCTGATCGGCTGCAAGAAAGAAGAGACCCCGGCCGCTCCGGCGGCCGCACCGGCTGCGGCCGCCGCCACCGAACTGAAGCTGGACGAATCCAAGCTGCCGGCCTACAACGCCTTCACCGCCGCCGACCTGGACACCAGCAAGGACGCCTGCACCGACTTCGGTGGCTACGTGAATGACAAGTGGCTCACCGCCAATGCCATTCCGGGCGACCGCACCAGCTGGGGTGCCTTCACCATCCTGGACGAGCGCTCGGTCGCCGTGCAGCACCAGTTGGCCGAACAGGCCGCCGCGATCAAGGACGCCACCGGCATCGAGAAGATCGTCGGCGACTTCTGGGCCTCGGGCATGGACGAAGCCAAGATCAACGCGCTGGGCATCACCCCGCTGCAGGGTGACCTGACCGCCATCGACGGCCTGCAGGACGGCGCCGCCATCGCCAACTACCTGCGCGGCACCGCCGCCAAGGGCGAGAACTTCCTGTTCGGCTTCGGTCCGGAAGCGGACTTCAAGAACTCGACCATGAACATGGCCTACGCCAGCCAGGGCGGCCTGGGCCTGCCGGACACCACCTACTACACCGACGCCAGCAAGGCCGACAAGCTCAACGCCTACAAGGCCCACGTGGCCAAGGTGCTGGAGCTCAGCGGCGTTGCCGCCGCCGACGCCGCCAAGCAGGCCGAGGAAGTGATCAAGTTCGAGACCCGCCTGGCCCGGGCTTCCAAGTCCAGCGCCGAGCTCTCGCGCAACGTCGAGCTGTACTACAACCCGGTCACCGTGGCCGACGCCGACAAACTGACCCCGAACTTCAGCTGGACCGAGTTCTTCAAGGCCCAGGGCATCACCGCGCCGGAGAAGTTCTCGCTGGCCATGCCGGCCTTCCACGAGGAAGTGAGCAAGATGCTGGGCGACACCGACCCGGCCGTGTGGCGCGCCTACCTGCGCTTCCACACCGTTGACGGTGCCTCCCCGTACCTGAGCGATGCCTTCGTGCAGGAAAACTACGCCTTCTACGGCCGCGACCTGAACGGCCAGAAGGAAATCAAGCCGCGCTGGAAGCGCGTGCTGGGCACCATCGAGAGCGATGCCGGCGAAGCCTTCGGCCAGATGTACGTCAAGGTCGCCTTCTCGCCGGAAGCCAAGGCCAAGATGGAAGACCTGGTCAAGAACCTGGCCGCGGCCCTGAAGGACCGCATCCAGAACCTGACCTGGATGAGCGACGAAACCAAGGCCAAGGCCATCGCCAAGTGGGAAACCTTCACCCCGAAGATCGGCTACCCGGACAAGTGGCGTGACTGGTCGGGCCTGAGCACCACCCACGACGACTACCTGGGCAACGTGCGCGCCGCCAATGCCTTCAACTACAAGTTCGCGCTGTCCAAGATCGGCCAGCCGGTGGACAAGACCGAGTGGGGCATGACCCCGCAGACCGTCAACGCCTACTACAACCCGCTGCAGAACGAGATCGTGTTCCCGGCCGCCATCCTGCAGCCGCCGTTCTTCGACCCGAACGCCGACGACGCACTGAACTACGGCGGCATCGGCGCGGTGATCGGCCACGAGATGACCCACGGCTACGACGACCAGGGCGCCAAGTTCGGCCCGACCGGCAACTTCGAGGACTGGTGGACCGAGGCCGACTCCAAGGCCTTCGGTGGGCTGACCAGCAAGCTGATCAACCAGTTCAACGAGTACAAGGTGGGCGACCAGAACGTCAACGGCTCGCTGACCCTGGGCGAGAACATCGCCGACCTCGGCGGCCTGGCCACCGCCTACGATGCGCTGCAGAAGGCATCGGCCGGCAAGGAAGACCCGAAGGTCGATGGCTTCACCCGCGACCAGCGCTTCTTCTTCAACTGGGCCACCGTGTGGCGCACCAAGTACACCCCGGAGAACGCCAAGGTCCGCCTGGCCACCGACCCGCACGCACCGGCGCAGTTCCGCGCGATGGGCGCGCCGTCGAACCTGCCGACCTTCGCCGCCGCATTCCAGTGCAAGGCGGGTTCGCCGATGGTCCGCGCCGGCGACAAGCAGGTGGTGATCTGGTAATCACCGCCCTGCGGTGAGGCAACACCCGAAGGCCCGGCATCGCCGGGCCTTCTTCTTGCCAACGCGTAGGAGTGGCCTTGGCCGCTCCTGCCTCGCCACTCCCGCCTGGCTGCCAACGTGACCGGCTTCGCGGCCAGGACTGCTACTCCGCCCGGATGCGCAACATTGCCCCGGCGGCTTGTTAAACTCCGCGCACTTTGTCCTTGCGTGGATATGCCCCAGATGCCAACCGTTCGCCCGCTTTCCCTCGCCCTGGCCCTGGGCCTGGTGACCGTCCTGTCCTCGACCGATGCCGAGGCCGCACGCAAGAGGTCTTCGGCCCGGGCACCGGCAGTCAGCGCAGCCTGTACCGACTTCTACGAAACCAGCAACGCCGACTGGCTCAAGGCCAACCCGGTGCCGCAGGTTGGCGCCACCACCACGCTGGGGCAGCTGGCCAACAACACCCGCAACCAGCAGCTGCAGCTGCTGGACCGCGCCATGAATGCCCCGCAGGGCAACGTGCAGAAGCTGCTGGGCGACTTCTGGGCCAGCGGCCTGGACGAAGCGGCGGTGGAAGCCGATGGCTCCAAGCCGATCGCGCCGCTGCTGACCCGCATCAATGCGATCCGCAAGGCCAAGGACATCCCGGCCTCGATCGCCGCCCTGCACCAGGTCGGCATCCCGGTGGCCTTCAACTTCGCCCCGGACGTGGACCTGAAGGCACTGGACCGCCACATCGGCTACTTCATGCAGGGCGGCATGGGCCTGCCCGACCCCGCCTTCTACACCCGCACCGACGCCGACACCGTGGCGCTGATGGGCCGCTACCGCGGCTACGTGAAGCAGGTACTGGCCCTGACCGGCACCCCGGCCAACAAGCTCGACGCCGAGTCGGCGCTGGTCATCCAGCTGGAAACCGAGCTGGCGCGCAGCGCGCAGTCGGTGGCCGACATCAACAACCCGTTCAACAACTATGCGCCGGTTGCCACCCGCGACCTCAACAGCCGCTACCGCAACCTGCAGCTGGACGCCTTCCTGAAGGCCCAGGGCGTCAACGACGACCTGGTCTCGCTGGCCGATGCGGCGCTGTTCCAGCAGCTCAACGGCATGATCACCCGGCTGCCGGCCGAGCAGTGGAAGGCCTACCTGCGCTGGCGCGTGGGTGATGCGATGGCCCCGTACCTGTCCAAGGCCTACCGCGATGCCGAATTCGAATTCCGTGGCCGCGTGCTGCGTGGCCTGACCATCGCCCCGGCCCGCAACGAAGCCGTACTCGATGCCATCAACGTCGCCGCTGGCCCGATGCTCGGCCACGAGTACGCCAGCACCTACATCAGCCGCGACGTCCGCCGCCAGGCCGGCGTGATGGTCGACCAGGTCCGCGAGGCGCAGATCGCCGCGGTCAAGCGCAGCACCTGGCTCAGCGCCGAAGCCAAGACCGAGGCCGAAGCCAAGCTGGCGGCGATGAAGATCGAGATCGGCACGCCGCTGCGCGACCTGGACTACACCGTGCAGCCGATGGGCCGTGGCAGCTTCGGCGGCAACATGCTGATCGCCTCGACCTGGCGCCACGCGCAGGAAATGAAGCGTATCGGCAAGGGCAACGCCGACCGTCGCTGGGACGTGTTGCCGCAGCAGCCGGCCATCGCCTATGACATCGCGCAGAACCGCCTGATCGTCACCGCCGCCGCGCTGCAAGGCCCGATCTTCGCCGAGGCTGCCACCCCCGCCGAGAAGTTCGGCGCCTTCGGTGGCCTGGTCGCGCATGAGGTCAGCCGTGCCATCGACGCCAAGGGCGCGATGATCGACGCCAAGGGCGAACTGCGCAGCTGGTGGACGCCGGCCGACAAGAGCGCCTGGACCCTGCTGGGCAACCGCGTCGCCGCCCAGTACGGCGGCTACGCCTTCCCGGGCGTGAAGGACGCCAAGGTCAACGGCGAGCTCACCCGCGACGAGAACCTGGCCGACATCTCCGGCGTGGAAATCGCCTGGGAAGCGTTCAGCACCTCGCCGCAGGGTACGGCGGCATCGGCTGCCGACAAGCAGGCATTCTTCAAGGGCTGGGCTGGCCTGTGGGCGCAGCAGCTGTCGCCGAACGAAGCCGTGCAGCGCCTGGCCTCGGACGTGCGTGCTCCGGGCCGCTGGCGCACCAACGCCCCGCTGTCCAACCTGCCGGCCTTTGGCGCGAGCTTCAGCTGCAAGCCGGGCCAGCCGATGCAGCGCACCGACGCCGAGCAGATCCGCATCTGGCGTTGATGCGGGGGTGAGGGGCACGAAAAAGGCGCGGATTCCGCGCCTTTTTCTTTGCCTGCACGGCGCAGCCATACTCTGGCCTTGCCCTGCCGAGCCTGGCTCGGCACTACCGGTTGCATCACCGCCGGGGGTGGCCCGGCACGGTCACTTCACGCTGCGCAGGTGCGGCCCACGCTTGTTCTTGTTGTTGAACGGCGGCTGCCCGCGCCAGTAGCGGATCAGCAGCCAACCGAACAGCATGCCGCCCAGGTGGGCGAAATGGGCCACGCCCGGCTGCCAGCCGGTGAAGCCCAGAAGCAGTTCGAGGGCACCAAACACGATCACGAAGGTACGCGCCTTCATCGGGATCGGCGGGAACAGCAGCACCACCCGTTGGTTCGGGAACAGCATGCCGAACGCCAACAGCAACCCAAACACGCCACCGGATGCACCCAGCACCGGGTTGAACTCGCCGAACAAGGCGGCCACCACGATCTGGCAGATGCCCGCGCCCACCACGCAGACCAGGTAGTAGGTCAGGAAGCGCTTCTCACCCCAGGTCATTTCCAGCGGCGCGCCAAACATGAACAACGCCAGCATGTTGAAGAACACATGCCCGAAGCCGCCGTGCAGGAACCCATAGGTCAGCAACTGCCAGGGCTCGAAGCCCGGCGAATCCATGAACACTTCCTGCGATCCCAGCGGCCACAACATCAGCTGGTTGAAGATGCCGGCGGTCTGCGGCAGCTGCTGCAGCAGGAACAGGGCGACGTTGGCGATCAGCAGCGTCTGGGTGATCTTGGGCAAGCGCGGGAACATGGGGACATCCTGGGAAACTGCCGCCATGATAGCCGCAGCATCAGCCCGGTCCCCAGATCGCCTCGTCCATCGTGCGCGCGGGTTTGCTGCGCTTCACCCGGCCATTCTCGACCACCACGCCCTCGGCGCGCAGGCGCTGGCTCTGCTCGCGCCAGCCGCGTGACCCCTCGGGCATGGCGATGCGCCCATCCGAGCGCAGCACGCGGTGCCAGGGCAGGTCCGGGTCGTCATTGCCGCCCAGCAAGCGTGCCACCAACCGGGCCCGGCCCGGCAGGCCGGCCTTGGCCGCGACCTCGCCATAGCCCAGCACGTGGCCGCGCGGGATGGCGCGGATGACCTGCAGGATGCGGCCGTGCCCCGCCGCCGGATCCGGCGGCGTGCTCAGCGCCTCTTCGCCGCGCCGCCGCCCACCAGCAACACGCCCAGCAGCACCAGCACGGTGCCGGCGCTCTGCCACAGGCCCATCGGTTCGTCGAGCAGCCATACACTCAGCACAATGGTGGAAACCGGGCCCAGCATACTCACCTGCGCCGCCAGCGACGAGCCGATCCGCTTGACCCCGATCATGATCGCCAGCACCGGCAACACCGTGCACACGGTGCCGTTGATCAACGACAGGCCGTAGACCGGCCGGGCCTGGCTCCACAGGCCGCTCCAGGGCTGCAACAACAGGTACTGGCCGATGCACAGCACGCACGCCACCATGCTTGCGTAAGCGGTCAGGCGCACCGCACCGATCCGCGCCACCGCCTGGCCACTACCGAACAGATACACCGCGTAGCTCAAGGCACTGGCAAACACCAGCGCCGAGCCGATCAGGGTGCGTTGGCCCTCCAACTGGATGTCATGCCCGAAGGCCAGCAGCACGCCGAGGTAGCTGACCAGCAATGCCGCCACCTGGGTGCGGGTGGGCTTGTGCTTGAGTACCACCAGCGCGATCAACACCACCAGGGTCGGGCTGAGGTACAGGATCAGCCGTTCCAGCGTCGCGCTGATGTACTGCAGGCCAAGGAAGTCCAGGTAGCTGGACAGGTAATAGCCGCTGAAGCCCAACAGCACCACCCGTCCCCTGTCGCCCCAGGACAAGGGTTGCGCGCGCCGGGCCGCCCAGAGGCCCATGAAGATGAAGAACGGGAAGGCGATCAGCATGCGCAGCGCCAGCAGCGTGGTGGCATCGGCACCGTGGCGGTAGGCCAGCTTGACGATCACCGCCTTGCCCGAGGCGGCGATGGCACCCGTGCCCGCAAGCAACAGGCCGCTGATCAGCAGGCGGCGGGAACGGGTGGGCAGCGCCGAGGCGCCGGTTGAAGCATTCATGGAGGAAGCGGGAACTGCAGGGGACGCCCATTATGCGGAGCCGGTGATGCGATGCGGGGAAGCTCCCCTCCCCAACCCTCCCCTTCGCTACGCGAAAGGGAGGGGGCAGAAGCAGAAGCAACGGCTACGGCTACGGCAGGCTGCCGTCCGGCACTGTCCGTTCAACGCATCAACACCACTTCCTCGGCCGAGGTCGGGTGGATCGCCACCGTGTCTTCCATCTGCCGGCGGGTCACGCCGGCCTTCAAGGCCACCGCGAAGCCTTGCAGGATCTCGTCGGCGCCTTCGCCGAGCAGGTGGATGCCGACCACCTTCTCGTCCTCGCCGGCGCAGACCATCTTGAACACCGTGCGCACCTCCCCGTCGCCCAGCGACTGCAGCATCGGGCGGAAGCGGCTGTGGTAGGTGGTCACCTTGTCGAAGCGACGGCGCGCCTCCTCCTCGCTCAGGCCCACGGTGCCGAACGGCGGATGCGCGAACACCACGCTGGGCACGTTCTCGTAGTCCAGTCGTGCCTGCGGCTGCCCGCCGTACAGGCGGTCCATCAACCGTCGTGCGGCGGCGATGGCCACCGGCGTCAGGGTCACCTTGCCGGTCACGTCGCCCACCGCCAGCACGCTGGGTACCGAGGTGTTCTGGAAGGCATCCACCACGATGGCGCCCTTGTCATCCAGCACCACGCCCGCCTGCTCCAGGCCCAGCCCCTGCGTATTCGGCGCGCGTCCGGTGGCGAACAGCACGGTGTCGAACAACGCGTGCTCCGGACCGTTCTCCAGTGTCGCGTGAATGCGCCCCTGCTGGCGCTGCAGGGCCTCGATCTGGCAACCGAAATGCAGGCCCACGCCCTGCAGGCGCAGGTTCTCGGCCAATTGGTCGGACAGCTCGGCGTCGAAGTGGCCCAGCAGGCGCTGGCCACGCACCAGCAGCGCGACCTCGCTGCCCAGCGCGCGCAGCACGCCGGCCAGTTCCACCGCGATGTAGCCACCGCCGATGATCGCCACCCGGTCCGGTCGCGCATGCAAGGCGAAGAAATCATCCGACACGCCTCCCAGCTCGGCACCCGGCATCGATGGCTTGACCGGATGCGCGCCGGTGGCGATGACGATGTGCCCGGCATGCAGCAGGCTGCCGTCCTCGCATTCCACCGTGTGCGCATCGACCAGACGACCACGCTGGCCGATACGCTCCACGCCGGTCTCGTCCAGGCGTCGCTGGTAGCTGGCGTGGATGTTGGCGATGTAGCGCTGCCGCCGCGCGACCAGCGTTTCCCAGTCCAGCGCCGGCGTGGCCGGCACGTCGAAGCCCAGTTGCGCGGCCAGGGCGAAGCGGTCGGCCAGGTCCGCCGCCAGCCACATCGCCTTCTTGGGCACGCAGCCCACGTTCACGCAGGTGCCGCCCAGCGGCGCGGGTTCAAGCATCGCCACCCTGGCCCCATGGCCGGCGGCGCGGAACGACGCTGCCAGTCCCCCGGAACCACCGCCCAGTACCACCACATCGTATGACGCTGCACTCATTGGAAACGCTCCGTGCGACAAGGCGTGGGATCAATGGAGGGCGTTTGCCCGGTAATCAAGTCGGCCATCAATTGTCCACTTCGGCTGCTCATGCTGATGCCGAGCATGCCATGACCGGCGGCGCACCGATGGCCAGGACACCACCATGGCAGGCGCCCACCCGCCCATCCCCGCGTCAGCCCCGTGCATCACGGCGCATGGGCGGCACTTGCAGGTACGTGGCCGCGCGCCACAGCCATTCCACCGGACCGAAGCGGAAGCGCTGCAGCCACCAGCCACTGACCACCACCTGCACCAGGAACAACACCAGCGCGAACAGCAACTGCCATGCCCGCCCCATCTGCTCGAACCTGCCCAGCCCATACCCGTAGAACACCAGCGTGCAGACCAGCGACTGCACGAGGTAGTTGCTCAAGGCCATCCGGCCCGCCGGTGCCAGCCACTGCAGGTGGGCACTCCAGCGCACGCCCCAGGCCAGGTAGCCCAGGCACATCAGCAGGCCGGCCAGCGCGGTCAACGCGTAGGCGGTGGCGGTCTGCATGTCGAAGCGTCCCGGCGCGATGTTGGCCAGCAGCCGCACGCTGAGCAGCATCACCAGCAGACCGGCCGGCCATGCCACCCAACGCAGTCGCGCGAACAGGCGCCGGTACTGCTGCGGCTGCGCGATCGCCCCGCTGCGTGCGAACCAGGCGCCGATCAGGAACATGCCCAGCACCTGCGGGCCGACAATCAGCAGCGCACCCAGCGAGCTGCGCAGATCCGCCAGCCGCTGCGCCACTGCCTGCAGGTAGGTGCCGTGCCCGTAGGCCTGCCGCTGCGCGGCGATGTCCACCAGCGCGGACGCCGCCTGCCCGGCCTGCGCATCGGCCGGCATCATCGCTATCAGCATGCCCAGCAACAGCATCAGCGCCGCCGCGCCCAGGTAGGCCGCCGCACCCAGTGCCGGCAGCCAGTTGCGGGGCGCCTCGCGGAAGGCCAGCAGCACGAAGGACAGCAGCGCGTAGGTGGTCAGGATGTCGCCGGACCACAGCAGCACGGCGTGCAACAGGCCGATGCCCAGCAGGGCCAGGCTGCGGCGCAGGTAGAAGCGGGTGAAGTCGCGCCCGGCCACTTCGGCGCGCTGCGCCATCACCGCGAAGCCGGCACCGAACAGCAACGAGAACAGGGTGAAGAACTTGCCCTGCACGAAGATATAGACGAAGCCATCGGCCCAGCGGTCGATCCCCTGCCAGTGCGGGTCGATGCCGGTGAAGGACAGGTCCAGCGGCCCACTGAAAGCCTCCATGTTCATCAGCAGGATGCCCAGCAGCGCCAGGCCGCGCAGGACGTCCAGGGTGGCGATGCGCTCGCTGGCGGCGATGGGCTGGAAAACAGTGCTGGACAAGGCCCGGGTTCCTCTCGGCAAGGCGCGATTAGAACATGCGCCACGACCGGCGCGGACGCCGGTTCCGGCAGCCCCGCGAACGAAAACGGCCCGCGCGGGGCGGGCCGTTGTCTGCAACATCGCCGGTGCGGCGGATCAGTGCTGGTGACCGCCGTCGCCGTGCACGTGGCCGTGCTGCACTTCTTCCTCGCTGGCCTCGCGGACTTCAACGATTTCCACGTCGAAGTGCAGGTCCTTGCCGGCCATCGGGTGGTTCAGGTCGACGTCGACCACGGTCATGCCGACCTTCTCGACGGTGACGGCGCGCGGGCCGAAGTTGGTCTGCAGGATCACCTGCGTGCCCGGCACCAGGCGGGTGTTGCCGAAATGCTTCTTCGGCACGCGCTGGGTCAGGCCCTCGCGGCGCTCGCCGTAGGCATCGGCCGACTTCACGTCCACGCCGAAGCTCTCGCCGGCTTCCTTGTCCATCATCGCCGCTTCCAGGCCCGGGATGATGTTGCCGTGGCCGATCAGGATGGCCAGCGGATCACGGTCCTTGGAGCTTTCGATCGGCTCCTGGCCGACTTCGGAAACGGTGTAATGGAAACGGACGACGCGGTCTTTTTCGATCTTCATGCCTAACTCTGTCTATATGGCTGCCGGTGGCAGACGGTAGGACGGCTTGTCGGCCGCCGGGTGCGCCGCCATGATGACGGCTGTCCAAGGTGGCGCATTATCCGGGCTCCATGCATATCACGCCAGTTTTCCGCTCCCGTACGTGGCAATTGACCGCCGCGATCCTGGCCACGGCCCTGCTCGCTGCCTGCGGGCACAGCCCGAAGAAGCCGGCCCCGCCGCCGGCCAGCAGCCACCACTACCCGCCGGTGGCCCCTTCCGACCCGGTCGCGGCCGCCTCGGTGATGATGCGGGCCTTGGGGCTGGTCGGCACGCCCTACCGCTACGGCGGCAACACCCCCGAATCGGGTTTTGACTGCAGCGGGCTGGTCACCTATGTCTACCGGGACATGCTCGCCCTGAACCTGCCGCGCACCTCGCGGGAGCTGGCCGCCATCCAGGGGCCGAAGATCGCCCCGGACCGCCTGGCCTCCGGCGACCTGGTCTTTTTCGGCAACAAGGGCAATGTCTGGCACGTCGGCATCTATGTCGGCGAAGGCCGCTTCGTGCATGCGCCGAGCACCGGCGGCACCGTCCGTCTGGACCAGCTGGACGGCCCCTACTGGCGTGACCATTACACTGGCGCCAAGCGGGTATTGCGGTAAAGCGTGACATCCATCGGTATAAATAACGAATATTTAACGAAATTTGTACCTATCCTCACGCTTGGCAGGGCACTATCCCCCATCGAATTTTTCTGTGACTGCCGCGTGACGACTGAAAACACGTCCCAACCGGAACAGCCCAAGAGCATTCCCACCTCCTTCCGTCGCCTGCTTTGCGGTGCCGCACTGGCCTTGGTCAGCCTGCCGGCCTTCGCACAGAACGCCCCGGCCGACGCCGCCAAACCGGCACCGGCCCGCGCCGAAGCCCAGCGCAGCAAGGCCGACGCCGCCGCTACCGCCACCCTGGCCGCCCTGCTGCCACACCTGGCCGCCAGCGACACGATTCCGCTGATGGACCGCTCGGCGATGTTCGCCGGTGATCTCAGCCGCCTGATTTCCGCCTATGACGCCTCCAAGGGTGTCGCCGCCGCCACTGACGCGGCGCTGGCCAATGATTCCGATGGCAAGGTGCAGTCGCTGCTGCGCCGTGCGATGACCCTGCTCGGCACCCCGTACCGTTGGGGCGGCACCTCGCCCGACGCCGGCTTCGACTGCAGCGGCCTGGTCGGCTACGTGTTCCGCACCGCGCTGGGCATCGAGCTGCCGCGCGTCTCCCGCGAGATGGCCAGCCAGGCCAACGCCGAACTGATCAACGACCGCGCTGCCCTGGTGGCCGGCGACCTGGTGTTCTTCGGCCGCCGCGGCCGCGTCGACCACGTCGGCATCTACGTCGGTGATGGCCGTTTCCTGCATGCACCGAGCACCGGCAAGGATGTCCGCACCGACACCCTGCTGAGCGGTTACTGGGGCGACAAGTTCATGCAGGCACGTCGCGTGGCGCTGTAAGCGCCCCCGGCCTTGTCCTGCGAAAGCCGCGGCCTCCGGGTCGCGGCTTTTTTCATGCCAGGCGCAGCCGATACCCGCCTGCCGGAACATGAATGGGGAAACCCGCCAAGCGTGACCCAATTCACGATTGCACCCGTCTGAATCCCGGGTATAAGGTGGCGCCGAATGGAGAGGTGACCAGGCATGGCTGCAGCACCTGACACGGGCAAGCGTTGTGTTATCTGGTTCGGCAATCCGGGGGCGAGAGAAAAGGTGATGCTGGCTGCGGATGGCTGGCAGGTGCGCGCGGTACTCCCTCAACAGCCTGCCGAGATCGGCATGCGTGATGGCGACGTGGTGGTCGGCCTGATCGATTTCCGCACCAGTTCGGACAGCGAGCTGGAGCGCATCGGCAGGCTCACCGCCGAGCATCGTCACATGCCGCTGTTCGCCCTCACCCCGGCCGACGACGGCCACGTGCTGCACCCGCTGCTTTCCAGCTGCCAGCGCCAGTTCCCGCACCCCCCCGACCTGAAGGACCTGCTGCGCCAGCTGCAGCTGGTGGGCGAGGACTCACCTGCCCCGGTGGTCGATGACGTGATGGCCACGCTGCTCGGCGAGAGCGACGTGATGCTGGCCATGCGCGCCACCCTGCGCAAACTCGCACCGGTCGACCTGCCGGTGCTGATCACCGGTGAAACCGGCACCGGCAAGGAAGTCGCGGCGCACGCGCTGCATCGTCTTTCACCGCGCGGCAGCCGGCCCTTCCAGGCGGTCAACTGCGGCGCGATCCCCTCCACGCTGCTCCAGTCGGAACTGTTCGGCCATGAACGCGGCGCCTTCACCGGCGCCACCAGCCGCCGCCAGGGCCTGTTCGAGACCGCGCATACCGGCACGGTGTTCCTCGATGAAATCGGCGACCTGCCGCTGGATGCGCAGACCAGCCTGCTGCGCGTGCTGCAGGAAGGCACCATCGAACGGGTCGGCAGCAACCAGCCCATCACCGTGGACGTGCGTATCCTGGCCGCCACCCACGTTGACCTGGAACGGGCGGTGGAAGAAGGCCGCTTCCGCCGCGACCTATATTACCGCCTCAACGTGCTGCGGCTGTCGATGCCGCCGCTGCGCCACCGGCAGGGCGACATCGACCTGCTTTCGCGCCATTTCCTCAACAGCTTCCGCACCCGCCATCGGATCCGGGCGCGTGGTTACACCACCCAGGCGCGGCAGGCGATGGAGCGTTTCGATTGGCCGGGCAATGTGCGCGAGCTGCTCAACCGGGTGCAGCGCGCCGCGATCACCGCCGACGGCGAACTGATCACCAGCGCCGACCTGGAGCTGGCAGGTGACGGAACCCCCGATGCCGCGCGGCTTGGCAACGCACGCAGCCACGCCGAGCGCGAGACCCTGCTGTCATGCCTGCAGCAGAGCCGGTTCAACGTCAGCGCCTGCGCACGCTTGATGAAGGTCTCGCGGGTGACGGTGTACCGCCTGTGCCGCAAGCACCAGTTGACGCTGGAAACCCTGCGTTGAGCCCGCGCAGGGCGCAGCCGTGCTCTGCTGTCGCCCTGCCGCTGAAGCCTGTGCCGAGCGTGGCTCGGCACTATCGCAGGCCATGATCCCGCTCACAGCATGTACGGCAACTTGAACGACAGGCTGAAGTCCGGTGCGTCCGGCGTCAGGCCCACGCCGAGCATGCTGACGAAGGTCGCCTTGTTGGTCAGCGCGTAGGTCACGCCCAGGTTCAAGGTGCCGGCGTTGGCATCACTGCCGATCACCTTCACCCATTGGCCGTTCTTGTAGCGGGTGGAAGCGCGCGCACTGAGCTTGTCGCTGAAGGAAATGCTCAGGCTGGTGCGCTCGTTGAAGGCGAACGCCACGCCGGCACCGAAGTAATACGAATCACCCAGCCGGACCTCGCCGGGATTGATCGTGTCCGGGTTGGAGTCCAGGTCGTCGAAGCTGCGCTTGAACGAACGGATGTAGCCGATGTTCGCGAACAGGATCGCCGGATCGGCCGTCTTCACCGCCGACAGACCGATGTTGGCCTGCCACACGCCATTGCCGGTGGGCTGCCGGCTGGGCACCGCGAAGCGGATGAAATCATCGTCGTCGCGCTCGATGACCTTCCAGTCCAACCCATAGGGCTCGCGTCCGGTCGGGGCGGTCACGCCACCGGTCAACACCGTCTCCGGCCGCCAGCCACGCTCGCCGAACAGCTTGTAGTTGGCGGTGAAGCTGACATCGCCGATGCCGTTGCCGTTGGTTTCCTCCTGCGCGATGCCGGCCGCCGAACCACCCGCGCCGCCCTTCTGGTAGACGGTCTTGCGCGCCAGGTAGGGCACGTCCAGGTTGAGGGTCAGGCGCGGATTGACGCCCCAGCGCGCGGCGAAGTTGTAGGTCGCCGTATCCGATTCCACGTTCTCGATGGCGATGTTGCCCAGGAAGATCGCATCCAGCGCCAGGAACCCATTGAGGGTGAGCTGCTTGCGGTCATAGCGCGCGTAGCTGATGCTGTTTTCCAACGTCAGCCTGCGGTTGAACAACGCCGATTGCTGCTGCTTGACGTCATCCACGCTGCGCCGCGCGGCCTCCTTGGCCTGCTGGGCCTCGGCGGCGGTGCTGGCATAGCCCTCGCCGGTGGGCGCTGTTGCCGCCGCCGGGGGTGCCGGTTCGTCCTGGGCGGCCTGTGCCACGGCAGGCGGCGGTGTCGGCAGGGCCTGCGCGGTCTTGCCGCTCACCCGCGCCTGGATCGCCTGCACCTGCATGTCCAGTTCCCGCAACCTGCGTACTTCCTGCGCGTAGCTGGCCTTGAGTGATTCCAGCTGCGCCGCCAGGGCCCTCACGTCTTCTTCGTCATTGCCGGTACCTGTCTGCTGTGCCGCCACCTTGGGCGAAACCACGGCAAGACTCACCAGCGCCGCCATCGCCAGTCGATTCATTGTCCTGATCCTCGTTGTTGCCTGGAAGGATGCCCGTGCCATGCACGGACCTATTGGCCACCGATCCCGCCCACTCCCCGGTTGAGCGTGATGGCCTGTGCCACGTTCTGGGCCAGCGGCAGGTTGCCTGCCACCGATTGCCGGACCAGATCGATCTGCAGGCGATTGGCCGCCTGCTGCCCGTCGGCCATCAGCTGGATGCTCTGCCCGACACCTCCATTGCGCAGCCACTGCTGCACTGCCCCCTGCCCGTCGATGCTCAACCGCAACGTGGCCGCATTGCCGTCGAAGCTGGCCACGGCGCTGGCATCGCCCGAGCGCACGGTCGACGCCCCGCTCGCTGCGCCACCATCGCCGCCCGGCACCACGCCGTCGTTGCGTACGTTCAGGTGGATCGCGTTGCTGGCACGGTTGCCGTCGCCGGCCACCTGCACGCTCTGCACCAGCCCGCCGACATTGGCCAGGCCGCTGCCGTCGATGCTGCGACCGGCCGAGGCTGGCAGCGGCGCATTGGCCGCGGTGATGTTCACGCTGGGCGTGAAGCTGACCTTCGGCGTGCGGCCCTTGCTGAAATCCATGCCCAGCGTCAGCGCGCCCTGCAGCGACTGTCCCCCGGCCGTCTGCCAGGTGGAGATCATGGTCACGCCGAACCAGGCCACCTCGTTGCCGCCGACGGTGTACCGGCCGCGCATCAGGTTCAGCTCCGGATCGGGGATCTCGTGCAATCCCTTGCCGGTGGTGCCCCTGCCCTCTTCGGCCAGCGCCGGCAGCGCGAAACCCAGCGCCAGTGCCAGCAGACCGCATGCATGCATCTTCATCTGGATACTCCTTCAGAACAGGTCGGCATGGGTGAAGCCGAAGTCGACCAGCTCCGCATCGGTAATGGGGCCCCGTCCCTGTCGCGCGGCAAGCGCGCGGGCACTGGGCCGTTCACTGGGTTGCAGCAGCACCGTGTTGCGATCGAAGTCACTCCCGATCACCACGAATACGGCACGGGAGGGCCAGGCACGGACGAACTCGTCCAGCGGAATGGCCCGGTTGCCGAGGATCGGGTCGCCGATCTCGGCCACGTCATCGCGGACCTGCTTGAGCACGACGAAGTGGCGGAAGCCGCGCACGTCCATCAGTACCAGGCCGGGAACCCGCAGGCTCTTGAGCCGCTCCTCGTCGACGCGGTAGCCACGTCCACGCATGCCAAGCGACTCGACGTAACGCTTGATGTCCAGCAGCGAAAACCCACGCTGACGGACAAGTTCAGGATCAGCCACGCCCATCATCCCTTCGATCACCGTCGCCTCGTCCGTGTTGAGGTGGTAGGCATGCTTGAGGATCGTGGCCAGCGCGGCCGCGCCGCAGCTGTAGTCGGTGTGCTGGCGCACCAGGTTGCGGAAGCGCCGTTCGCGCATGCTCTCGACCTGCCCGGTGTACATCGCACCGTTGGGCAACACGCTGCTGAAGGCGACATCGCCTGCCCGCGCCACTCCCGGCACGGTCAGCAGCACACACAGCAACACGAGCATCTTGCCGAACATGGGTGCGTGATCTCCTTGCACGTCCGCCAGGTGGGAGCCCCGGTTCCCCGGGGGAGAGAAACAGGGGCTCCCTGGAACACCCGGCCATTGGCGGATGGCCGGGCTTGTTGCTCAGGACAGGGCAATCACCTTTGCAGGTGACCTGTTCGATTACGGGCCTTCGCCACCACCGCCACCGCCGCCGGTGGAGGGCTGGGCAACGGCCAGTGCCAGGCTGTTGGCCTGCAGGTTGCCGGTGCCGGAAGACACGTTCACGCCGATGTTGCCGGAGGCATTGGAGAACGCGCCGCCGGACAGCGAGGCGGTGTTGGTTGCATCCACCGCGATCCAGTCGATGTCGATCACGTGGCCACTGAGGCTGGCGGTCAGGTCAGCCGTGCCCATCTCGGAGAACGACAGGTTGCCCTTCTCGTCGGTATCCCACGCCATGCCACCCACGCCCGGGCGGTTCGGATTGGCGACGGCACCCTGGGTCTGGTTGTCCCAGTCGGTATGGCCGGTCTGGTTGCCACCGGTGTGCGTGTTGCCACTCCAGTTGTCCGGGTAGAAGTTGGTCTTCTGGTAGGAGTTGCCGGTGCCACTGTAGGTACCCGATCCGGTGCCCTTGGTGGTGCCGGTGACCTTGCCGGACATGTTGATGGCGTAGCTGTTCACGACGTAGTCGTAGTAGCCATCGTTGGTCACGTCGTTGCCCGAGGACACCTGGTTGGAGCTGATGCTCGAGGTGGCATAGGCACTGGTGGCGACCGAGGCGGCCAACGCGTTCTTCTGCTCGTTGTTGTTGCCCGAGGTGACGTTCACGCCGATGTTGCCGGCCGCACCGGAGAAGGCATTGCCACCGATGCCGGCGTTGTTGGTCACGCCGTAGTTCATCGTGGCGTTGTTCATGCCGCTCTGGTTGACGAAGACTTCGGCGTCGGCCATGCCGAAGCTGAAGGACGCGTCGGCCGCGGACAGCGCTGCGGCGTTGTCCTGGGCGTTGTTGTCGCCGGCGGCGACGTTGAAGCCCAGGTTGCCCGAGGCATTGGAACCGACGTCATCGCCAATGGCGGCATCGTTGGTCAACAGCCCGTTCTCGGCGGTGTTTCCCGAGATCGACTGGCGGTTGTCGATGATCGCGATCGCCGCCGAGTCCAGGTCGATGTTGCCGGTGATGGTCGGGTCGCCGGAGAAGTTCACGTCCGAGCTCAGGCGCATGTCCTTCTCGAGGTTCACGTCGACGCCGTGGTTGTTCTTTTCCTTGCGCTCGTCGGCGGTGATGTTCGAGGTCTTCTGCACCGTCTCGGTGACTTCCTTGTTGCTCACCGAGTTGCTGCGGGAGTCGCGGTAACGCAGCACGGCGGCGGCGTCGAGCTTCAGGTCCACGTCGGTGTCGACGTTGGTATTGATGTTGGTGTTGGTATTGGTGCGCGTCTCGTTCACGTTGTGCTGGTGATCGATGTTGGCGCTCTTGTTCTGGTTGTCCGCCGCATTGGCAGCCGCACTCATCGTGAATGCGGTTACCGCCATGGCGAGTACGGTCCATTTAATCGCTTTCATGGTGCCCCTCTTCAGGTTCTCTGATGCATCGGGTGGATGGAACGATTGCTCACGGGATGGCCTGCACGGAGATGCTCAGGCTGTTCGCCGTTGCATTGCCTGATCCCGCGATCTGATTGAGTTGCAGCACGCCGTCGAATCCGCGCATGGCGGATGCCTCCACGCCCACCCTGCGGGTGGCACGTGGATCGCTGGCGACAGGCTGCTCCCCCGCCGACGCGAGCGCTGCCGAGGACGCCATCGCGTCATCGCTTGCCTCGCGTATGCCCTGTGCGGCCAGCGTCGCGCTCACGGCGTTCAACGCCGTGTTGCCACCACCGCTGGCCTGGTTGATCGATGCGATGCCGCTGGCCCCGGCCAGCGCATTGCCACCGATGGAGGCCGAGGCCTGCAGCGGTGTATTGAAGACGTTTCCGTGCTGTTGCTGGCCGACGCGCACGCCGGCATCGGCGTGACGGCCACTGGCCATGCTGTGCAGGTTGGCCTGCAGGTTGAGGTCGCCGGCGGCCTGGTTCACCTTGATCGAGCCGTTGCTGCCGGCCAGCGCGTTGCCGTCGATGCGGCTGTCGGCCGACAGGTACGACAACATGCCGTTGTAGCTGTCCGCCTGCGATTGCGCACCGGCCAGCGCTGGCGCTGCCACGCAGGCCAGGCCAAGCAATGCCACGACGGTCGGGTGCAGGCGCTTCATTTGCCACCTGCCGGCTGGCCGAGCGGGAACTGTGCCAACGCGCCGCGCACCTGGTCGCCGATGCCACGGGTTGCACCGCCCACCGCGCCCATCGGGCCGCCGATCGCACGGGACAACTGGCCACCGGAGAGCGGGCCACCGTCACCGGTCACGCGGCCCAACGTGCCGCCGACCACGCCACCGGTCACGCGCTCCACCGTGGTGTGGCCATGGCCCGCCATCCCGGCATCGGCCAAGCCGGACTGCATGTCCGCGTAGTCGGCATCGCTGAGTTCGTCCATGCCCCCGGCGCCCAGCGCCGAGCCAAGCTCCTTGCGCGGTGACGGGTCGGCGATCAACGCCATGCCCGGCGGCTGCATGCGATACGCCGGCCGCGCCGAGACATCGCGCAGCAACACCATCTCGCCGGGTTGTGCCTTCACGCCCTGGCGTGCGCCCGATGCCTGTGCGACACCACTGGCCGCCAGCAGCAAGGCCATCGCGCCCATCAGGGCGATACGTCGATTGGTGGTTGTGCTGTCCATTGCTTCCTCCCTGCCGGGTTTCACGGGAGGAGTGAGCAGCAACCATGCCAACAGGATTTTTACTTCAAATACATGCAGTTACGATGAAAGCGTAACAACGCCTGCTGTATCGCTGTCACACCGGCAGGCCGGGAGCCCGGCCGTAAGGGCCCTCCATTCAGTGGGGCTCGGGCCAGCCAATACGTGCCTTCCGAGGGGTGTATCGGCGGTGTTACAGCCCGCTGTTACAGCCTGCTACACCCCGAACGCGCAAGGCCGGGTTGCCCCGGCCTTGGATGCGGACGAAAGCGATGTCACGCCCTCAGCTGCGGGGGTCGCCCCCCGCGGTGATGGCGGTCCTCGACCCGTCGTAGACCTGCTGGTCGAGCAGCCCGGTTTCCTTGGCCACGATCACCGGCACCACCATCTGCCCGGTGACGTTGGTCATCGTGCGCATCATGTCCAGGATGCGGTCGATGGCATACAGGTAACCGATGGCCTCCAGCGGCAGGTTGGCCGCGCTCAGCACCACCGTGGCCATGATCACCGCCGTGCCCGGCACGCCGGCGGTGCCGAAGCTGCCCAGCACCGAGGCGATCAGCACGATCAGGTACTGTTCCGGGGTCATCGGCACGCCGGTGTACTGGGTGATGAACACCGCGCACAGCGCCGGATAGATCGCGCCGCAGCCGTCCATCTTGATGCTGGCGCCCAGCGGCACCGCGAACGATGCGTAGTCCTTGTTGACGCCCAGGTTGTCGGTGATCGAACGCATCGCCACCGGCATCGCCGCGAAGCTCGAGGAGGCCACGAACGCCACCTGCATGCCCGGCGCGGCGCCACGGAAGAACTTCCACGGGTTCAGGCCATGGACCAGCAGCAGGCTGCTGTACACCACCACGATCTGCAGCGCGCAGGCCACGTACAGCGCCAGCACGAAGTTGCCCAGCGGCAGCAATTTGTCGAACCCGTAGCTGCCGACCAGGCCGGCGATCAGGCCGAAGGTACCCAGCGGGGTCATCTCCAGCACGAAGCGGGTGACCTGGATCATGATCTCGCTCATCTGGCCGACCAGCTTGCGCGCCTCGCTGACCTTCTCGCCCAGCTTGACCATCGCAAAACCGAGCAGCCCGGCGAAGAAGATCACCGGCAGGATCGAGCCGCGCCCGGCCGCCAGCACGGTTTCACCGGCGGCATTGACCTTGGTGCCGATGCCGGCCAGTGCGTAGAACACGTTGGACGGCACCACGTCCATCAGCACCTTGGTCACCGACGGCACGTCGCGCGGCGTGTAGGTGCCGTCCATGGCCAGCTTCAGGCCGCCGATGCCCGGTTGCATCACCGTACCCACCAGCAGGCCGATGCCCACCGCCAGCGCGGCGGTGATCACGAACCACAGGAAGGTCCGCCCGCTGAGCGCGGCCAGCGATTTCTGCCCGTGCAGCGAGCCGATCGCATTGACCACCGCGAAGAACACCAGTGGCACCGCGATCATCTTGATCAGGGTGACGTACAGCTCGCCCAGCGGACCGAAGAAGGTCTCGGCCGCCGGCCCCATCGCCCACCCCGCCAGCGCGCCGAGCACGAAGCCGCCGACCACGCGTAGCCAGAAGGGGATCCGCAGCCAGGCAGACACCACGTTCATAGAAGGAATCCATCAGAAAATCCAAGCTGGGCACGATAGCGCAAGCCTTGCCACAGCACGATCCCGGCAGGGAAAAGCTGCGTGTCATATGCATGCCTTCCGTGCTTGACCATAATGAACGCCTGACAACATGCCAGCGACACCTTTCCCGATGCACAAAGCCACATTCCTTTCCGCCGCCCTGACCTCCCTGCTGCTGGGCGCCTGCGCCAGCACCGCCCCGCAGTCCAGCACCGCCGCCGCGGTCAGCGTGGACGTGCCGACGGTGGCCCATCCGGCCGGTGAAACCCCGCAATGGTGGTACCGCGATGGCGCGGCCCGCGCCGCCGGCAATGGCGCCATGGCGGGCAAGGCCAAGAATGTGATCCTGTTCCTGGGCGACGGCATGAGCCTGACCACCGTTGCCGCCGCGCGCATCCTGGAAGGCCAGCGCCACGGCAGCTCGGGCGAGGAGAACCTGCTGTCCTGGGAGCGCTTCCCGGCCACGGCGTTCAGCAAGACCTACAACACCGACTCGCAGACGCCCGACTCGGCCGGCACCATGACCGCCATCACCACCGGCGTGAAGACCCACATGGGCGCCATCGGCGTCAGCGCCGGTATCCGCAGCGATTGCAGCGACAGCCTGTCCAAGGGCCTGCTGACCTGGCTGCAGCTGGCCGACAGCGCCGGCCTGGCCACCGGCATCGTCTCCACCGCCCGCCTCACCCATGCCACCCCGGCCGCCACCTACGCGCATTCGCCGGAACGCAACTGGGAGAACGACACCGACCTGCCGGAAGCAGCCAAGGCCGCCGGCTGCGTGGACATCGCCCAGCAGCTGCTGTCGACCTCGCGCTACGGCCAGGGCCCGCTGGTCGCACTGGGCGGCGGCCGCGGCCAGTTCACCACCGTCAACGAGGAAGACCCGGAGTACGCGGACAAGGTCGGCCTGCGCCTGGACGGCCGCAACCTGGTCGCCGAATGGCAGGCCGCCCACCCGCAGGGCGCCTACGTCTGGAATGCCGACCAGCTCAAGGCCGCGGCCAACGCCCCGGCACTGCTGGGCCTGTTCGAGCCGGACCACATGCAGTATGAGCAGGACCGTTCGAAGGACCGCGGCGGTGAGCCCTCGCTGGCCGAGCTGACCCGCGCCGCCATCGCCAACCTGTCCAAGCACCAGGACGGTTATGTGCTGATGGTCGAGGGCGCCCGCATCGACCACGCCAACCACAGCGGCAATGCAGCCCGTGCACTGGGCGACACCATCGCCATGTCCGACGCGGTCAAGGCCGCCGTGGAAGCCACCTCGGCCGACGACACGCTCATCATCGTCACCGCCGACCACTCGCACACGCTGAACTTCGTCGGCTACCCGGCACGCGGCAACCCGATCCTGGGCAAGGTCAAGGACAAGGGCGGCGAAGACGGCGCCGGCAAGCTGGACCTGGCCCGCGACGGCCTGGGCCTGCCCTACACCACGCTCAGCTACGCCAATGGACCGGGCTACACCGGCGCCAGCAACCAGCAGCCGGCCGGCCCGAAGAAGTTCCCGCACGGCCCGAGCAGCTTCGAGCCCGCCGTGGGCCGCCCGGACCTGACCCATGTCGACACCGAGCACCCGGACTACATGCAGGAAGCCCTGGTCCCGGCCAAGGCCGAATCGCACGGTGGCGAGGACGTGGGCATCTGGGCACGTGGCCCGGGCAGCAAGGCGGTGCGCGGCACGATGGAACAGAACACCATCTACCACCTGATCGTGCAGGCCACACCGCGCCTGCGTGCGCGCCTGTGCGAGCTGGGCACCTGCGATGCGCAGGGCGTGCCGGTGGAACTGCCGCAGCCCAGGCAGTTCGAACGCAAGGCGCCGTGAGCCGCGCGCGACGGTATCGGTTCGGCGCGGTGGCAGCCCTGCTGCCACTGCTCGCGCTGTCCTGCCTGGCGCATGCCGGGGAGGCCTGTTACCGCCGCGACACCGGACGTCCCGACGTGCTGCCCGGCTGCAAACAGACCGCACCGGGCACGCTCGTCATCAGCGCGGCCGCACTGGCCGCGCTGCAGTTCGACGAGAACGGGCTGGCCGCCCTGCAGGCCGGCCACCAGTATTACTACGTGCGCCGCGATGGCCGGCACCTGCCGGTCATCACCTACGACAATGGCCCGGACTATTTCCAGGAAGGCCTGACCCGCGCCCGCGTGGACGGCCGCATCGGCTACTACGACACCCAACTGCAGCCGGCCTTTGGCGAACATTTCGACTGGGGCTTCCCGTTCGAGAACGGCAGCGCCGAGGTCTGCAATGGCTGCCACGAAGGCCCGCCGGACGCCGGCGGCCATACCGGCATCGTCGGTGGCACGCATTTCCGCATCGACCGGCAGGGCGCGCATCTGTCCACCGCGCGTTGAAGCATCGGCGCCCTGCCCCGCATTGCGGCCGCCGCAACCGGCGCCGATACTCGGCACCGCCATGAACCTGCTTTCCCCTGCCCTGCTCGACGCGGCGTCCGTCCATCCGGTGATGGTCGGCTTCAGCGGCGGGCTGGATTCGACCGTGCTGCTGCACCTGCTTGCGCAGGCGCCGGGCCGCGCCGCCGGCAGCGTGCGCGCCGTGCATGTGCACCACGGCCTGCAGGCGCAGGCCGACGCCTGGGCCGAACACTGCCACCAGGTATGCGCGGGCTGGGGCATCGCCCTGCAGGTCATCCACGTGGCCGTGCGCCGCGATGACGGCGACGGACTGGAAGCGGCGGCGCGCACCGCGCGCCATGCCGCCTTCCAGGCCTGCCTGCAGGCAGGCGAATGGCTGGCGCTGGCCCACCACCAGGACGACCAGGCCGAAACCTTCCTGCTGCGCGCCCTGCGCGGTTCCGGCGTGGACGGACTGGCCGCGATGCGGCCATTGCGCGCCTTTGGCCATGGCCAGCTGTGGCGACCACTGCTGGAGGTGCCGCGTGCAGCGCTGGAAGCCCATGCGCGGCGCCATCGGCTGCACTGGATCGAAGACCCCAGCAACCAGCACGATGAGGTCGACCGCAATTTCCTGCGCCTGCAGCTGATGCCCCTGCTGCGCCAACGCTGGCCGCACGCCGCCACCGCGCTGGCGCGCAGCGCCGGCCTTGCCGCGCAGGCCAGCGACCTGCTGGCCACGCAGGACGACGCCGCGCTGCAGTCCTGCACGGACGCCTCCGGCGCGCTGCGGATCGACGCCCTCGGCGCCCTGCCCGACACCGCGCAGGCACGCGTGCTGCGGCGCTGGGTACAGCAGCAGGGGTTGCCGCCATTGCCCGGCAACGGTGTGCGCGTCATCCAGCAGCAGCTGCTGTCCGCCGGGCATGACCAGCCCGCGGAATTCCGCTGGCAGCACGCCCGCATCCGGCGCTGGCGCGGGCAGTTGCATGTCGTGCCTGCGCTGTCGCCCTGGCCCGCCGGCTGGCAGCAGCCCTGGCAGGGCGATGTCCCTGCCCTGCTGCCGGACGGCGGCGTGCTGACGCTGCAGGGCGCGGACCGGCTGGACCGTCCACTGTTGCTGCGCCAGCGCAGGGGCGGGGAACACATCCACCTGCCGCAGCGCACGCACCGCCACGCGCTCAAGCAGTGCCTGCAGCAATCCGAGGTCCCCCCCTGGCTGCGACCGCACCTGCCCCTGCTCTGCGACGGGGACGATGTCCTGGCCGCCGGCGACCGGATTGTTTCCGGCACGCTGCAGCACTGGCTGCAGGCACATGGCGCGCGCCTGCACTGGCAGCCGCCGCACCCGTCGAATTGACCCTTTCCCGCTGGCCGCTACACTGGCGCCATGCCCAAGAAGTCCCCCAATGAAGCCTCCCCGGTCGCCCACTTCGAGCAGTCGCTCGAGGAGCTGGAGCAACTGGTCGAGAAGATGGAAGCCGGCGACCTGAGCCTGGAGCAGTCACTGACCGCCTATGAGCGCGGCGTGGGCCTGTATCGCCAGTGCCAGCAGGCGCTGGAACAGGCCGAACTGCGCGTGCGCCTGCTCACCGATCCGGCCCAGCCCGAGAAATCCGAGCCTTTCAGCAGCACCGGCAATGACGACTGACGCCCTGTTCGCCGCTTGGCTGCAACGCACCGAACAGCACCTGCAGCACGTCCTTCCCGATCCCGAACGCGCCCCGCAGGGTCTGCACCAGGCCATGCGCTACGCCGGGCTGGGTGGCGGCAAGCGCATGCGTCCACTGCTGGTGCATGCCGCCGGCCACCTGTTCGATGCCGCACCGGCGCGGCTGGATGCCGCCGCCGTCGCGGTCGAGCTGATCCACGCCTATTCGCTGGTGCATGACGACCTGCCGGCGATGGATGACGACGACCTGCGTCGTGGTCGCCCGACCACCCATATCGCCTTCGACGAGGCCACTGCCATCCTGGCCGGTGACGCCCTGCAGACCCGTGCCTTCGAAGTGCTGGCCGAGGCCGAGATGCCCGCCGAGCTGGCATTGGCCTGCCTGCGCACCCTGGCCACGGCCTCCGGTGCCGCCGGCATGTGCGGCGGCCAGGCGCTGGACATCGATGCCACCGGCAAGCAGCAGTCGCTGGCCGACCTCAAGCGCATGCATGCGCTCAAGACCGGCGCGCTGATCCGCGCGGCGGTACGCATGGGGGCACTGTGCGGCAATGCCGGCAGTGACGACCTGGCACAGCTGGATGCATTCGCCGACACACTGGGGCTGGCGTTCCAGGTGCGCGATGACATCCTCGATGTCGAAGCCAGTTCCGAACAGTTGGGCAAGACCGCTGGCAAGGACCAGGCACAGGACAAGTCCACCTTCCCCTCGCTGCTGGGCATGGACGGTGCGAAGGCCACGCTCGAGGAGCTGGCCAAGGCCATGCAGGATGCATTGGCCCCGTTCGGCGCACGTGCCGGGGCACTGGCCGCGCTGGCCGAACTGACCGTCCGTCGCAGGCACTGAGGCTGCCCGAGCGGCCTCGGCGGCGAAGAAGCCGGGACAGCTGGAACAATGGCATCTCCGACGCCGGCGGCAGGCATCGCCCGTCCCACGGCCAAGGCCGCGCTCACCGCTCCCCTTCGCATCAGGAACAAAAAAGCCCGGGAAATCCCGGGCTTTTTCCTGCGACCAGCGCGCTGATTACTTGATCAGGCGGATGGTCATCGGATAGCGGTAGGTCTGGCCCTTGTTGGCAGCCAGGCCAGCGATGATGCTGAACACGATGCACGCAATCCATGCAGCGAAGTTGATCAGCGCGCCGATCAGGATGATCGTCAGGATCGTGCCGATGATGTAGACGCCGATCAGCGTGATCTGGAAGTTGAGCGCCTCCTTGGCGTTGTCGGACAGGAACTTCTTGTCCTGGTTGTCCTTGTTCACCAGCCAGATGATCAGCGGCACGATGAAGCTCAGGATGATGCCCGACAGGTGCACCAGCATGGCGATGGTGTTGTCATCCGAGCTCGAGTTTCCTGCCGGTGCCGGCGGAGGCGTGGTGTTCTGATAGTCGCTCATTGCTTCCCCTAGATCCTTGTTATGGGTTGAAAGATACGCCGACAGTGCCGGTGTAAGGATGGCTCCATGGCCATTATGAGAATAGTCCGACCTTTGACAAGGATCCGTCAATCATTACCCGCAATTGTCATCTTTCCGACCAAAATTGACCCCACCGACACGTGCGAACGCACGTCCACGTCGCTGCCGACCGCTTCAATGCCGGCAAACATCTGTTTGAGATTGCCCGCGATGGTGATGCCGTCGACCGGGTAGGCGATCTGCCCGTTCTCCACCCAGAAGCCTGCCGCACCGCGCGAATAGTCACCGGTCACCCCGTTCACGCCCTGCCCCATCAGCTCGGTGACCAGCAGGCCGGTCCCCATACCTGACAGCATGGACGCACGGTCGCCGGCATTGGCCGCCACGCGCAGGTTGTGCACGCCGCCGGCATTGGCGGTGGTCTTCAGCCCCAGCCGCCGCGCCGAATAGCTGCCGAGGATGTACCGCTGCAACACGCCCGCCGACACCAGGGCCGAATCGCGCGTGGCCACGCCCTCGCCGTCGAACGCATTGGAGCGCAGGCCACGCCGCAGCAACGGCAGCTCGTCGATGCCGAACCAGTCCGGGAACAGCTGCGTCCCGGCACTGTCGAGCAGGAAGCTGGCACGCCGGTACAGCGCGCCGCCGGACACGGCCCCCAGCAGGTGGCCGATCAGCGAGCGCGCGGTTTCGGCAGCGAACAGCACCTGCACCTGCCCGGTCGGCAGAGAGCGCGGCTGCAGGCGCGCGACGGTGCGTTCGGCCGCGCGCAGGCCCACCGCCGCCGGGTCGTCCAGGTCTTCGCGGGCGATGGCGCTGGTGTACCAGCCATCGCGCTGCATGCCATCGCCGCTGCCGGCGATCAGCGCACAACCAATGGAATGGTGGCTGCTGCGCTCACGGCCGATGAAGCCGTGCGAGTTGGCATACACCGACAGGCTCTGCGCGGTGGCCGCCGAGGCCCCGTCGGAGTTGCTGATCCGGCCATCGGCGCCGCGACCGGCGGCCTCGCAGGCCAGCGCCAGGTCCACCGCCTGCTCGGCGCCCAGCGCCCAGGGGTGCCAGCCGTCCAGGTCGGGGAAATGGGTGGCCATCAGTTCGGCATCGGCCAGGCCCGCGGCCGGGTCGTCCTCGGTATGGCGGGCGATGGCGCAGGCCTGGGCGACGGTGGCCTCCAGGCTGCCCTCCTGCAGGTCGGCGGTGCTGGCACTGCCCTTGCGCTGGCCGAAATACACGGTCACGGCGATGCCACGGTCATGCGTGGACTCCACCGTTTCCACCTCCCCCAGGCGCACGTTCACGTCCAGCCCGCGCTCTTCGCTGCAGCTGACCTCGGCCTGGGTGGCCCCCATCGCGCGTGCTTTTTCCAGCAGCCGCTGGGAGATGTCGGCCAGCGTTTCCAGGCGTTGCAGGCTGTCGTCGTGGGTGGGGGTATCGGTGGTGATGACGTTCAATGCTTTATCCTTGTAGGGAGATTCCCTTCACATGTGCCCGGCCATCCTTGCCCGGGTGCTGGGTCGCGGGTGCCTCGCCACGCGGCTGTCCGGCCTAGACCGGACCTCATCCGCGACGGGCGGCCCGCCAAACCCCGGCCTCGATCGGCCGGCCTTTCAATGCTTGAAGTTTAGTGGGTAGCAGTGCAATGCGTGGACGTGACGAAGACACCGGTGAGTTTTTCAGTGAAAGCCGCAGCCAGAACCGGCGCGAGGCGCTGGAAGTGCTGGCCCTGGGTGAAAAGCTAGTGGACCTGACCCCGGCCCAGTTGGCACGCCTGCCGATCCCCGAAGGCCTGCTGGAGCACATCGAGTACACCAAGCGCATCACCTCGCACGGCGCGCGCAAGCGTCAGCTGGCCTTCCTGGCCAAGCAGATGCGGCGCGAGGAAGATGAAACCCTGGAAGCGATCCGCGACGCGATGGACGCCAACAGCGAAACCTCCCGTCGCGAAGTGGCCATCATGCACCGCATGGAGCGCTGGCGTGAGCGCCTGATGGCCGAGGGCGATGCCGCGCTGGCCGAACTGCTGGACGAGCACCCGGACGCCGACCGCCAGCAGCTGCGCACCCTGGTACGCAATGCGTTGACGGAAAAGGCCAGGAACAAGCCGCCGCGCGCTTACCGCGAGATCTACCAGGTGCTGCGTGGGCTGATGTTGACGCCGCAGGCAACCGCAGGGCTGGAAGCAGAAGCGGACGACGAAGACGAAGCGCTGGACGACGACCAGGCATAAGGGCTTCGGCTCCTTGGTGGATTGGTGTTCTCGGCGGTTCGTACGGTAAAGCAGGAGCATTGCCCCCATCCGCCCCATTGGGGCACCTTCTCGCGCAGGCGGGAGAAGGGTTATGACTTCCCGCACAGCGGCAGCTCAAGCCGCGCGCAGACCGCCCTTCTCCCGTGCGCGGGAGAAGGTGCCCCGAAGGGGCGGATGAGGGCGCTGTCCGCCGCCAACCTCAGGCCTGCGTACCGCCCACCGTCAGGCCATCGATCAACAGCGACGGCTGGCCCACGCCGACCGGCACGCTCTGGCCATCCTTGCCGCAGATGCCCACGCCTTCGTCCAGCGCCAGGTCGTTGCCGATCATGCGCACCTTCTGCATGGTCTCCGGGCCGTTGCCGATCAGGGTCGCGCCCTTCACCGGCGCGGTGACCTTGCCATCCTCGATCAGGTAGGCCTCGGTGGCCGAGAACACGTACTTGCCGCTGGTGATGTCGACCTGGCCGCCGCCGAAGTTGACCGCGTACAGGCCCTTCTTCACCGAACGGATCATTTCCTGCGGATCGTGGTTGCCGGCACGCATGTAAGTGTTGGTCATGCGCGGCATGGTCATGTGCGCGAACGATTCACGACGGCCGTTGCCGGTCGGTGCCACGCCCATCAGGCGCGCGTTGAGCGTGTCCTGCATGTAGCCGACCAGGATGCCGTCCTCGATCAGCGTGGTGCACTGGGTCGGGGTGCCTTCGTCGTCGATGTTGAGCGAGCCGCGACGGCCATCGAGCGTGCCGTCGTCGACGATGGTCACGCCCGGCGAGGCCACGCGCTCGCCGATGCGGCCGGCGTAGACGCTGGTGCCCTTGCGGTTGAAGTCGCCTTCCAGGCCGTGGCCCACCGCCTCGTGCAGCAGCACGCCCGGCCAGCCCGGGCCAAGCACCACCGGCATCACCCCGGCCGGGGCCGGGATCGCCTCCAGGTTCACCAGCGCCTGGCGCAGGGCCTCGCGGGCGAAACCTTCCGGGCGGTCTCCGGCGAACAGTTCCTCGTAGCTGTAACGTCCACCGCCGCCGGCATAGCCGGACTCGCGGCGCCCGTTCTGCTCGACGATCACCTGCACGTTCAGCCGCACCAGCGGGCGTACGTCGGCGGCGAGCACGCCATCGCTGCGCGCGATCAGCACGGTGTCCACGCCACCGGACAGGCTCACCATCACCTGCTGCACGCGCGGGTCGGCCGCGCGCAGGTAACGGTCCAGCCGCTTGAGCACCTCGACCTTGGCCTCGTTGCCCAGACTGTCCACCGGGTCCAGCGCCGGGTACAGCGCGCGGCCACTGCCACGCACCAGCGACCGCACGTTCTGTGCCCCGCCTTCGCGGGAGATGGCGCGCGCCGACTGCGCGGCCGCCAGCAACGCCGCCGGCTGGATGTCGTCGGAATAGGCGAAGCCGGTCTTC
Source organism: Stenotrophomonas sp. Steno-C18 (assembly GCF_056393195.1). Taxonomy (NCBI): domain Bacteria; kingdom Pseudomonadati; phylum Pseudomonadota; class Gammaproteobacteria; order Lysobacterales; family Lysobacteraceae; genus Stenotrophomonas; species Stenotrophomonas sp. Steno-C18. The sequence continues at coordinate 307,076 of NZ_JBWJOX010000004.1, read as the reverse complement.
TCGCCGGCGATGGCGCGCACGCCCACGCCCTGCTCGATGGAATGGGCGCCGTCCTTGACGATGCCGTCCTCCACGCTCCAACTCTCGCGCCGCGAATGCTGGAAATACAGGTCGCCGAAGTCCACCCCCGGCCCCAGCAGGGTGCCGAAGGTGCGTTCGAGGCGGTTGGCGTCCAGGCCGGCCGGCAGCAGCAGGCGGGTCTCGGCAAGCGTGAGGGCGTTATCGGTCATGACTATCCAGATGGGGGCGGGCCCGCGCGAGGCAAGCCGGCGGTGAATCAGGGGGTGCGGGCGGCGTCAGTGGCGGCGGGCGGCGGCGCGGCGCGGGTTTCGTCGCGGTCGATCACCTCCACCTTGGGATCCTTCCACGGGCCGGTCACCTTGTAGGTCTTGGCGCCAATGGTACCCAGCGGCTTGCCGAGCACGGCATTGGCGGCCGCGCCCACCGCCGCCCCGACCGGGCCGCCGGCCACGGCACCGACCACGGCCAGCAGGTTGCCCGAGCGCGGGTTGACGTCGATGGTCTGGTCGAACTGCTGGCTGCGCAGGTCGGCCTGGCCACGGATGGTGATGTCGGCGGCCGGTGACTCGATGCCGATCCGGTCGGTACTGGCCAGACCACCGGCGAATCGCACATGCCCTTCGACGTGGTTGAAGGCCAGGCCCTTGGAAAACAGGTCGCGGAAATCGAACAGCAGCCGGCGCGGCAGCTGGGCCACGCTGAGCAGGCCCAGCACGCGGCCGGCGCCGGGTTCCACTTCCAGCAGCTGGCCATTGCGCACGCTCATGTCCAACCCGCCTTCCAGACTGGCGGCGCTGAAGGCCATCGGTGAACCGTTCCAGCCGGCCTGCAGCTGCATGCGCCCCTCGCCGCCGCGCACCTGGCCGCCGTAGCCCAGCCGCTGCAGCAGGTCGCCCAGGTCTTCGGTCTGCACGTTGGCGCTCATCTGCGTGGCCGCACGTGCACCGACGCCGCGCCATGTGCCCTGCAGGTCGATGACCTGCCTGGGCGCGCGCACCTGCAGCTCCTGCACCTGCAGGCCGTCGGGCAAGGGCCGGGTCCGCAGGCGGGTCTGGCCCAGCTTGAGCGCACCGAACTCCAGGTCGCCGATGTCCAGCGCCAGCGGCGGGATGTTGGCCGGGTTCATCGGTGCGAGCGGGGTGTCCGAGGACTCCACCGTCGCCGCCTGGGCGGCCTGCCAATGCACCCGGTCCAACTGGCCGCTGACGGTTCCACCATCGGCGGTGGGAATGTGCAGGCTGCCGGCCAGCGCCGGGCCATTGAGCTGCACCGCGACCGCATCGGCCCCGGGTCGCAGCTGCAGACGGGTCTGTTCGAAGCGCCCGCCGATCAGCAACAACTGGTCGGCCAGCACGTCCACCTGCTTCAGCGCCAACCCGCCCGGGTCGCTGGAATCGCCGCCCTTGGCCAGGCTGATCCACTCCAACGCATCCAGCGACGGGGTGCGGCCATTGACCATCAGGCCATCGGCCGGCGGCTCGTGGTCGACCCGGTCGCTGCCCATCGTCACCTGCACGCCGGTCTTGCCATTCTGGCTGCGCGCGGCCAAGGCCATCACCTTGCCGAAGGCGACGTCGATGCGGCCGGCGCCCATCGGCAGCGCCGCCTGCACGTGCGTGGGCAGTGCGTCGGCCGCAGGTTTGTTGAGCGGCGCCGGCAACTGCAGGCGGGTGCCCTGCAGGTTCGAATCCAGGGTCAGCAGGGTCGGTGCCGCGGTGCGTGCGCCCACTGCGGTCGCCGGCAGGGTGACGCCCACGGTCCAGTCCGAGGTGCCATGGATGTACGGTTTCAACCAGCCCAGTTCCGGCGCGCGATCGAGCAGCTTGCCCGCGTCCAGGGCAGCGGTCAGCTCGGCCTCGAAGGCATGCGAGGCATCCTTCACCGGCATGCCGGCGCGCAGGGCCAGCACGCCATCCCGCTCCTGGTGGCGAACCTGCAGCGCCGGTGCCTCGAAGCCGCCGCCGCTGTAGTTGATCTTGCCGCGCACATTGTCGAACTGCAGGTCCCAGCGCTTGTCGGCCATCTGCACGCCGCGCAGGTCCACGTCGCCCTGCAGCACGCCGGGACCCTCATCGCGGTGCAGCGGCAGCATCAGGTCGAAGTTGACCGCCGCCGGGCCGCGCAGGGCCAGGTTGTCCAGCGTGTCGCCGTAGCTGGCCTGCAACGGGCTCTGCCGCAGCATCGCCAGCAGGCGGTTGCTGTCGTCGGCGGTGGTCGCCTTGACCTGCAACCGCGACTGCCCCCAGTCGGCGATGCCGGCCTGGATCTGGTCGACCTTCACGCCGGCCAGTTCACCCTTGCCGTGCACGTCGAAGCCGGCACCGATGAAGGTGATGTCCGCATCCATCCGGCGCATCACCGGCCAGTCCTGGTGGAAACGGATGCTGCCATCGACGATGTGCCCACCGGCCTCGAACCGACCGTTGTTGCCCTTGAACGGCCAATCATCCAGGTCGCCCACCGCCAGGCCGGTGGCGCCGCGCAGGGTGCCGTCGACCAGCGCCGCGTCCAACCAGTCCACCGCGGCCTTGCTCATGCTCGAACGTACCCAGAACCCCTTCGCGGCGGTCAGCGGCACGTCGTCGATCTTGGCCGCCAGGTTGATCCACGGCCGCGTGCCGTCGCCCTGGAACCACAGGCCGCCGCGCACGTCGGCGGCGTAATCCTTGCCCTGCACGCGCAGGGCCGGCGTCCCCACCTGCCAGCCGGCACCTTCGCGCCAGCCGATCACCTGCCCGGACAACTGCAGCTCATGCAGCACGCCGAAACCGGTGGGCCAATCGAAGCGCACGACGTGGTCGGGGCGCAGGTCCAGCGACACCGCCTGCCCGTCGCCTTCGAAATGCCCGCGCAGGCCACTGATGCCCGGGCTGTTGCCGACGGTGCGGAAACTGGCATCGAGGAGTTCACCCTCGGCACGCACCGGGCCATCCGCGCTGCCGGCGATACGCACAGCACCGAAACGCATGCTCGGCCGCGACTGGTACAGCCAGCGGCGCAGGCCAGGCTCGACCCGGTCGCTCAATGCCGCCACCTGCAGCAGCGGCGCCACGTCCAACTGTTGTCCCTGCAGCGCGAAATGCTTGCCGCCGGCCAGCAGCAGGCCGTCGAGCACCTGCGACCCCGCGCTGGTACCGTCGTTGATGCGCAGGCGCGGTGCGTCCACCCGCCAGCCGCCATCCAGCGCGGTCCAGCGCGCGCGCAGCTGCAGGTTGCGGAAGCTCACGCCCGGCGCCGCGGTCGCGCCCTGCAGCGGCGCGCCGGACAGCTGCACCTGCTCCAGTTCGCCTTCGGCGGTCACCGCGACCACGCGGTGGTCCTGCAACTGCACCCAGGCATTCAACTCGCCGCTACCCTGGCGTACCTGCACGCCGGCCACCTGCAGCAACGGGGACCACGCGGCCAGGTCGGCCGGCTCGGCGGCGAACCAGGCCTGGCCATCGCCCTGCCTGCGCTGGAAATCCAGCACCGCCGTCAGTGGCGGCGCCTGTGTGTTGATCCAGCCCCGCGCGCCGACGCGCAGGCGCTGGCCATCCACGCGCAGGCGTACGTCCACGCGTGGAATCCGGGTCTGGATGCCGATCGACGGCGCCATCACCTGCAGTTGCCCACCGATGACCTGCAGCTCGCCCAGGCGGCGCAGGGCCTCCAGCGGGTCGCCGCCGCTTTCGCTGCTTGGCAGGCCACGCACCGACCAGCGCCCGTCATCGGCGCGCTCCAGGGTCAGCGCCAACCCGCGCAGGCGCAGTTCGGTCAGCGGCTCGCCCGGCAGCAGGCCCGAGTACATCGCCACCAGTACCTCGGCCTGCCCCACCCGCACGCCATTGCCCTGGCCGATGCGCAGCCCGTCGAGCTGCAGCAGCGGGCCACGCCGGGTCCAGCGCGTGTCCAGCCGGTCGAACGCCACCGGCAGGCCGGCGCGTTCACTCAACCACGCGGCAACCTTGTCCGGGTGCGACTCCACCATCGGCAGCAGTTGGCTGATCGTCCCGACCAGCAACGCCACGGCCACGAGCACGACCGCCAGTGCGATGAGCACATGACGGCGGAGGTGACGCAGCCGATAGCGCAACAGCGTGGTCATCGGACCACGCCGTCCTCCCTGACGGGGGTATGGCTGCGGTCAGAGCAGCACGACATCGAACTGTTCCTGCAGGTACTGGTCATCGGCCTGGAAGCGGATGCTCTTGCCGAGGAATTCCTCCAGCTCGGCCACCGCCGCGGACTCCTCGTCGGTGATCCGCGCCACCACCTTGGTCGAGGCGATCACCAGCAGGCGCGCGGCGTCGAACTGGCGCACCGCGCGGGTGATCTCGCGGAAGATCTCGTAGGTCACCGTTTCGGCGGTCTTGATGCTGCCGCGGCCGCTGCACTGCGGGCAGGTCTCCGACAGCTGCCGCTCCAGGCTCTCGACCGTGCGCTTGCGGGTCATCTCCACCAGGCCCAGCGGCGAGAAGTCGTAGACGGTGGTCTTGGCATGGTCGCGGGTGAGCGCCTTCTCCAGCGTGCGCAGCACCTGGCGACGGTGCTCCGGATCATCCATGTCGATGAAGTCGATGATGATGATCCCGCCCAGGTTGCGCAGCCGCAGCTGCCGGGCCACCGTCTGCGCCGCCTCCAGGTTGGTGCGGAATACGGTTTCCTCCAGGTTGCGCTGGCCAACGAAGGAACCGGTGTTGACGTCGATGGTGGTCATCGCCTCGGTCTGGTCGATGACCAGGTAGCCACCGGACTTGAGCGGCACCTGCTTGTTCAACGCGCGGACGATCTCGTCCTCCACGCCGAACATGTCGAAGATCGGGCGGTCGCCGGTGTACAGCTCCAGCTTCTCGTCCAGCACCGGCATGTACTTGGCGACGAACGCCTTGAGCTGGTTGAAGGTTTCCTTGGAGTCCACCTTGACCTTGTCCACGTCCTTGCGGATCAGGTCGCGCACCGAACGCAGCGGCAGGCTCAGGTCTTCGTAGATGATGCTGGCCGGCGGCGCCTCGCGGCCACGCCGCTCGACCACGTTCCAGACCCGCGACAGGTAGGAGATGTCCTCGGCCAACGCCTCGGCCGGCTGGCCCTCGGCATTGGTGCGCACGATGTAGCCGTAGCCACCGTGCTGGGCGGAGATCTCGGTGACCAGTGCCTTGAGCCGCGCCCGCTCGGCCTCGTCCTCGATCCGCGCCGACACACCGACCATCTTGGACTGTGGCAACAGCACCAGGTAGCGCGAGGGAATGCTGATCTGCGTGGTCAGGCGCGCGCCCTTGGTCCCGATCGGGTCCTTGACCACCTGCACCACCACGTCCTGGCCGTCGCGCAGCAGTTCCACGATCGGCACCGAGGAGGGCAGCGGCAGGCTGGGCGCGGTTTCCTCGGTGTCGGCCGCCACCGGTGCAGGGCGCACCACGTCGTTGGCGTGCAGGAACGCCGCGCGCTCCAGGCCGACCTCGACGAAGGCGGCCTGCATGCCCGGCATCACCCGCTGCACCTTGCCCTTGTAGATGTTGCCGACCACGCCACGGCGCCAGCCGCGCTCGATGTGCAGCTCCTGCAGCATGCCGTTCTCGATCACCGCCACGCGGGTTTCGCGCGGGGTGACATTCACCAGGATCTCTTCGGACACGTCCCTTACTCCCCCTTGTCCATGGAATCGTCTGCTGCCACGGCACCGAAGGCCGCCAGCAGCGTGGCCGTCTGTTGCAGCGGCAGGCCCATCACCCCCGAATAGCTGCCCGACAGATGGCGGATATGGCGTTCGGCCCCGCCCTGGATGGCATAGGCGCCGGCCTTGCCCATCGGCTCGCCGGTGGCCACGTAGGCAGCAATCTGCGCCGCGCTCATCGGCGCGAAGCTGACCTCGGAGGTGACCACCTCCAGCGCGTGCCGCCCAGCCGCGGCCAGGGCCACCGCCGTGATCACCTGGTGGGTACGCCCGGCCAGCGAGGCCAGCATGGCCGCCGCATCGGCCGCATCGACGGGCTTGCCGTAGACACGGTCCCCGAGCACGACCTCGGTGTCCGAGCCCAGCACCACCGCCTGCGGGTCGTCGGCCACCCGCGCCAGCCCGGCCAACGCCTTGTCCAGCGCCACCCGTCGCACGTACGCTTCGGCCGACTCCGCGGCCCCACGCACTTCGGGGACTTCCAGGTCCAGGGCGCGGAACGGCACGCCAAGGCGCGTCAGCAGTTCATTTCGGCGGGGCGAGCGGGAGGCGAGATAAAGCATCGCGGAAGGATAACCTGAGGGGACTGCCTGAATGATTGGCAAAGATGCCAAAGTGGTGACAACCCCGGGCCGGCTCACCACCCGTTCATCGCCCTGACTTCACTTTCACGATCCATCCAAGGAGGACCACCATGCGCCATCTCACCCTCGCCCCGCTGCTGCTGTCCCTGTCACTCGTCCTGGGAGCCCCGATGACCGCCCATGCCCAAACCGTCCCCACCGCCGTGGCCAGTGACGCCACCCTGCTGAACATCTCCGCCCAGGCCGAAGCCAAGCGGGTGCCGGACGTGGCGACCCTGTCGGCCGGCGTGGTCACCCAGGCCGTGGACGGCAACACCGCCATGCGCGAGAACGCGGTGCAGATGGACAAGGTGATGGCCGCGATCAAGGCCGCCGGCATCGCCGAGCGCGACATCCAGACCAGCGGCATCAACCTCAACCCGCAGTACCGCTACGCCGAGAACGAAGCGCCGAAGATCACCGGCTACCAGGCCACCAACACGGTCAGCCTGAAGGTGCGTGACATCACCAAGCTCGGCCGGGTGCTGGACAGCCTGGCCGCGCAGGGCGCCAACCAGATCAATGGCCCCAGCTTCGAGATCGACCAGCCCGAGCCGGTCTACGACGAAGCCCGCCTGGCCGCGCTGAAGAAGGCCCAGGCCCGTGCGGAGACCTATGCCAAGTCGCTGGGCCTGCGCGTGCGCCGCATCGTCAGCATCTCCGAAGGCAGCCAGGGCGGCTTCCGCCCGATGCCGATGATGGCCATGGCCCGCTCGGCCAAGGCCGAGATGGACACCTCGGTGTCGCCGGGCGAAAGCAGCGTCTCGGTCAACCTGGACGTGGTGTTCGAACTGGGTCGCTGAGCCCGGGTCATGCTCGACGACAACGGCGCCCAGAGGGCGCCGTTGTCGTTTCAAGGCTCCAGGCACCCACGCCGCTGCCACACTTGGCCTCCCGATCGTGCCCCGCCTGCCACCACCCGGTATGGGACCGGGCTGGGCCCCGCCGCGCTCCGTTGCTGTCTGGCAGATAACCGGAAACCGGACCCCTGCTTGTCGGCACGCGCGATTGCAGGCGCTATGGCCTTACGCGGGCCGGAACCTGCAACCCCGTCCTGTGTCACCGCGCGTTGTTCCTTGTACACGCCCACGCATGGAGGTGGTTTATGGTCCGCACGCAGCATCGTGTCCCCTCGCTCCACGTCGAACCGTCCCGCATCTTCGCCTACAGCACGGCGCTGGCCCTGCATGTACTGGCCGCCGGACTGCTGTTGATCCCGTTGTCCCAGGTCCCGGTGCGCAGCGATGCGGTGCGTGAACCCCGTTGGCAGGTTCCGGACACCAAACCCATCGAACCACCGCCACCGATTCCCCCGACCATCCCGGTCAGCAAGACCCCGGCACCACCAAAGCAACCGGCGCTGCCGGCGCCGGTGGAAACCGCCCCGATGCCGGTGTTCCCCACCGAAGCGGTGATCACCGCGCCGGTCGACGTGGCCCCGGTCGCCGACCCCACCCCTGCCATCGATTCGATCGCACCAGCCACGCCGCTGCAGGGCGTGCAACTGCGCTATGAGCGGGCCCCGGCCCCCATCTACCCGATCGATGCGCTGCGCGCCGGCATCGAAGGCACGGTGCTGCTGCGGGTGCTGGTCGGCCAGGACGGCAAGCCATTGGAAGTCAGCATCGAACGCAGCAGCGGCAACCGCAGCCTGGACAACGCCGCACGCACCCAGGTGCTGCGTCGCTGGAAGTTCCAGCCGGCCACCGACGGCGGACACGCCGTGCAGGCCTACGGGATCATCCCGATCGACTTCAAGGTCGGCTGAGTTGCTGAATGGCCCGCAAGGAGGGGCTTCCTGAACCCTTCCTTGCGGCCAAGCTGAAAACCGCCCCTGTTAATCGATTTTTCACCTCTCCGTCATCTCCAGCGAACCTAGATTCGCGGCCGTCGATGTTCTTCGGCCGCGCCTTCTGGCGGCCATTTCCGCAGTTCCACTGGAGAGATGACTGTGAAACATCCGACTCGCCGGCATTCCGCCTGCCGCCCCACCCGACTTTGCAGCTCCCTTTCACGCCTGCTGCTGGTGCCCACCGCCCTGCTCGCCACCGCCCCCCTGGCCATGGCCCAGGATGAAAAGGCCACCACCCTGGACCGGATAACCGTCACCGGTTCCAACATTCCCCGCGCCACCACCGAAACCGCGTCGCCGGTGCAGATCATCACCCGCCAGGAGATCGACCGCACCGGCAAGGCCACCATCGCCGAGTACCTGCAGACCCTGACCAGCGACGGCGCCGGCTCCATCCCCAAGAGCTTCGGCACCGGTTTTGCCGGCGGCGGCTCGGGCATCTCGCTGCGCGGCCTGGGTGCCGCGTCGACCCTGGTGCTGCTCAATGGCCGGCGCATGGCCCCGTACGGCCTGGCCGACGACGGGCAGAAGGTGTTCACCGACCTGAGCGTCATCCCGATGGATGCGGTCGAACGGGTCGAAGTGCTCAAGGACGGCGCCTCGGCCATCTACGGCTCGGACGCCATCGCCGGCGTGGTCAACATCATCCTGCGACGCGACTTCACCGGCGCCATGCTCAAGGCGTCGTACGGCACATCCGGCGACAGCGACGGCGATGCGCGCAAGGCATCGCTGACCGCCGGCGTCGGCAACCTCGATGAGGACGGCTTCAACGCCTTCGTCAGCATCGACGTCAGCAAGACCGACGGCATCCGCATCTCCGACCGCCGCGATCGCAAGTGGATCGGCAACGGCGACCTGAGCCGCTACGGCTTTGATCGGGTCGCCGGCGGCCAGTTCTTCCCGCTCAACGGCGCGATCACCGCCGGCGGCACGGTGGCCGGCAACTCGCCGGTGGGCAGCATCCGCGACCCCGCCACCGGCCTGTACCAATCGCTGCCCGGGTGCGCGCAGTTCTCCCGCATCACGCCGGTGGACCCCGGTGGTGGCTGCCTGTGGGAAACGCAGGACTTCCGCAGCCTCACCCCCAGCGAGGAGTTCGGCAACCTGTTCGCGCGCGGCACCTTCGCGCTGTCGGACAACTTCGAGATGTACGGCGAGTTCGGCTACTCGAAGAAGAAGACCGAGTTCTACAACACGCCCAACGGCGTGTCCGGCTCGTGGGGCTACCCGGGAGGCCCGGTGAACGCCAGCAGCGGCAGCGGCGCCACCGTGCTGGGCGCCGCCCATCCGGACAACCCGCTCGGCGTGGACGCGCGCCTGCGCTATGCCGCGTTCGACGTGGGCCCGCGCGTGACCACCAACACCAACGAGTTCACCCGCTTCCTGGTCGGGGTGAAGGGCACCGCGGGCGCATGGGACATCGACACCGCCTACCTGCACTCGGCCACGCAGCTGGTCAACGAGCGCCGGGGGTTCCTGCGCTACAGCCATGTCCGTACTGCACTGACCGATCCCAACAGCCCGGTCGGCTGGTGGCGCATCGGTGCCAGCGCCGGTCAGAACACACAGGCGCTGTACGACTACATTTCGCCGACCATCCACGCCGACGCATCGACCACGCTGGACATGATCGACTTCAAGGCCAGCCGCAGCATCGCCGACCTTGCCGGCGGCCCGCTCGGCCTGGCCTTCGGTGCGGAATACCGGCGGCAGAAAGCCAACCTCGACCCGCAGAGCTACACCGACCTAGGCGACATCATCGGCCTGGGCTATTCGGCCTACAAGGGCACCCAGGAAGTAGCGGTGGCGTACGCGGAAATGGTGGCCCCGGTGCTCGAGTCACTGGAGCTCTCCGGCGCGCTGCGCGTGGACAAGTACAAGGGCGGCGATACCGCCACCACGCCGAAGGTCGGCATCAAGTGGACACCGGCCGACTGGATCGCGGTGCGCGCCACCTATGCCGAAGGCTTCCGCGCGCCAGGGCCGGCCGAAGCCGGTGACGGTGGCCTGGCGGCCTTCAGCACCGCCCGCGACCCGGTCCGTTGCCCCGGCGGCACGCCTGCACCGGGCGCCACCGCGGCCGATTGCGCGGTCAACCTGGCCATCATCACCTCGGCCAATCCCAACCTGAAGCCGGAGAAATCCAAGAGCTACACCGTCGGCCTGGTGCTGGACCCGACGCCCACCACCACGCTGACCCTGGACGCCTGGCAGATCAAACGCACCAACGAGATCAACCAGGGCGACACCGACCTGGCATTGGCCGCCGGGCGCGGCATCCGCAGCGACAACGACCTGCCGGGCGTTCCCAACAGCGGCAGCCTGTTGGCGGTCAGCGTGGACTACATCAACTCCGCTTCCACCACCATCCGCGGCTTCGACTTCGACATCCGCCAGCGCGTGGAAATGGGCGCCTACGGCAAGCTGCTGATGGACCTGCAGTGGACCCGGATCAACTCCTTCGAGCGCGACGATGGCACCGGCACCAAGTTCCAGTACGCCGGTACGCATGGCAACTGCGACGTCACCAACTGCATCGGCACGCCGAAGGACCGCTTCAACCTGGGCGTAACCTGGGACATGGACCGTTTCAGCGTGAGCGCGATCGGCAACTACATCGGCAGCATGGACAACGTCGCCTTCGAAGGTGACAGCTGCGCCAACCACTATGCCGATGGCAGTGATGCGCCACGTGGCTGCGAACTGCGTTCGTTCTACACCATCGACCTGTCCGGCCGCTGGCGTGCGACCGACGCGCTGGAGATCTTCGGTTCGGTCCAGAACGTCACCGACCGCATCGCGCCGCTGGATCCGTTGACCTATGGCGCGGTCAATTACAACCCGCTGCATTTCAGTGGTGCGGTGGGCCGCTACTTCACGCTCGGTGCCAAGTACACCTTCAACTGAGCCAGACAGCTGCCGCGGCCCGACGGCCGCGGCAGCACGCGACGCACACAAAGAAAAAGCCGCGATTGCTCGCGGCTTTTTCGAATCTGGCGCCCGAAGTTGGACTCGAACCAACGACCCCCTGATTAACAGTCAAGTGCTCTAACCGGCTGAGCTATTCGGGCGGGGAGGCGCATTCTATACGCTAATCACGCGCGATGGTAGGGGTGGTTGGCCAACATCGCCGCCGCGCGATACAACTGCTCGGCCACCACCAGCCGCACCAGCATGTGCGGCAAGGTCAACGGACCGATCGACCACTTTTCATCGGCCACCGCCGATACCTCGGCCGCATGTCCTTCCGGGCCGCCGATCAGGAATGCCAGGTCGCGCCCCTGCGAACGCCAATGCTCCAGGCGTTGCGCCAACTGCTCGGAACTGAGCTGCCGGCCCGGTACGTCCAGCGCGACCACATAGGGATTCTTCGGCAACGCCGCCAACACGCGCTTGCCCTCGTCCTCGATCGCGCGCTTCGGGTCCCTGCCCTTGCCACGCAGGCCCGGCTCGATCTCGACCAGCTCCAGCGGCAACCAGTGCGACAGGCGCTTCTGGTATTCGGCGAAGCCCTGCGCGACCCAGGACGGCGCACGTTCGCCGGTGGCAATCAACTTGGCTTTCATCGGCACGCTCCGGCGCGGCGGGGTCAAATGGAAACGGCGCCCTGCGGCGCCGTCATGGCTGCTACGGCGGGGCGATCAGCCCTGCTGCGCGTCCTCGTCGTCCGACGGCGGCTGGTCACCCACCGTCCACAGGCGCTCCAGCGCATAGAACTCGCGCACGCGCGGCAGCATCACGTGGACGATGACGTCGCCCAGGTCCACCAGCACCCATTCCGCTTCGCGCTCACCTTCCACGCCCAGCGGCATCACGCCCAGTTCCTTGGCAAAACGCACCACTTCGTCACCGATGGACTTGACGTGGCGGGTCGAGGTGCCCGAAGCGATCACCAGGTAATCGGCGACGCTGGACTTGCCGCGCACGTCGATCTCCACCGCATCCTTGGCCTTGATCTCTTCCAGTGCGGCGTGAACGGACGCCAGCAGGGCCGGGACGGACGGCGGCGGGCTGGGTAGTTGGGTCTTGATGACTTGGGCTTCGGTGCTCAAAGCGGCATAACTCGATGAATAAGGGGACGATTATAGAGAACCCGGCCGCTGCCGGCATTCACTGCGTGGGGGGACAGCCATACAGGCCCCGTGCCTGGATGTAGGCGGCCACCGCTGCGGGCACCAGGGGCCGCCAGTTCCCGCCGCTGGCGATCAGCGCGCGCACGGCGGTGGCGGACTCGCCCTGCAGCGGTTGGCGCAGCCGCCAGACCCGCCCGGCAGGCAAGGCGGCCAGCACCTCCGGGCCGTTGGCCCAGGCCTGGCGCAGGTGGCTGGCCAGCGGCTCGGGCAGCCCATCCTCCAGTGCGCTGCCCGGACGGTCGGCCACCACGATGTGGGCCAGTGGCAGCAGGGATTCCCATTCATGCCAGGTGGGCAGGCCCAGCAGGCTGTCCGCGCCCATCAGCAGCGCCAGCGGCCGTTGCGGTCCCTGTTCGGCCCGCAGTTCGCGCAGCGTATCCACCGTCCACGACGGTACGCCGGGCAGGCGCCGGGCCCGCTCCAGCTCACGCCGGTCCACGCGCAACGCCGGATCATCGGCGACCGCCCGCTCCAGCATCGCCGTACGGGTCTGCGCATCGGCGCCCGGTGGCGCGCGGTGCGGCGGATCGGCCGCCGGCATCAGCCGCACCGGCACCTGCAGCTCCTGCGCGGCACACCGGGCGATGGCCAGGTGGCCGTTGTGGATCGGGTCGAACGTGCCACCGTAGAACACCAGCAGCCCGCCTTCACGGCCGGCGTGCCGCATGTCAGCGCACCCGCGCCAGCAGGCGCACCGCGCGTGCTTCGGACACGGCCACCAGCAGGCGCTCCAGCGCCAGCCACGGATCACCTTCGGCGCGCCCCTTGGCCATGCGGTCAACCAGCGAGGCCTCGGCGACGAAGCGCTCCCAGCGCTTGGGGTCCGGGTGGCGCTGCAGGGCCCGCTTGAACGGTGCCTGGCGCGACTCCCAGATGCCCTTGGCCTTCATCTCGCCGGCCAGGTTGCCGCCGCTGGCCTGCACCCGGGCAAGGCCTGCGGTGAGCAGCAGTTCACGGATCAGGATCGGCATCAGCGCGGCCACGGCCTCGCCTTCGCCACGCAGGCCGGCGAGCATGCGCAGGACGGCCTGCGGCTGCCCGGAGAAGGTAGCCTCGCTGAGCCTGAATACGTCGTAGCGGGCGGCATCGGCCACCAGCGATTCCATCTTCGCCACGTCCAGCGCCTGCCCTTCGGCGAGCAGCGCCAGCTTGTCGATTTCCTGCGCGGCAGCCAGCAGGTTGCCTTCCACCCGCTCGCTCAACCGCTGCACGGCGGCCGGGTCGGCGCGCAGGCCCTTGGCCCGCAGGCGGCGCTCGATCCAGTCCCCCAGTTCATGCGGCTTGATCGCCCAGGCCACCGAGAGCACACCGATGCGGCTGACCGCTTCGGTCCATTTGCCCTGGTGCGCCTTGCTCCACTCGCCGGCGGTGATCAGCAGCACCACATCCGGCGGCGGCTGTGCGCAGAAATCACTGATGACCTCGGCGCCTTCCTTGCCCGGCTTGCCGCTGGGCAGGCGCAGTTCGACCAGGCGGCGCGCACTGAACAGGCTGGGCGCGTTGAAGCTGGAAGACAGCTGCCCCCAGTCGAAATCGCGGCCGTCGGCATCGAACACCTCGCGTTCGCCGATGCCCTCGGCGCGGGCGCGGGCGCGCACCGCGTCGGCGGCTTCGATCACGCGCAGCAGCTCCGGGCCGGCGATCAGGTAAGCCGGGGCCAGCGGTTGACCACCGATCTGCCCGGCAAGCTGTTCAGGACGCAGTTCCACGGCTCAGCCCCGCCACGCCTGCAGCGCAGTCATTCCGGGGCGCTCAATGGGCATCGCCCTTGCCGTCTGCCGGGGGAGCCGGGGGCGTTGCCTTGAGTTTCTCGGCATCGGCGCGGACAACGCTGTCGATGCGGCGCAGGATCGAGGCCGACATCTCGCGACGGAGCTCGTTGGCCAGGATCTCACGCTCGGTGGTAGTGCCGGAGGCATTCGTCGGCGGCGACACGTAGTCGCGCGCAAGCTCGATCACCTGCTCCGGCACGATGGTCGAGCCATCCGGGCGGTAGAAGCCGAACACCACCGCATAACGCAGGCTGTACTCCTGCGAGCGACCCTGCGCGTCGATGGCGATCGGCAGGTCGCCCCAGCGCTCGGAACGTACCTGCAGGCGGGCGAACTGGTCGCTGTTGGTCGGCGGCAAACCGTCGCTCTGGATCACGGTGGCGCCGGATGCATGCAAGCCCCGGTTGAGCAGCTTCACCAGCTCGCTGTAGCGCACGGTCGAATCAACGCGGACCGCAGGCGTGTCCGCCGGCAGGGTCAGCGTGTTGCGCAGATGGAAACCACAGCCGGTCAGGCCGGTGGCGAGGATCAGGGCAATCAGGGTTCGGGTCATGGGCACAGTCTGGCGGAGCCGGCCGGGAGCGGCAATAGAAAGCGGCCCGCATCATCGCGCATCACGCGTGAGCGCCAATGAAACCACGCCCTCTGCCGGCCAGGGCTGCCGGGGTGAAGCCTTTCCCCTGCCCCGTCCACGGGAACACCGGTACCCGCGGCATCACCGCGGGTACCGGGCCATCACGGCCGCTCAGGCCGCGACGATGTTGACGATCTTGCCCGGAACGATGATCACCTTGCGGATGGCCAGGCCTTCCAGGAACTTGGCCGTGTTCGGCTCTTCCTTGGCCACGGCCTCGATCAGCTCGCGCGGGGCATCGGCGGCCACTTCGATCGTGCCACGCAGCTTGCCATTGACCTGCACGGCCAGGGTCAGCGCGTCCTTGACCAGTGCCGCGGCGTCGACCTGCGGGAACGGCTGGTCTTCCAGCAGGGTCTGCGCGTTGCCCAGCAGCTGCCACATCGCGTGGCAGGCATGCGGGGTGATCGGGTTCAGCAGCAGCACGGTGGCCTGCAGGGCCTCCTGGCGCACCGCGCGGCCCTGCGCGCTGGCATCGTCGAACTTGGCCAGCGCGTTGAGCAGTTCCATCACCGCGGCGATGGCGGTGTTGAAGGCGTGGCGGCGACCATAGTCGTCACCGACCTTGCCGATCGTCTCGTGGGTCTTGCGGCGGATCGCCTTCTGCTCGGCACTCAGCGCCGCAACGTCCAGCGCCGGCGCGCTGCCGTCGGCGGCATGCTTCTGCACCATCGTCCACAGGCGGCGCAGGAAGCGGGACATGCCGTCCACACCGGCCTCGTTCCACTCCAGCGATTGCTCCGGCGGCGCGGCGAACATCGAGAACAGGCGCACGGTGTCGGCACCGTACTTGGCCACCATCGCCTGCGGGTCGACGCCGTTGTTCTTGGACTTGGACATCTTCTCGGTGCCGCCGATCACCACCGGCTGGCCATCGCCACGCAGGGTGGCACCGGTGATGCGGCCGCGCTCGTCGCGCACCACGTCCACGTCGGCCGGGTTGAACCAGTCCTTGGAACCGTCGCTGTTCTGGCGGTAGAAGGTTTCGGCGATGACCATGCCCTGGCACAACAGGTTCTGCGCCGGCTCGTTGCTCTCCACCATGCGTGCATCGCGCAGCAGCTTGTGGAAGAAGCGGAAATACATCAGGTGCAGGATGGCGTGCTCGATGCCACCGATGTACTGGTCCACCGGCAGCCAGTAGTTGCCGCGCTTGTCCACGGCCTCGCGTGCTCCCGGCGAGGTGTAGCGGGCGTAGTACCAGCTCGACTCCATGAAGGTGTCGAAGGTGTCGGTCTCGCGCTCGGCCGCGCCGCCACATTCCGGGCAGGTGGTCTTGCGCCATTCCAGGTCGGCCTTGAGCGGCGAACCGGTACCGTTGAGGGTGACGTCTTCCGGCAGCAGCACCGGCAGCTGGTCTTCCGGCACCGGCACCGCGCCGCAGGTGTTGCAGTAGATCACCGGGATCGGGCAACCCCAGTAGCGCTGGCGGCTCACGCCCCAGTCGCGCAGGCGGTAGTTGACGCGGCGCTGGCCCTGGGCCTTGCGCTCGAAGCGCTCGGCCAGCGCCTCGAAGGCGCCCTGGAAATCCAGCCCGTCGAACTCGGCGGAATTGACCAGCTCGGTTTCGCGGGTCTTGTCGGTGTACCAGTCCTGCCAACGGTTGGCGTCGTAGGTGCGCTCGTCGTCGTTCTTCGGATGCTTCAGCGCGATGACCTGCTTCTTGGGCAGGTTGTACTTGGTGGCGAACTCGAAATCGCGCTGGTCGTGGCCCGGCACCGCCATCACCGCGCCGGTGCCGTAGCCCATCAGCACGAAGTTGGCGACCCAGATCGGCACCTGTTCGCCGCTGACCGGATGGATGGCCTTCAGGCCGGTGTCCATGCCACGCTTTTCCTGGGTTTCCAGTTCAGCCTCGGACACGCCGCCCTGCTTCAGCTCGGCCAGCATCGCGGCCAGCGCCGGGTTGCTCTTGGCGGCGTGCAGGGCCAGCGGGTGCTCGCCGGCGATGGAGACAAAGCTCACGCCCATCACCGTGTCCGGGCGGGTGGTGAACACGCGCAGCGGGTCCAGCGCGGCGCCATCCACGTCACGCACGTCGAACTGGATTTCCAGACCTTCGGAGCGGCCGATCCAGTTGCGCTGCATGGTCTTGACCGAATCCGGCCAGCCCGGCAGTTCGTCCAGGCCGTCCAGCAGTTCCTGGGCGTAGTCGGTGATGCGCAGGAACCACTGCGGGATCTCGCGCTTCTCGACCAGGGCGCCGGAGCGCCAGCCACGGCCGTCGATGACCTGCTCGTTGGCCAGCACGGTGTTGTCGACCGGGTCCCAGTTCACCACCGAGTTGCGGCGGTAGGCCAGGCCCTTGCGCATCAGGCGGGTGAACATGCGCTGCTCGTGGACGTAGTAGTCCGGCGTGCAGGTGGCGAACTCGCGCGACCAGTCGATCGCATAGCCCATCGCCTTGAACTGGCCACGCATGTGGTCGATGTTGGCGTAGGTCCACTTGGCCGGCGCGGTCTTGTTCTTGATCGCGGCATTCTCGGCCGGCAGGCCGAACGCGTCCCAGCCCATCGGCTGCAGCACGTTGTGGCCGGTCATGCGCTTGTAGCGGCTGATGACGTCGCCGATGGTGTAGTTGCGCACGTGGCCCATGTGCAGCGCACCGGACGGGTACGGGAGCATCGACAGGCAGTAGTACTTGGGCTTGTCCGAGGTCTCGCTGACCTCGAAGGCACGCGTGTCCTCCCAGAATTTCTGGGCGGCGGATTCAACCTGCTGGGGATCGTACATAGTGGGTTCGACGCTGGACATGGCAACGCTGGGCAACGGCAAAGCCGCAAAGGGTACCGCAGTGCATCATGGCACTCCAATCCAGTCCCCTCCGCTGTCCGCGGGACAAACGCAGGTCATTGATATCGCAATGGTTTCAACAAACCTGCGATGTACGGCCCACGGCCTGCTGGCCGGTTTCCGCGTCAGCCGGGCTCAACCACGCGCTGGCGCCAGGCGTGCCGCGCCCAGCAGCCAGACCAGCCAGCCCAGGAAGGCCAGGCGCTGGGCCATGGCGACCGGCAGGGCGATCTCGAACAGGAACGCGCTGCACAGGCTCCACAGCGCACACCCCACCGCGAGGTTGGCCAGCGGCCGCCAGGCCGCGTCCCGGGCACTGCCAAGGCGCAATGCGAGCGCACCGGCACTGAAGCCCACCAGCCACAGCAGCCAGGCGCTGGCGTGGTACTGGCTGGCGCGGTTCTCGATGTCTTCCACGTCCAGCGGCAACAGGCCCATCGCGGCGAACGCCACCGCGGCCAGCAGCAGCATCTGCCCACCCACCCGCAATGCGCGCGGGGCGGTCACCGGCATGCGCAGCGCCAGATCAAGCGCAGCCGCGGCAGCAAGGATGCCGGGCAGCACGAAACCCAGCATGCTGAAGGCAGTGCCGCCGGGGACGCCATGCGCGCCCAGCAGCGACACCGGATGGCGCAGCTGGTCGTACCCCTCCAGGCGCATGCCGAAACCGAACACGGCCAGCAGCCACACCACCGCCGCGACCGGACCGGCCCAGCCCCACATCTGTTTCCTGCTCGACGCCACCACGCACCCTGCCTGACCCGGGTCGCCCGCGGAACGCGGCGACCATCGGCGTCATTGTGAAGGCAGCGGCCGGCAATCGCACGGATTGCCGGCCGTTCCTTCCCCCCCCGTTCCAGCCCTGCCCCGTCAGTTGCCGATGCCGGCGATCTCCACGCGGCGGTTCGGTGCCAGGCAGGCCACCAACGCCGCCCGGCCGCCATCGTTGCACTGGACCAGCGGCTCGGCGCTGCCGCGTCCTTCGGCACGGATCGACCCGGCCGGGATGCCCTGTTCGACCAGGTAGCCGCGCACCGCCGCGGCGCGGCGCTGTGACAGGTCCATGTTGTAGGCATCGCTGCCGATGCGATCGGTGTAGCCGATCACGGTAAGGTCCATGCTTGCACCCTGCCCGCGCACGGTGCTGGCCACCTCTGCCAACCGTGCTTTGCCGGCATCCGAAAGCTTGGCGCTGTCGAAGGCGAACAGGGCATCGGCGGCGATCCGCAGCGGTGCCGCCGCAACCGGTGGCGGCGGTGGTGCGGGTGGGGGTGGTGCGGGAGCGGGTTCGAGCAGGGCGGCGCAGCTTTCAGGCTGCCACGCGTGGCCCACCGCCACGCCGTCGTGGTCGAACTTAACCTGGAACTGGCATTGCACCGGCGTGGCCCCTACCGCCCGCCGGAAGTTGAACAGGTAGTTCCACTCCCGCACCCCCCATAGGCCTTCGTTGAAATGCGGCGTGCCCAGCAGCGTCTGCACCTGGTGCTTGTTCATGCCCGTCGCGTATTGGCGCAGGTTGTCCAGGTTCACGTAGGTGCCGCCGGCCGGGTACGCCCGTGCGGGATCCGGGAACCCCCGCTCGCGTACCTCACCCTTGCTGCTGCAGGCCGCCAGTGCCACCACCAGCGCCAGTACCGACCATTTGCTGTTCATGACTTCCCCCGCGCCCAGGCGCTGTTGTCCGGAAGCCGGTGCCAGGCACCGGCAGGTTGCATGCCATCACCACTGGAAGCCGGCGCCGACGGTCACGCCGCCATCGCCGCGGGTATTGGCCGAGCCGCTGAGCTTGTAGATCCAGCGCCCGCCATCGGAGACCCCGGACACGCCCACCGCCATGCTGGATTCGCCATGGAAGGTGCTGGCCGCGAACGAAGCCATACGCTTGCCTGCCTCCGAAGGCTGCGGCAGGCCGGCCATCGCCATCGCCGAGGCGATGCCGGCCGAGGCGCGGTCATCCACGCGCTTGATGTCGCGCGAGATGCTGTTGAAGCGCTGATCGGTGTAGTTCCTGGACCAGTCCATCACGTCCCCCATGCCCTTGTTGAGTTGTGCGACGTTCACCGCATCGGTGGGTGCCACGCCGGTGGCCACGTTGTGGATCACCGTGGAGGTACCGGCCTTGCCCATGGTCACGCTGGCGTAGTTGGTGCTGCCGTCGGTGTTCTTGTCGTAGCGCACCGTGCCTTCCTGCGATGCCTGCAGCTGGCGCAGGTTGACCGCATCGGTGGCCTGGCTGCCGTCGGCGACATGGGTGACCTGGCGTTCGGCGCCGGTCGCACCCACCGAGACGGTGTTGGCACGGTCGGCCACCGAGCCTGCGCCCAGCGCCACGCTGTTGGCTGCCGACGCGTTGGCGCCGTTGCCGATCGCCACCGCCTGGGTACCGCTGGCGGTGGTCTGAGGGCCGGCGGCGACGGCATCCTGGCCGGTGGCCGAGGCCGCCGCCTTGGTCGAGTTCACCGAGAAGTAGGCATTGCCCGCGCCACCGTTCTGGATGTTGTCGATGCGCTTGTTGACGTTGACGATGGAGCCGTCCATCACTGCCAGTGCATCGGTCACGTTGTCCAGCACCTGCTGGTTGGTCCCGCCACTGGCATTGATCGAATTGACGGTGAAGCTCGCCGAGGACCATTGGCCAGTGGTGCTGTTGTACTGCAGGGTGCCGCCAATGGCCGAGGCGAGCGCCTCGTTGGTGGTGGCCAGTTGGCCGCCGTTGATCGCATCGCGGCTGCCGGCCACGACGCTGCCCTCGGCCACGTTGCGCACCGCCACCGCCGCACCGCTGCCATCCCCCTTCAGCGCGACCACGTTGGTCGGGTTGCCGGCGCCATCGGGGGTGTACTCCACCGCCAGCGGATTGCTGCCGGGGTTGGGGTTGGTCCCGGTGGCCAGGTTGGCCAGCGACTGGCTGATCGAACTGAACGCTGCGCCGATGTTGCCGAAGGTGGCCGAGGTCAGCTGCCAGTTCGCGCCGATTTCATTCAGCACGTAGGACGGCGCGGACAGCACCCCCGCCACGCTGAAGGTGGAGCCGCCGCCCAGGTAGCTCGCCATCGACTGGCCGATGCCGAACAGCTGTGCACCGTTCACCGCCTCGGTGCTGGTGGCGCTGAGCTGGCCCGCGGCCAGGTTCGAGACCACCGTGCCGTTCGGCGCATTGCCACCGCCCAGGGTCACATGGCCGTAGTCGGCCACGTCATTGGCATCGGTGTCGTACAGCACCGCGTTCTGCTCGATGGTGTTGATCTGCGACAGCGCGCCCTGCAGCTGGGCGAGGTTGACCGCGTCGGTGGCCTGGCTACCGGCCGCGACGTGGGTGATCTGCCGCTCGCGGCCGGCCGAGCCGACCGCCACTTCGCCGATCGAGGTCTGCGCCGCGGTGAGGCCGAATGCGCTGTAGTTGTCCAGTCCACCGCGGTCGGCATTGGACTTGTAGCCCATCGCCACGCTGTTGGCCTTGTTGGACGTTGCACCGGCACCGAGCAGGGTCTGTGCGTTGGCCGTACCCAGCGCACTGTCACCGATCACCACCGACTGGCCCTGGCGCGCGTCGTAATCGGCGGTGGGCACGCCGGTCATCACGCCATTGGCGTCGACGAAGACCTGGCTGGCGTTCTGCTGCGCCAGCTCGTGCCGCGCATTGGTGCCGATCACCACCTCCTTGGAGCCGTTGGCGTAGGCACCGTCGCCGATCAGCACCTGGTAGTCCTGCGCGGCCGGCACCGCCCAGCACTTGTCCTTGATGATCCCCGCCAGGTTCAGGCAGTCCGACGCCCAGTCCGGCGCGCTGTCGGGAAGCAGCAGGCCCAGCAGGCCACCGGCCGCGCCGTTGTTGATGTTGGTGATGTAGCTGTCGGAGGTCACGCCACCGATCAGGGTCAGGTGCGAATCGCCGCCGGTGATGGCGCTGCCCGCGCCGTCGAGCAGTTCGCCCACCGGGCTGAGGTTGACCACCGGCAGCCCTGCGACCTCGACGGTCGAATAGGCCTGCGCGAAATTGACGTTGTTGATCGTCAGGCTGCCGTTCTGGGTGTAGCCACTGCCGCCGAACAGCGAGGTGGCGGTCGGCCCGATCAGCTGCCCGACCGTTCCCACCAGGCCACCGTTGCCGACCACCAGGCCGCTCGGGCCCGCCGGTGGCGGCGCATTCGAGGTGGGCGCCGGATTGCCGGTGAGCTGGCCGACGACATTGGACAACCCACCGGTCACGCCGCCGGTCACGCCCGTCAGCAGATTGGTCAGGCCATTGACCCCGGATGCCGAACCGGTGATCCCGCCCAGCGTGCTTCCGACCGCACCCAGCAGGGTGCCGGCCGTGGTGTTGACGGTTCCCAACGCGCTCTGCACGGTCCCGGTCAGGTCGCCCTGGGCGAGCGCGCCGGTCGTGTTCTGCAGGCCACCGGTCAGTGCGCCGACCGTGCCGCTGACGCCGTTGCCCAGTGAGGTTGACCCGGTGAGGCCGCCGACCAGCCCTCCCACTGCCGCGCCCGCCCCGTTGACCACCGGTGCTGCCCCATCCACCACGCCGTCCACCACACCCCCCACGCCGGTCTGCGCCACCAAGCCACCGGTGAGATCGACCACGCCGCCAATCCCGTTGGTCACCGCCTGGCCCGGTGAAGTGGGCGTCGTGCCGCCGCTACCACCGCCCAGTTGGCCCAGCAGACCCGTCACCGCGCCGGTCAGTCCACCGACGACGTTGCCCAGACCGCCAAGTCCCGCCCCGGCGCCACCATTCCCGTTGCCGCCGGCCGCACCACCCACTGCACCCAGCAGGGTCGAGACGGTACCGCCCACCGTCCCCACCAGGTGCTGCACGGTTTCCTGCACGTCACCTTGTGCCAATGCACCGGTGGTGTTCTGCAGGCCGCCGGTCAGCCTACCCACCGTGGCGGTCACGCCGGCTCCCAACCCGGCCGAACCGGTCACGCCGCCCACGACATGGCCCAGCGCGCCACCCGCGCCATTGAGCACCGGCGCGACGCCATCGACCACGCCATCCACCGGCGTGCCGACTGCCGCGATCAGGCCATGGCCTGCGCCGCCGCCCAGGCTGCCGGTCAGGCCACCGATCACACCGGTCAACCCGCCCAGGCCGCCACCGCTGCCGCCGGCATCGCCGACCGCACCCACCAGCGTGGAGACCGTGCCCTGTACCGTGCCGGCCAGGTGCTGCACCGTGCCCTGCACATTGCCTTGTGCCAATGCACCGGTGGTGTTCTGCAGCCCGCCGGTCAGCGTACCGACCGTGGTGGTCACGCCGGTTCCCAACCCGGCCGAACCGGTCACGCCGCCCACGACATGGCCCAGCGCGCCGCCCGCGCCATTGAGCACCGGCGCGACGCCATCGACCACGCCATCCACCGGCGTGCCGACTGCCGCGATCAGGCCATGGCCTGCGCCGCCGCCCAGGCCGCCGGTCAGGCCACCGATCACGCCGGTCAACCCACCCAGGCCCGCGCCCTCGCCTGCACCACCGCCGGTCAAGCCCCCCGTCAAACCACCGATCACACCGGTCAGCCCACCAAGACCGGCGGAGCCGCCACCCGACGCGCCATTCCCCAGGCTGCTGACCACATGCGACACGCCACCGATCACCCCGTGGGTGACGTGGCCGGCCGCGCCGGTGAGCCCGGCGACGCCGGATGCCGACCCGGTGATGCCGCCCAGCGCGCTGCCAGTACCGTGCAAGGCCGCGGCGATGGTGCCGTCAACCGTCGCCAGTGCATGGTTGACGGTGCCGGCCACATGGCCCTGCGCCAGCGCGCCACTCGTGTTTTCAAGGCCGCTGGTGAGTGCGTCGACGGTGTGATCCACGCCCGCACCCAGCGCACTGGAGCCCGTCACTCCGGCCAGCACGCCTGCCGCCGTATGGCCGGTGCTGTTCGCCACCGGCGTCGCGCCGTTGACCACGCCGTCCACCAGCGCACCGATGCCGGCCCCCTGCAACAGGCCGCCGGTCAGTTCCTCGACCGCGCTGACCGTGGCGCCGGTCACCGCGCGTACCGGGTTGCCACCTTCCTCCTTGCCCGGCAACAGCACGTTGCCCAGCCCCAGCAGTCCGCCATGGCCCGGTGCCCCGGACGTCGGCGCCGACACCTGCAGCAGGGCCGTTCCGCCCACGCCGGTCTTGATCGCGCCGGCCGCCGACGCCACCGTGGCCAGCGCCGCGGTCGTCGCCGATACCGATGGGGCGGCATGGCCATGCGTGGCGCGTGCGCCGACCGACAGTCCCGCGCCAATGCGGGTCGGTGCAACCTGCAACCGTGCCTGCACCGGCACCTGCACGACCACCGGCGCCGGCAGCTGCACCGCTACCGTCGCGTTGACGCGCGCCTGCACGCCGCCGACCGGCAAGGCGCTGGCGACGATGCTGTGCGCGTCGGTCTGGCTGTACTTGGCGACCAGCGACTGCAGGTCATCCAGCCGCGCGTCGGTGGCGTGTGCCGCACCGGCGAGCCCCAGGGCCAGCAAGCCACCGGCGCCCACCATGGCCACCGACCAGGGGGGCAACAGGCAGTTCGCGCCGCTGCGCTTGCCATGCGCCGCGGTCAGCTCCGAGCCGACCACGTAGGCGTTGAGGGTGCGGTTCCAGATCAATCGATAGATGCGATTCATGGCAGGGGCCTCTGGTAGGAACCGTCCCGGGCTTGGACGATCCGTTTGCGTGAGGCCAGTACAGCGCTGAAACACAACGTCCCTTACCCGCATCCGGCACATCCATGCCGGCAATTGGCAAAGCGTTGCGCGTTACCGGCAGTGCAATGCACCTATTCGGCAACGTCCCGCCAAGTTTGATGGACCGCACATTCCGGACGAACGTGCGCTCAGCTGTTCGAATAAGTTCCGCGCATGAGTGTTTCGCTGGGCAGTTCGCCGAACACGCGGCGGTAGTTGTCGGCGAAGCGCGACAGGTCCCACAGCCCGCAGCTGAGCGCGATCGACTTGACCGACTTTCGCCCCGCGTCGGCGTTGGACAAGCTGCGGCAGGCTTCGCACAGGCGCAGCATGGACAGGTAGCGCACCGGCGAGATGCCGACCAGTTCCTCGAAGGCATAGCGCAGCGCCCGCTCGCTCACCCCGGCCGCGTCGCACAGCTCCTGCATGTAGATGTGCCGGCGCAGGTTGGCGTACATCATGTCCTCGGCACGGCGGAAGATCAGGTAGCGCGCGCGCCGGCTGCGGCTGCACGAGACCCGTTCGGGCGAACCGTTGGCGACGATCTCGCGCACGTGCGCCTCGAGCATCGCGTCGATCTCGTCGCCGGAGATCTCGCCTTCGCAGATGCGTTCGTGCAGCCCTTCGTAGTACGCCTGCAGCGGCACGTGCGTGCGCCCGCTGACCAACGGCACGTTGCCGCCTTCACCCAGTCCGCCCAGGCGCGCGGCGGTGGCACGCTCCTCGAAGCGCTTGAGCGGCACCAGCACGAAGGTGACCTTGCTGCCCGCCCCCAACGCGAACTCGGTGACGCCTTCGGGCATGACCGAGATGATGTTGCCGGAGGTCAACGGCACCCCATGGCACCAACTGGCCTCGGCGTCGACGCTCTGCAGGCAGCCGAGCAGGCACCAATCCAGCGGCAGCACGAAGCGCCCGCGTGCGCGCGCACCGATCTGGAAGGTGCACAGCAAGGCCTGGTCGTGCACGAACGAGGTCACCGCGGCCGTGGGGGGCTGGTCGTCCAGCAGCACCAACTCCACGTGACAGACGCGCAGGGTGCTGCCCAACGCCGCCAGGTCGAACGATTTCAATCCGTTCCCGTCCGCAATCGCATCCATGTCCACGCCTTTGCGGGATCCCTCTGGGATCCGCTCCAGAAGTCCGATTCCCCGTCTGCGGCCTGGCACCTCCGGCCGCAACCCCGTCACGCACGATCTGAAACCAGCAACAAAGCGTAATTCGCGTTTCCAGAGCATCCGCGTTGCGCGGCGCTTGAAGCGGATACTGACAAAAAAAAACGGCACGCTCCGTAAGAGCTTTATGTGAAATGGCGATTGACGTCACACATATGGAAAACATTTTGTTCTTGCCGAATATGCGCATGCATCGCGATGCGCGATTGCAATGATGCTCCCGGGCATGCCATGCGTGCCGACAGGGGAAAACAGCGGAAATAGGGGCTCGTAGGAGTTTTCCTTACACCCCCACGACCATCGACACTCCCGTCGGTGTCAGGCAGATCCCAATGACCTTCATCGGGCAGCGATGCCCATCTTTGCCCGGCTGCAGTCGGTGCAACACCGACACCGGGTCATCAGGGAGAACGCTATGAACGCTATCCGCAAGTTCCTCAAGCAGGAAGACGGTGTCACCGCCCTGGAATATGGCCTGCTGGCCGCCGTCATCGCCGGCATCATCATCTTCTTCGCGCGCGACGGCCTGACCGCGATCTTCACCACCGTGTTGGCGCGACTGGAAGACGTGGTGGCAGGCACCTGAGCCGGGAGGGCATCGCACCATGACCGCCGTCGGGCTGCTGGCACTGCTGCTGGGGTTGCAGGTCACGATCAGTGACCTGGCCGCCCGGCGCGTCTCCAATGGCGTGCTGGCCGTCACGTTGGCCCTGGTGCTGTCCCTCCAGCTCAGCCACAACGCCGCACCGGTGGGGCTGGCAAGCTGCCTGGCCGGCGGCGTGCTGGGCCTGCTCGTGCTGCTGCCCTTCCATGTCATCGGCTGGATGGGCGCCGGCGACGTGAAACTCTTCGCCACCATCGGCTTCCTGCTCGGCACCAAGGCACTGCTTCCCATCTGGGTGATCGCCAGCCTGGCCGCCGGTGTCCACGCGCTCCTCGTCGTCGCGTGGCCCCTGCTGTCCAGCTCGGCACCCGGCATGCAGCGCAGGGTCGCCGGCTGGGGCAACACCGGCTGGATCCGGGATTGGCGGATGGACCTGCGTTCGACACGGCAAGGACGCCGTGGCATCCCGTACGCGGCCTACCTTGGCCTGGCGATGATCGGCTATGTACTGCAAGGAGCCAGCCATGGCTGATCGAGGACGACTGAAGCACCGTGGGCAACGCGGCGTGGTGACGCTCGAGTTCGCCTTCATGCTGATGTTCGGCGTGCTGCCGCTGCTGCTGGTGACCTTCACCGGGGTGATGGTGTTCGCCGCCAAGCAATCACTGACGCTGGCCGCCGGCGAAGGCGCACGTGCCGCCCTGCGATACGGCGATACCGCACAACGTCGCAGCAATGCATGCCAGGCCGCCGCGCATTCGATGCAGTGGCTGCTGAACTTCTCCCGCGCCAGCGCTTCATGCAGCAATCCCAGCGCGGCGCCCATCAACGTGTCGCAACCGTTCGCCTGCACCTCCGATGCCACCGTGAAGTGCATCCGGGTCACCGCGTCCTACGACTACGACAGCCATCCGTTCATGCCCGGCACCGGCCCGCTGCTGGGCTGGACCCTGGGCCAGACCCTGCGCAGCACCGCAACCGTACAACTGGACCTCGGCGGCAACTGACCCACGCTCAACCGGAGCTTCAACGATGCCAAAGGCAATCCGCATTGCGGCCATCCTCCTGCTGGTACTCGCCGGCATCCTGGCTGTACTGGCCTTTGGCCTTGGGCGACGCCCGCCGCCGGCCGAGGCAGGCACGCAGGCCAGCAGCGCGCCGGGCATCCCGCGCCGGGCGGTGGTGGTCGCCACCCGTGCCCTGCCCGCCGGCCAGGCCATCAGCGCCGCCGACCTGTCCACCACCGAGTTGCCGGTGCCCGCCGGCGAAGGCTTCGCCAACGTCGGTGACGTCACCGGGCGGATCCCCGCCGTGGCCATCGCCGCGGGCGCCATGCTGGTGCCCGGGCAACTGCTGCAGGGCATCGCCGCCGGCATCAAGCCCGGCGAGCGGGCGGTATCAGTGCCGGTCGACGAACTGGCCGGCGTCAGCAACCGCATCACCCCGGGCGACTACGTGGATGTCTTCATGAGCCTGCAGGCACCGTCCGAGGCCGGCGCCGGCCGCAACGACAACCCGCAGGCGCGCTTGCTGCTGTCGCGGCTGCGGGTGCTGGGCTACGGCGATGACGACGTCGGCAAGCCGCACCCGGCCACGGCGGCCAGCAGCGGCGACGGCGCCGCACCCGAGCCCGGCAGCCGCGCCGAGACCATCGCCTCGCGCTCCGGCAGTTCCTCTTCCAGCGGCAGCAACGCCACCCAGGCACGCAGCGCGATCCTGGCCGTACCGGTGGAAGACGCCGGCCGCCTGCTGCTGGCCGCGCATAGCGGCAAGTTGTTCCTGGCCCTGCGCAACCCCGGCGATACCGCCCTGGCCGATGCCTCGATCTTCGTCGCACCGGCGCCGGTACTGGCCCTGCGCCGCGATCTCGACGCCGCGACGGCCAGCGCCGCCGAGCGTCCGGAGAACCAGGCGTATGCCGGCATCGACCTGCAGGCGCTGGCCGGCGACAGCCCGGCCAGGCCCGCGGTCACCGCCAACGCCACCCGCGCACCGGCGCGCAGCCGTGCACCGCGTGCCGCCGCCCGGCCGGGCATCGAAATCATCCGCGGGACAACACCGTCCAACCGCCTGTCTTCGCCTTGATCGGGGGATCCGCCTTGCTCCAGCGTCCGTACAACACCGCATCACTCATCGCTGTCCTGGCCCTGTCCAGCGTCGCATCGCTGGCGCTGGCGCCCCTGCAGCCGGCGCATGCCCAGCAGCTGCCGGCCGCCTCCAGCGTGTTGCTGGAGCTCAACGAGCAACGCCCCTGGAACCTGCCGGCCGGCGTGGAGCGCATCGCCATCGCCGACCCCTCCATCGCCGACATCACCCGGCTGGGACGCAACAACGACGCCCTGCTGGTCGGCAAGTCGCCTGGCAGTACCACGCTGCTGCTGTGGATGCGCAACCAGCCGGTGCCCTCGCGGATCCGCGTGGAAGTGCGCAATGCCATCCAGGGAGGCCTGCTCGGCGAGGGGGGCACCCAGGTCACCGTGCAGGGCGGCCAGGCGCTGCTGTCCGGCAGTTCCCCGTCGCTGCTCGAACACGAGGCCAGCCGCAAGGCGGCGGCCTCGGCGGTCGGTGAAAAGGGCGCTATCAACGATGCCGCCACCATCGCCAGCACCGGCGTGGTGCAGGTCGAGGTGAAGGTGGTCGAGTTCAACAAGACCGTGCTGCGCCAGGTCGGCATCAGCTTCAAGAACACCAATGGCGGCTTCACCTACGGCATCAGCTCGCCCACCGGCAGCGGTGGCAGCAGCGCGTTGTCCTCGGCCTTCAACCTGGTGGCCAGTTCCATCCCCGGCGCGTGGAACGCCAACATCGACCTGCTGCAGAGCAACGGCATGGCGCGCGTGCTGGCCGAACCCACGCTGGTCGCCCTGTCCGGCCAGAGCGCCAGCTTCCTGGCCGGTGGCGAGCTGCCGATCCTCGAACCGCAGGGTCTGGGCACCACCACGGTCACCTTCAAGCCGTTCGGCATCGGCCTGACCGTTACCCCGACCGTGCTGTCCGCCGATCGCATCGCGCTGAAGGTCGCGCCCGAAGCCAGCGACCTGGACTACAGCCGGGGTATCAGCCTGGACGGCACCCAGATCCCGGCCATCTCCACCCGCCGTGCCGACACCACCATCGAGCTGGGTGACGGCGAGAGCTTCGTGATCGGCGGGCTGGTCAGCAGCCAGCTGTCCTCGATGGTGGACAAGGTGCCGTTCCTGGGCGACCTGCCGATCATCGGTTCGTTCTTCCGCAACCTCAATTACAAACGCGAAGACAAGGAACTGGTGATCGTGGTGACGCCGCGCCTGGTACGCCCGCTGGCGCGCGGCACCCAGTTCGCCCTGCCCGGCGAACGCGAAGCCCAACCCAACCTGCCGGTCTGGGGCTCCTGGCTGCTGCACCCGGCCAGCCCTGACCAGCTCCCCGGATTCTCACGCTGAAGCACTCCTCATGTCCTCGGTGATGCCGTTGCCGCAAAATCAGAGCAATACCGAACGCAAGCTGTTGCTGTATGCGCCGGACAACCGGCACATGGCCCGGCTGGGTGCCGTGCTGTCCGGCCACGTGGAGCTGCGCTGGGTCGACAGCCGAGACGTCAGCCCGCGTGAGCTGCTCGACACCGCACCGCCCTCGGCGGTGGTGCTGCTGGACTACTGCGGCGGCAACGCCTCCTATTCCACCGACATCGCCCGCCAGCTGAGTCACCTGGCCTCGTTGCCGGTGCTGATCGGCATCGGCACCACCGGCCCGGAACAGGCCACGCACCTGCTGGCGGCAATGCGCGCCGGGGTGCGCGACTTCATCGACGTCGACAACACCAGCGCGCAGATGCTGGAAGTATTCGACCACGCCTGCGCCACCCAGGCACCGGCCCGCACCAGCGTCGCCGCGCCACCGGAACCACAGCCCACCGGGCGCCTGATCGTGCTGCTGGGCGTGCGCGCCGGCGTCGGCACCAGCACCCTGACGACCCACCTGGGCGTCACCCTGGCCGAGCAAAACCCGCCCGCGCTGGACAACGGCCAGCCGCAGGGATGGCTGCTGTTGCTGGACCTGGGCCAGCCCTCGGCCGATGCAGCCCTCTACCTCGGCACCGAGAGCCACTTCAGCTACGAGGAAGCCCTGCGCAACGTCGAACGCATGGACCCGACCTTCGCGGCCAGCGCCTTCGCCCACCACCCCAGCGGCCTGGCCCTGCTCGGCACCACCAGCGGCACGCTGCTGAAGAAGCACGAACCCACCGCGCTGCTGGACCGGCTGCGCAGCGTGTTCCCGCTGACCCTGTGCGATACCGGCGGACTGCCGATCCAGCTGATGCCTACCTCGCTGCTGAAGAACGCCAGCGAGATCTGGCTGGTCACCGACCAGGCGATCGGCTCGCTGGTATCGCTGGACCAGACCATGCGCGAGCTGGAGCAACGCGGCGTGCGCGATGCCCGCCTGCAGCTGGTCGTCAACCGCTACGACCCCAATGGCGGCCTGGCCGACACCCAGATCGCGCAGCGCTTCAACCTGCCCCTGCTGGCGACACTGCCCGACCGCTCGCGCGTGCTGCGCTCCTGTGCCGGGCTCGGGCGCCTGCTCACCGATGCGGCCCCTCGCGACCCGTACCTCAAGGCGCTGCTTCCCCTGCTGCAACGCATCGACCGCCGACGCGCGGGGCCCGCCGCCCCGATGCCCACTTCCCCGCTGGCGCGCCTGGCCAGCCTGCTCGGTAAATAAGCATGGAAGACAAAGTCACCCCGCTCTCCCCGCGCATCGCGGCAACGGCCCTGGCCGCCGAACCCGCCGCGCAGGTGCCGTTCGAGCAGACCGAGCAATTCCAGAGCGTGCTGTCGGCCGCGCACGAGTACCTGCTCAACCACGTCGAGGACCAGCGCGTGGACATCGACGCATGGTCGCCGGAGACGGTCGGCAAGTACGTGCAGGCGCAGACCGCGGCCTTCGTCAAGGAATGGAAGATCCCGGTCAACGCACAGGAGATGGAAGCCGTCGCCAATGCCCTGCAGAAGGAGCTGACCGGCTTCGGCCCGCTCGATGACCTGCTGCATGACCCGGAGATCGAGGACATCCTGATCAATGGCTACAAGGACGTGCATGTCTCCAGCGGTGGCCAGCTCAAGCGCTCCACCCAGCGTTTCAGCGACGACCGCCACCTGTTGCGCATCCTGCGCCGCATCATCGCCCCGCTCGGCCGCCGCCTGGACGACTCCAACCCGATGGTCGATGCACGCCTGCCCAACGGCGGCCGCCTCAACGCGATCATCTCCCCGCTAGCGGTGGATGGGCCGATGGTGTCCATCCGCAAGTTCCGCAAGGACCCGTTCACGCCGGACGAACTGCTCGGTCGCGGCGCGTTCGACAAGCCCATGTACGCCCTGCTCAACGCCATGGTGCGCGGCCGCTGCAACATCCTGATCTCCGGTGGCACCAGCTCCGGCAAGACCTCGCTGCTCAATGCGCTGGCCACGTTCATCCCGCACAACGAGCGCGTCATCACGGTCGAGGACACCGCCGAGCTGGCCCTGAACCACCCGCACGTGGTGCGCCTGGAAAGCCGCATGGGCGGCTTCGACGGCGCCGGCGCGGTCAGCATCCGCGATCTGGTGCGCAACAGCCTGCGCATGCGCCCGGACCGCATCGTGGTCGGTGAAGTGCGTGGCGCCGAAGTGCTGGAGATGCTGCAGGCGATGAACACCGGCCATGACGGCTCGATGGCCACCATCCACGCCAACTCCCCGCGCGACTGCCTGTACCGGCTGGAGATGCTGGCCGGCTTTGCCGGTTTCCAGGGCAGCGAGGAAAGCCTGCGCCGGCAGATCGCCAGCGCCATCGACTTCATCGTGCAGATCTCGCGGCTGGGCAGTGGCCGTCGCGTGATCCTCTCCATCACCGAGATCACCGGCGTCAGCGACACCGTCATCACCAGCCAGGAGCTGTTCAAGCACGAGGCCTGGTTCGACCAGGACAACCGCGAACGCGACCGTTGGCACGGGCTGGGCTTCCACCCGCATTGCTACAAGCTCGAACCGTTCCGGCAGGAACTGCGCGAGGCCAACTTCGGGAGCCAGTCATGACCGCGGCGCTGCTGCTGGCCAGCACCGCACTGCTGCTGGTGGCCGCGGCGATGGGCCTGTGGTGGGGCCTGGCCACGCGCGTGCAGCAGCGTGCCGCCGCCGAACATGCCGAAAGCCGCCTCTCGCATCCGGAGGCAGCGCGCAGCCACGAAGCGCCACGCGCGCCGCGCCCGCCCACCCGTCGCTGGGCCGACCTGCTGCGCCGCGCCGGCCTGAGCGAGTCTCCGCGGACGCTGGTGCTGCTGCTCGTGCCCGGCGTGGTGCTGGCCTTCGGCGCGGGCATGCGCCTGGGCGCGGCGGTGTTCGGCGTGTTCGTGTTCGCGCTGTACCTGCTGGCACTGGGGCTGTGGCTGTTCCGGCGAATGGAGAAGATGCAGCAACGGCTGGTCGCGCAGATGCCGGACTTCCTGGAGAACATGGTGCGTATCGCCGGCATCGGCAACAGCCTGTCGATGGCGTTCCAGAACGCCACCCAGAACGTCGAGCCCCCGTTGCGCCCCATCCTCGACAGTGCGCTGGCCTACACCCGCGCGGGCATGGATCTGGACCGTGCCCTGCAGCAGGCCGCGCAGGCCTACCGCCTGCGGCCGCTGGAAATGCTGGCGGTCATCCTGGGCACCAGCATCCGCATCGGCGGCCGCAGCGACCAGATCCTGCAGCGCATGAGCGACTTCATGCGTGACCTGGAGGAAGTGCAGCGCGAACTGCAGGCCACCACCTCCGAAACGCGCATGTCGGCCTGGGTGCTGGGCCTGCTGCCGATCGGCGCGGCGGTGTTCATGGCCCTGCTGAGCCCGGACTTCTTCCAGCCCATGTTCCATGACCCGCTGGGCAAGAAGATCCTCGTGGCCGCGCTGCTGCTGGAGCTCGGTGGCGGCTTCCTGCTCTACCGCCTGGCCAAGTCGCTATGAGTGCCTCCCTCGCTCCCCACCCGCATCGGAGCCGGCCATGAACACCCTGTTGTTCTTCGCCATGACCCTGGTCGTGCTGGCCCTGCTGCTGGCGGCGGGCGGCCTGCTGTACCACGGCCACCGCAGCCAGCGTGCCACCGCCGCGTTGCAGACCGCGCTGGACCACAACCACCACGTCGCCGACGAGGCGGCACCGAAACAGGGCTGGTGGCGACAGCGCCTGGCCGACCTGTCGGCCATCGGCCAGCAGTTCGAGGGCAGCCGCATCCAGAAGGCGTTGCTGGCGCCGGAGGACAAGCTGCTGCTCGAGCAGGTCGGCTGGAACCACACCACCGGCACGGCCAGCTTCCTGGCGCTGCGCCTGCTGCTGGCGCTGCTGCTGCCGGTGCTGGGCCTGCTGCTGGTGCGGCCACAGGGTTCGCAGGCCTTCATCGTGCTGCTGGTCGGCTTCGCGCTGGGCATCCTGCTGCCCAAGCTGGTCCTGCGCAGCTGGGCCGGACGCCTGCGCCGCAAGGTCGATGAGGAGTTGCCGCTGCTGATCGACCTGCTGCGCCTGCTGCAGGGCGTGGGCTTCAGCATCGACCAGAGCCTGCAGATGATCGGCGACAAGCTGCACATCGCCGTGCCGGTACTGGGCAAGGAACTGCAGGCCGCCAACCTCAGCTACACGCGTGGCCGCAGCCGCGCGCAGTCGCTGCGCCGCCTGTCCGAATCGTTCGACAACGACGACCTGCGCAGCCTGATGCAGATGGTGCTGCAGGTGCACCAGCATGGCGGCGCCGTGCAGGAACCCCTCAAGCAGTTCGGCATGCGCCTGCGCGAGCAGCGAAGGATGAAGATGAAGGAAAAGGTGGGCAAGCTCTCGGTCAAGATGACCGTCGTGATGATGGCGACCCTGCTGCCGGCGCTGATGCTGGTGCTGGCCGGGCCGGCCATCATTTCCCTGGCCAGCGCGATGCGGGGGCTGTGATGCACGGTCCCCGCCCCTTGCTCGCGCTGCTGTTCCCCCTGCTGCTCGTCGGCTGTGGCGGGAAGCAGGCCGCCTACAGGCAGCCGCCGGTGGAACCGGCACTGGTGGAGTCACCGCAGGACGATCGCGGCATGTACCTGGACCTGATCCGCAAGATGCAGGCACAGGGCGCCCACTTCGCTTCGCTCGCGCACATCGACGCCTTCCGCGCCAGCTTCGGCGACAGCCCGGAACTGCGCATCCTGCAAGCCGACGCCCTGCGCGAAACCGGCGACTCCGCCGCGGCCGAACCGATCTACCGCAGCCTGACCAAGGGACCACAGGCCGCCCCGGCATGGCACGGCCTCGGGCTGATCGCGGCCAACCAGCATGACGCCGGCAACGCCAACCTGGCGTTCGCCAATGCCGTGCGCTCGGATCCCTTGAACGCGACCTACCTGGGCGACCAGGGCTTTGCGTTGCTGCAGTCCGGCGATTTCGCCCAGGCACGTGCACCCTTGGCCAAGGCCGCCGAGCTGGCCCCGGGCAATCTGCGCGCCATCTCCAACCTGGCGCTGTGGGCGCTGCTGTCCGGCCAGCCCGGCACCGCGCAGGACATGATGCAGCGCGCGAACCTGCCCGAAGCCACGCGCCTGGAGATCTACCGCCTGTCGCAATCACTGCGCCGCGCACCGGTGGCCGATGCCACCCCGCCGATGCGCCCGGAACCCGCCAGCGAGGCGCCTGCCCCGCGTGGCGCCGCCACCGCGCTGGTCGCACAACCGCAACCGACCGGCGCCGTGCTGCGGCCGCAACCGCCCGGTTCGATGCTGGACCGCTTCAGCCCGACCACCGCCAAGCCGCAGGAGATCACGCAATGAGCCGGTTCCTCGTCACCTCCGCGTTGCTGGCCGCCGTGCTGTGCGCGCCGCTGCCGGTCCAGGCGCAACACGCCCCGCTGATCGAACGCATGGCCGACACCCCTTCCGCGCCGGCGAGCGCGCCACCGGCCGGCGAGGCCAATCCGCCCATCGCCACCGCCGCACCCTACGACAACGCGCCGGCCCCGCGCGCGCAGATCGGCGATGCCACCCGTGCACTGCTGCGCCTGCAGGCCGATGGCGGCAGCGCCGGCAAGCCGCTGCCGATGCTCGGGGAAGCCGCCAGCCGCAGCTACCAGCGCTATCTCACCAGCTTCGATCACCCGATCCCGGAATACTTCGAAACCACCGTGCCGAATTCCTCCAATGGCGGTAACAGCCGCTGAGGTGTTCCATGAAACGCCTGCCCGCGCGCCCCCGCCGGTCCCGGACCGGCACCCCGCCCTCGCCGCCGCGCGGCGGTGCGGCCGTGATGATGATGCTGCTGTTGCTGGGGCTGGTCGTCATCCTCGGCCTGGTCGAGGTCGGCTACCTGTACTGGGTCAAGCGTGACGTGCAGAAAACCGCCGACCTGGCCGCGCTGGCCGGCGCGCAGCGCCTTGAGCAATGCACCACCGACTACACCGACAACCTCGCCGCGCGCCGCAACGCAGTGACCGACAACGGCTTCGGCGGCACGCTCGACGTGCGCTGCGGCTATTGGGGCGCCGAACTGCCGGCCGATGCGCGCTTCGTGGTGGTCACGCCGGAACGCCCGCTCAACGCCGTGCGGGTGACCGCGTCGCGGCAGGCGATCCCGTTCTTCCACCAGCTGGCGTCCATGCCGCAGATCAACGCCACCGCCGTGGCCTGGCATACCCCGCCGCAAGCGGCGTTCACCGTGGGGTCGCGCCTGCTCAACGTCAACAGCAACGCACCGCTGCAGGGCCTGCTGCGGCTGGTCGGCATCGACCTCAACCAGACCCAGATCGCCAGCTACCAGGGGCTGGCCAACGTCAAGATCACCCCGCGCGGACTGCTGCAGGCGCTGGGCGTGGACGTGGCCGCGGACATCAATGCCGGGGAACTGGAAAGCCTGCTGGCCGCCAACAAGGTCAGCGTCGGCCAACTGCTCGACATCATGGCCAACCTCGCCAACCAGCAGGGCGTGCTGGGCGTCAGCGTCAATGCGCTGAAGCAGGAACTGGCACGCGTCGGCTTGCGCGACGTGCTGGTGCAACTCGGCTCCGACGCCGCCAGCAACGGCCTGTTCGCGCGCATCACCGGCGGCAGCGCCGCCAGCAGCGGCGCGCTGGACGTGGACCTGAGCGCGCTGGACCTGATCGGCACCAGTATCTCCATCGCCAACGCCAACCATGCCGTCGCGATCCCGCAGTTGAACCTGCTGGGCCTGGTCGAGGCCAAGGCCAGCATCGTCGAGCCGGCCTCGATCGGCATCGGCCCGGTCGGCACCACCGCCTACAACAGCCAGGTGCGCCTGTTCCTGGACATCGACTCGCAGCGCATCCCGGCGCTGGGCGCGGTGCTGGGCTGGCTGGGCACGCGCATCAAGCTGCCCACCTACATCGACGTGATCGACGGCTTCGGCCGGCTCAGCGCGATCGACTGCAATGCACAGCCGGCCACCGCCACCGTCGACGTCACCAGCGCGGTGGCCAATGTCTGCGTCGGCAAGGCGACCACGCCGTGGGACTCCACGCGCGAACTGTGCCGCACCGGCCTGGGCAACGAGGACATGGTCAGCCTGTTCGGCAAGACCGTGCTCAACCATCGCATCACGCTCGAAGCGCTGTCCGCGCGGCAGTCCCTGACCCTCAGCGCCGGACAGACCGGCACCGTGGCACCCAATCCCCTGGCCGTGGGCGACCTGGTCTCGCGGCTGGTCGATGCCCTGCTCGGCACCGTGCAGGCCTTGTTCAGTCCCTCCGGCACCAGCTCGGACGCCGCGCAGGACATCGCCCGCCAGTACCTGGAAGCCTCCAAGAAGGATGGTTTCTACCAGCCCGAGGCCGTCGTCGCGCTGCTGCGCGACGGCAATGCCAACCTGCCCGCGCTGGGCAACTGGAACACCCAGATCCCGACCTGCGACTACTGGCTGCTCGGCTGCACGCCGAAGAAGGTCGAGGGCAACGTGTGGACGGGGTTCCTCTACGAAACCAACGTCAGCGACCCGAGCATCATCGGCGGCCTGCTCGACGTGCTCGGCATCACCTCGTGCAAGGGCCTGCTGGCCGGATTGCTGGCCTACAACAGCTGCGTGCAGAACGCGCTGGCCAAGTACCTGCAGACCAAGCCCGGCGGCCTCAGCGGGACCGGCAGCTACAACCCGGCCACCGGCAATGGCAGCTGCAGCAGCGTGCTGTGCCTGCTGCTCAAGCCGGTCGTCGATGGCGTGCTGCGCCCGTTGTTGAATGCGGTCGGCCAGCTGTTGTCAGCGGTGCTGTCCGATGTGCTCGGCCTGCAGTTGGGCCGCACCGACGTGCACATGCAATCCATCCAGTGCGGTCGCACGCAACTGGTGGAATGAGCGCTTGCGCCACGCCACGGCAGCCGTTGCAGGACGTGCGTTCCGGCGCATTTGGCCGTGCTATGCTCGCCGCCATCCCGTGCGCATTCACAAATGCGACGGCCATCGCAGTTCGGGGGAATTACGAGGAATTATGACAAGCATCGAGACACTGCCTGCCCGGTTGTGCTGGGCGTTGCTGATTGCCAGCTGCCTCGTAGCGGCCCCCCAGGCCATGGCCGGGCGCTGGCAGCGCGGTGAAGCCGAACCGCCGGCCGCGCCCGCCAACAGCGAAGACACCACCGTGGGCAACACCGTCAGCGAGCTGCAGCGGCTGATGGCCAACCACGAGTTGACCGAACTGCGCACCACCTACAACGGCAACTACGGCGCCAGCCTGTTGTTCCATGCCGACTCGTTGAACTACTACGTCGCCCTGTTCCATGAAAAGGAATTCTGGCGCGTGATCCGCACCGAGGCCTCCGACAACGCCGAGTCGCTGTATGTCACCTTCGCCGACCAGACACGGCAGCTGGCGCAGGTCTACCTGGACACCATCCGCCTGCAGGCCGGCAAGGCCTACAGCGAGAAGCTGGTGACCCTGAACGAGCGTCGCCTGCGTGGCCTGCAGCAGGAAGCCGAGCAGCAGCGCCAGCAGTCGCTGCAGGTCAGCAACGCCCTGCAGGAGCGCAAGCAGCAGGCCGTGGCGCTGAGCTCGGACCTGCGCGCCACCAACTCCCAGCTCGAAGCGCTGGACAAGCAGATCAAGGCGCTGCAGGCGCAGCAGGTCAACCCCGAGTTGAGCCTGCCGGCCACGCCCAACGTCGCCCCGGCGCAGGCCCAGCAGGCACCGGCACAGGCGCAGGAACTACCGACGCAGCACTGAGCCCCTCACGGCTCGTGGTCTTCCGACAGCCCGCCCCCGGCGGGCTGTCGTGCATCCGGCGGTTGAGAAGCGCCGCCACCGCCACCATGAAGGGGATTCCTGTCCGCAATGAAACCAGCCATGAGCGATCTTCCCCACGTATTCGAAGCCACCACCGAGACCTTCGAAGCCGACGTCCTGCAGAAGTCGTTGCAGACGCCGGTACTGGTCGATTTCTGGGCGACCTGGTGCGGCCCGTGCAAGTCGCTCGGCCCGATCCTGGAAAAGCTCGCCGGCGAGTACAACGGCGCCTTCGAGCTGGCCAAGGTCGACGTGGACAAGGAACAGCAGATTGCCGCGGCCTTCCAGATCCGCTCGGTGCCGACCGTGTTCCTGATCAAGGACGGCCAGATCGTCGACGGCTTCCCCGGTGCCATGCCGGAGGGCCAGCTGCGTGAGTTCCTGACCCAGCATGGCGTGATGCCGGCCGAGGCCAGCACCGACGCCGAGCCGGAAGCGCTGCCACTGGATCCGCAGGCCGAAGTGGCCGCACTGCGCCAGGCCATCGTCGCCGAGCCGGACAAGGCCGAGCTCAAGCTCGACCTGGCCCTGGCGCTGCTCAAGACCGGTGCCGCCGAGGAAGCCGGCCAGCTGCTCGACGCCCTGCCCGCCAACCTGTCCACCGACGACCGTGCCGTGCGTGCCCGCGCCCGCCTGGATTTCGGCAACGCGCTCAAGGATGCACCCGCGGCGGCCACACTGGCCCAGCGCGTGCAGGCCGACGGCAATGACCTGGAAGCCCGCTACCAGCTCGGCGTGCATCACCTGCTCGGCGGCGAGGATGAAGCCGCGCTGGAGCAGTTCATCGAAATGCTGCGCATCGACCGCGGCTTCCGCGACAGCCTGCCGAAGAAGACCCTGATCGACGCCTTCCGCGTGATTGAGGACGAGGATCTGGTGGGCCGTTATCGCCGCAGGATGTCCTCGCTGCTGTTCTGAAGCCAGCCAAGGTTCAGGATCGTGAAATGGAAACTGGTGGACAATGTGATGGCGATCAAGTCCTGATCGCCTCGCGGCACTCACCGCGATAACAGGGGGAGAGGGGGAGCACGGCATCATTACCGGGCACCGCTTCCCCTTTGCCCAGGATTCCAGCGTCCGTGACACGTGTTCAACAGCGTCTGTCGTGCCTCCGCTTCATGCTGCCCCGGCTTGCCCTGGCCATGACCCTGTTCCTGCCCTGTCTGGCCGCAGCGGCACAGGACTGGACCTACCGCGTGCGTCCCGGCGATACGCTGTGGGACCTGGGCGGGCGCTACCTCAAGCCCAGCATCAGCTGGCACCAATTGCAGGCACACAACACGGTCGGTGACCCGTACCAGCTGCCTCCGGGCCGTGTCCTCAAGTTCCCGATTGCCTGGCTGCGCGTGGAGCCGGCGCCGGCACGCGTCCTGGCGGTGCGGGGTGAGGTCCAGGTCAGTGGCCCGTCCAGCACCCATCGCACGGTGAGCACGGGCATGCAACTGCCGATCGGCAGCCAGATCAGCACCGGTGCCGATGCCAGCGTGACGCTGGCCTTTGCCGATGATTCGCACCTGTTGCTGCGTGAGAACTCGCAGCTGCTGCTTGACCAGCTCAGCACCTACGGGGCCACCGGCATGGTGGATACCCGCCTGCGCCTGCAGCGTGGCCGCAGCAGCAACCGCGTGACCCCGGCGCGCGGGCCGGCCTCGCGCTACATCATCACCGCCCCCACCGCGACCAGCAGCGTGCGCGGCACGGTGTTCCGGGTCAGTGCCGGTGGCGGGCAGTCCGTGGCCAGCACCGAGGTGATCGAAGGCCGCGTGCAGGTGGACAACCGCGGTGGCCGGCAGATGGTCGACCCGGGCCACGCCACCCTGAGCCGCAGCGCGGAACTCGCCCCCAGCCCGAGCCAGGCGCTGCTGCCGGCGCCGGCCTTCGACGAAGCACGTACCCGCATCGCGGCGCTGCCGCTGCTCGCCGGCTGGCAGCCGGTGGCTGGCGCGGCGGGCTATCGCGTGGAAGTGGTGCGCGCCGATGCCCCTGACGTGCTGCTGTTCGCCCGTGATCTGGCCGACACCCGGGTGGTGATCGACGCCCTGCCGGCGGGCGCATTGCGCCTGCTGGTCCGGGCCGTCGATGCCGATGGCGTCGAGGGCCTGGACGGCAGCCGCGACTTCCTGCTCCCCGATGGCCCCGAGCCGCCACTGACACTGTCGCCGCAGCACGGGCAGACACTGCACCAGCTGCGCCCGCGGTTCGAGTGGGCGCAGGTGGCGCAGGCCGATGGCAGCGTGGTCCAGGTCGCCAGCGAGCCCCTGTTCCTGCAACCATTGGTGGAACAGACGACCCGGAGCACCCATCTGCGCACCGCCGATTCCCTGCCCGCCGGTGACTATTTCTGGCGCGTCGCCTCCGTCGATGCCCAGGGCACGCGTGGCCGCTTCGGCCAGGCGCTGCCACTGTCGCTCAGTGACGCGCCGGTCGATCCGCAACTGCAGCCGGCGCCGGAAGGTCGCCAGCTCACCCTGCGCTGGCAGGCCGCCGCCGAAGCCAGCCGCTACCGCGTGCAGGTGAGCCGCAACGCCGACTTCGAACGCCTGCTGCTCGATGCCGAGGTGGACGCACCCGAGGCCTCGCTCAAGCGACCGCTGCGCGGCGGTACCCTGTACGTCCGCGTGCAGACCATCGCCGGGGACGGCTATGCCGGTCCGTTCTCGGCCCCTCAGCAGGTCAAGCTGCCCTGCCCGCTCTGCTATGGCGCCGGCGCGGGTGCCCTGCTGTTGCTGCTGGCTTTATGAGGCCATTGCGGCTGCCGTGGCACCAACGCCTGCTGCTCGCCGTCACGCTCGGCGCGCTGACCGGCCTTTCCTGCCACTTCCGCCTGTTCTGGCAGCCGGACGAAAGCATCTACGACAACCTCGTCGGCCAATGGGACTACCCCGCCGACCCGCGCCTGGCCATCGTCGCCATCGATGACCGCAGCCTGCAGCAGCTCGGCCAATGGCCGTGGCCGCGCAGCACCCATGCACAGCTGATCGACCGCCTGCAGGACGCAGGCGTCCGGCGCATTGCACTGGACCTGATGTTCCCCGAACCCGACCGCAAGGACAGCCGCCAGGATGCGCAGCTGGCCGCGGCGATCGCGCGCAGCGGCAACGTGATCCTGCCGGTGCTGGCCTCGGCCGGCAGCGACGAGGCGGTGCCGGAGGAACTGCTGCCGGTGCCGCAGATCGCCAGCGTTGCCGCGGCGCTGGCGCATACCGACATCGAGATCGACGGCGACGGCGTGGCCCGCGGCATCTACCTCAAGGCCGGCATGGACTCCCCGCACTGGCCGGCGCTCGGCGTCGCGCTGGCCGGGAGCCCACCGCCGTTGCCGGGCCTGCGTGGCCCGGCGAACGGGGAGGCCAGCCCGTACCAATGGCGGCGCGACAACTACGTCCGCGTGCACTACGCCGGCCCGCCGGGCAGCTTCCCGCAGGTGTCCTACATCGACGTGCTCGAAGGACGCGTCCCCGCCAGCCTGCTGCATGACCGCCTGGTCATCGTCGGCATGACCGCCAGCGGCATGGCGCCGCGCCTGCTCACCCCGACCTCGCGCGAGGCATGGATGAGCGGCAGCGAGTACCAGGCCAACGTTGCCTCCATGCTGCTCACCGACCGGGCGATCGTGCCGCTGTCACCGCTGCAGCAGATGCTGGCCAGCGTGGCATTGGTGCTGCTCACGACCCTGGCCGTCACCGCGCCCACCTCACGGCGCTGGCTGATCGCCTGCCTGCTGCTGCCGTTGCCGCTGCTGTCCAGCCTCGTGCTGCTGCGCGGCTTCCACGTCTGGTACGCGCCGGTCTGCGCGCTCAGCGCCGGCCTCGTGCTGCTGCTGGCCTGGGGGCTGTGGCAGGCACGCTACTGGCGCCGCCAGGCCAACCACGACCCGCTCACCGGCCTGGCCAACCGCATGCGCTTCGAGGGCATCCTGCGCCTGGAGACCGATGCCGCGCGCCGCAGTGGCAAGCCGCTGACGCTGATGCTGATCGACGTGGACCACTTCAAGGCCTACAACGACACCCACGGCCACCACCTGGGCGACCAGATGCTGCGCCAGGTTGCCCAGGCCATCGGCGACATCGCCCGGCGTCCACGCGACGTGGCTGCCCGTTTCGGTGGCGACGAGTTCGCCCTGATCCTCCCCGACACCCCGCAGGAAGGCGCGCTCGCGCTGGTGCAGCAACTGATCACCACGGTACGGCACATGTCGCTGCCGATCGGCAAGGGCAGGACCGCCCACACCAGCGTCACGGTCGGCATCTACAGCGTGGTGCCCGGCATCCACGACACCGCCTCGGCGCTGTACCAGGCTGCCGACGCCGCCCTGTACACGGCCAAGGAAGCCGGTCGCGACGGCTACCACGCCGCCACGCCGTGACCACGGCGCCGGCACCATACGCCGGCGAATGCTAGACTCCAGGCCCCTGCCCGCCGCTGTTCCGCGATGAAAGCCAGCCTGTTCCGCCATGGCATCAACCTGTGGCCGCCGTTCCTGTTCGCCGGCATCCACGCCACCGCCATCAGCGCCGACTACCGCCATGTGCGGGTCGAGCTGCGCCAGCGGCCGTGGAACGTCAACTACGTGCGCACCCATTTCGGTGGCAGCCTGTTCGCCATGACCGACCCGTTCTGGATGCTGTGCCTGCTGCAGAACCTGGGCGGCCGTTACTTCGTGTGGGACAAGAGCGGCAGCATCGACTTCATCAAGCCGGGCCGCGGCGTGGTCTGGACCGAGTTCCGCCTGGACGATGCCACCCTGGACGAGGTGCGCGCGGCCACCGCGGACGGCGGCAAGTACCTGCACTGGTTCGAGAACGACCTCCTCGATGAACAGGGCGAGGTAGTCGCGCGCGTACGCAAGCAGGTCTACGTGCGGCTCAAGCCCGAGGCACGCGCCACGGCGTGAACCGCCGGCACCCGCCTGCCTCAACACAGCGTTCCCCGGCTGCGGTGGTTTCGCCGGTCACCAACGGCATCGGTACCCCGTGGGTACCGCTACAATTCGCCGATGTCGCCCGAAGTCCCCGCCCCCGCCTCCCGTCCCTCCCTGCAACGTCTGTTCCTGACCGGCCTGCTCACGCTGTTGCCGATCTGGTTGACCTGGGTGGTCGTCAAGTTCGTTTTCGTCCTGCTTTCGGGCATCAGCAGCCCGCTGGTCATCCCGCTGTCCGAGCGCATCGCCGCCTCGTTCCCGCACTACCTTGGCTGGGTCAAGGCGGTCTGGATGCAGGACATCATCGCCCTGCTGGCGACGATGCTGGTGATCCTGGCGGTGGGCCTGCTCAGCCGGCGCGTTGTCGGCCAACAGCTGCTGCGCTGGTTCGGTGCGGTGATCCGCCGCATTCCGTTGGCCAGCGTCATCTACGACAGCGCCAAGAAGCTGCTGGACATCCTGCAGACCCAGCCGGGCAGCACCCAGCGCGTGGTGTTGATCGACTTTCCTCACCGTGACATGAAGTCGGTGGGTCTGGTGACGCGTGTGATCCGCGAGCACGGCACCGGCCGCGAGCTGGCGGCCGTCTACGTGCCAACCACGCCCAACCCGACCTCCGGCTACCTGGAAATCGTGCCGGTGGAATTGCTGACCCCTACCGACTGGACCGTCGACCAGGCGATGAGTTTCATCATCTCCGGTGGCGCGGTGGCGCCGGAGACCGTTCCGTTCACCCGCGCCGGCGAACGTTGAGCGCGGCACAGCCACGTCTCCTCACCGGCGTGGCAATCACCCCAGCACGACGCTGGCGTCGCGGTGCCCGCCCGGATGATCGCCGCAGCGTCCTGCACTGCCGCATCGGCCGCATTTAACGGCTTCATAACCGGCTGCATCACGACGTCCCGCATTCAAGCGCCACGCGGCTGGTCGTGGCCGTCGTTATCGGGCAATCTCCCGGACTTGTGTGTTTTTCGGAATACCCGATGTCCTCCAGCCCGCTGCGCCTCCTGGCGCTTGCCATTGCCTCGATCATGACCCTGTCCGCTGCGGCACCGGCCGAAGCGGACAGGAAAAGGAGCCAGCGTCCCGCTGCCACGCAGAGCCGTGGCGCGACCAAGGCCAAGCCGCGTACGGCCCCCGCCCGTCCCGCACCGCGTCGTGCCACGCCCGCACCGCTGCCGATCCGCCAGGACAAGGCCACCCAGCTCAACCGCATCTACGATGAATACTGGGATGCCTCGATGCGGCTCAATCCGCTGCAGGCCACGTTCCAGGGCGATGCGCGCTTCAACGACCAGCTGCCCAACTTCCTGTCGGCCGCTTCGCGCCAGCAATCCCACGAGTTCATGGTCGAATGGCTGGGCAAGGTCGAGAAGCTCGGCGCCGAAGGCCTGCAGGGCCAGGACCTGCTCAGCTACGA
The DNA here is from genome assembly GCF_056393195.1 of Stenotrophomonas sp. Steno-C18. Classification (NCBI taxonomy): domain Bacteria; kingdom Pseudomonadati; phylum Pseudomonadota; class Gammaproteobacteria; order Lysobacterales; family Lysobacteraceae; genus Stenotrophomonas; species Stenotrophomonas sp. Steno-C18. Next base: position 262,542 of record NZ_JBWJOX010000004.1, on the reverse strand, counting down.
AATCTTCGTGCGCGATGCGCAGGTGTCGCTGGCCGGTGAGCAGTACCCGACCTGGATGCTGCCGATCAACCAGTACTACAACCTCTCCAGCATCATCGCCGTGCTCGGCTCCGGTGCCGGCGCGCAGCCGTTCAACACGGTCAAGGACTACGAGAACTGGTCCAAGCGCTCGCTGGGCATCCAGCCGTTGTTCGACCAGGCCATCGTCAACATGCGCGAGGGCAAGGCCGCTGGCGTCGTGCAGCCCCGCGCGTTGATGGAGAAGGTGCTGCCGCAGCTGGACGCGGTGATCAAACCCACTGCCGAGGAGAGCATCTTCTGGGGGCCGATCCGCAACATGCCCGACAGCTTCCCGGCCGAGGACAAGGCGCGCCTGAGCGCCGAGTACAAGCGCATGATCGAGTACCGCATCATGCCGGCCTACCGCGCACTGCGCGGCTTCATCGCCACCGAGTACATGCCGGCCACGCGCACCACCGACGGCATGGGCGGCCTGCCCAACGGCCAGGCCTGGTACGCATACAACGTCTCCAGCTCCACCACGCCGGCGCGCACGCCGGCCGAGATTCATTCGCTGGGGCTGAAGGAAGTGCAGGACCTGCAGGCGCGCATCGCCACCCAGATGAAGGAGGCCAGGATCCGCGGCTCGGTGCAGAAGGTCTTCAACAACATGCGCAGCGACCGGCAGTTCATGTTCCGCGACCCGGATGCGCTGCTGGCGCGTTACCGCGAGGTCGGCCAGCGCGTGGATGCCGCATTGCCGGCGCTGTTCAACCAGCGCCCCAAGGCCGCGCTGGAAATCAAGCCGGTGGAGGCCGAACGCGCGCTCACCGCCAGCCCCGCCAGCTACCAGCCGGGCAGCGGCGACGGCCAGCAACCGGGCGTGCTCTACGTCAACACCAACGACCTGCCCTCGCGCAAACGCTGGTCGGTGACCATGCAGTACCTGCACGAAGGCATGCCGGGCCATCACTTCCAGCTGGGCGCCCAGCAGGAGCTGGCCGGCCTGCCGCGCTTCCGCCGGCACGGCGGCGACGTGGCCTTCGTCGAAGGCTGGGGCCTGTACGCCGAGTCGCTGGGCGAGGAGATGGGCCTGTACAACGACCCCTACGATCACCTCGGTTACCTGCAGACCACCTTGCTGCGCACCGTGCGTCTGGTCGCCGACACCGGCCTGAACGCCGCCGGCTGGACCCGCCAGCAGGCCGTCACCTACATGGTCGACAACGCCGACATCTCCGCGGCCGATGCCGCCGCGGAAGTGGAGCGTTTCATGGCCCTGCCGGGGCAGACGCTGGCCTACCGGGTCGGCGAGATCAAGATCCGGCTGCTGCGCGAGAAGGCGCAGTCCGAGCTCGGGCAGCGTTTCGACCCGCGCGAGTTCCACCAGGAGATCCTCAAGGACGGCTCGATGCCACTGGATATCCTCGAAGCCAAGATCGATCGCTGGATCGCCAGCAAGAAAGCCTGATTCCCACCAAGGAGCCGCCATGACCCGCTGGATGTACCGACTCGCCCCGCTGTGCCTGTCCGCGTTGTCCAGCCTGGCCATGGCCGCCCCGCCGGTGACGCCGCCGGACCCGGGCATCGACGCGCTGCTGCAACGCTACGACGGGCAGGTTCCCGGTGCCGCGGTGCTGGTGCTGAAGGACGGGCAACCGGTGTTCCGGCGCGGCTACGGCCTGGCGGTGGTCGAGGACGGTACGCCGGTTTCGCCGGCCAGCAACTTCCGCCTGGCCTCGGTCAGCAAGCAGTTCACCGCCGCGGCGATCCTGCTGCTGGCCGAGGACGGCACGCTCACCCTGGACGACCCGGTGAAGAAGTGGCTGCCCACCCTGCCGGCGGTCGCCGACACGATCACCCTGCGCCACCTGCTCATCCACGCCAGCGGGCTGATCGACTACGAAGACCTGATGGACCCGGCCGACACCCGCCAGGTGCATGACATCGACGTGCTGCACCTGCTGGAAAAGGAAAACCGCACCTACTTCGCGCCCGGCAACGGCTACCGCTACAGCAACGGCGGCTACGCGCTGCTGGCGCTGGTGGTGGGCAAGGCCTCGGGCAGCGACTTCGCCAGCTTCCTGCGCCAACGCATCTTCCTGCCGCTGGGCATGACCCACACCCTTGCCCACCAGGACGGCGTCGACGACGTGCCCAACCGCGCCTACGGCTACAGCGAGATCGACGGCCGCTGGGAACGTACCGACCAGAGCACCACCAGCGCGGTGCTCGGCGACGGCGGCATCTATTCGTCCATCGACGACCTGGCCAAGTGGGATGCCGCGCTCTACGACGAGCGCCTGTTGCGCCGCAGCTCGCTGCAGCAGGCCTTCAGCCCGGCCAACAGGACCGACGAACCGGACGTGCCGTACTACGGCTTCGGCTGGCGCATCAACGGCCAGGCGCTGTGGCACAGCGGCGAGAGCATCGGCTTCCGCAACGTCATCGTGCGCTACCCCGCGCAGAAGCTGACGGTGATCATGCTCACCAACCGCAACGCACCGGAGCCCTACGCCATGGCCATCGACATCGCCCGCCGCTGGCTGGATGCCGCGCGATGATGCTGCTGGCCGGTATCCACCACGTCGCGGTCATCGCCTCGGACTACGCACGCTCGCGCGACTTCTACACGCGCATCCTGGGCCTGCAGGTGATCGCCGAGAACCACCGCCCGCAGCGGGATTCCTGGAAGCTGGACCTGCGCCTGCCCGACGGCAGCCAGCTGGAGCTGTTCTCCTTCCCCGACCCGCCGGCGCGCCCCAGCCGCCCCGAAGCCCGCGGCCTGCGCCACCTGGCGTTCCGTGTGGATGCCCTGGATGCAGTGGTCGCCCACCTGCAGTCCGAAGGCGTGGCCTGCGAGCCGATCCGCGTGGACGAATACACCGGCCGCCGATTCACCTTTTTCGCCGACCCGGACGAGCTGCCGCTGGAGCTGTACGAAACCCCGTAAGCGCGGCCAGGACATCGGCTTCGCGCCTGAAGGCGCTGCTACCGTAGGAGCGGCCTTGGCCGCGAAGCCGAAAGCGTCACCGCCCGTCCTGCAACCGCTGCAGGATCACCTTCGCCAACGTGGCGTAGTCCCCTTCGAAATGGTGATCGCCCGGCAGCTTGACCACCTGCGCGGTGCCGGCCGGCAGCTTGGGGCACAACGCATCGTCGTCGTCCTCTCCGTATACGCACAGGGTACGGGCCGCCGGCAGCTTGCGCACTTCCGGGGCAATCGGCAGGCCATCATCGCCGTCGCCACCGATCCAGTTGCTGACATGGAATTCATAGTCGGCGCGTTCGCCGACCGACAGCAACGCCGTCATTCGCATGGTCTGCGCGGTGCTGGCCGGTAACAGGTTGATCGCTGCGGGAAGCACGTCCGCGCCCTGCGAGAAACCAATGAACACCACGTTCGGACGCTGCCATTGAGCCGCGTAGTGGCGAACGATGCGGTCCAGGTCCACGGCGAACCCGGCCGGCGTGCGCTCGCTCCAGAAGTAGCGCAGCGAATCCACGCCAACCACCGGGACATTGGCCGCGGCCAAGGCGCCGGCCACGTCCTTGTCCAGCCCCGCCCAGCCACCATCACCGGAGACGAAAACCGCAAAGGTGTCGCCCGTGCCGGCAGCCGGCACCTCGACCAAGGGCAGCCCATCCAGATCGTGCGGCACCGGCGGCAGGCTCACACCATGCTGCGCGCCCAGCACCCGCACCACCGCGCGCTCGCCCGGCAAGGCGCTGCCTGCCCGGGTGCGTTGGAAGCTGCGCGCCCACGGAACCTCCTTGAGGAAACCGTCCACCGCGGCCACCGTGCAGGCCTTGCCCGCACCGCTGGCGGCCAGCCACGGGAACCGCAACGGCTGCGGCTGAAGGTCACGGCCGTGGATCGCATCGCCGCAGGTCATCGTGGCATTGCGCAGCTGCGGGCAGAAGCCGTCGGTCAACAGACCCGCGAACACCTGCGGTTCGGCCTGGGTGGCCACCGCGTACGCCAACGCCGCACCGTCGCCATCACCGCCCAGGACCGGCAGGCGGTAGGTCGGCACATGCAGGTAGGCCTGCACGTAGCGCGAGAAATTCTCGACGTCGCCGGCCGAGAAGCCGCAGCTGCCGCCCTCCCTGGCCAGCACCTGGTAGAGGTGGGCGGTGTCGATGTCCACCACCATCGCGCCGTCGGCACGCAACGCCTGCAGGCGTGCCTGCCGCCCCACCGGGTCACCCTGGCCGGCGAACCACAGCACCACGCGCTGTGGCGCACCTTCCGGCAGATACACCGGCACCTGCTCGAACCGGCCATGACTGACACGCTCCAACGCCGACGCCGGCAACGCACACAACGCCAGCGCAAGGGCTGCCACACCCATCCGTGCACGCACCATCAATGTTCACTCCCCATGGGACCGCGACAGCCTACGCCTGTCCGCGTCGGAAACCTGTGCCTATTCGGTGGCGTCCGGGTGCCGCTGCTTCCAGGCCTCCAGCCGCTGCCGGTACTGGGCCAGCTCGTCGGCATACAGGTCCAGCACGCACAGCGGGCAGCCACTGCCGCAGCATTCATTGGGGCCGGGGGCTTCGGGCGGCAGCGGCCGCGGATCGGGGTCGGGAAGTACGTCGGGGCTCATCACATCGGCCGCCAGCGGCGGCGATCAAACGGTGGCCATAGTCTAGCCAATCGCCGGATCAGGCCGTGGCCCGGCGCAGGTTGGCACGCGCCGCTGCGTCATAGCGTTCATGGAAGAAGTCGCTGAAGAAGATCCGCGGCTGGGCCAGCACGCCCTTGAGGAACCGGCGCCGGTTGAGCCGGAACAGGAAGCCCGGCACCTTGCCCGCGTACTCCTCGGCGATGCCCCGGTCATAGGCATCGAACACCGCCGGCGGTGCCCCCAGGATCGCCATGTCGCTGTCCAGGAACAGGGCCGCATCGGCGTCCAGGTCCTCTGCCCGCAACTTGCCGTGGCGTGCGGTCAGCGCGATCAGCTCGGCCACGCGGTCACCATCGATGCCCGCATCCGGCAGCCAGCGTTCTATCGCATCCACCGCCAGCTGTGCCGAGCGCTGCTCGTTGTCGCCGCGCCCGGCTTCATAGATGGCATCGTGGTAGAGCACGGCCAGCGCCACCTCGGCCGGCTGCTGCCAGCCCGGTCCAACCGCGACGTCGTGATAGTGCTGCAGCAACGCCTGCACATGGCCGAAGTTGTGATACGCCCGCGGCGGCCGCGTGTAGGCGGCTTCAAGCTCGGCCCATTGCCGGGGAGGCACGGTCAGCGGCAGAGTGTCCATGCGCGCATCCTGCCCGAGTACACCCGATCCGTGAAGCGTGCCCGCGCGTTGCCGGGCTGACCCGGGCGCCACGATGACGGCCGGGATTCCAGTACGGCGGCGGTCTCCACGATCGCAGGCAGGTCGGCGGCAGATGTCGCTGCCGCGATCACCCCAACTGCCAGCGACCTTCCAACTGGTAGCGGCTCTGGCCCAGGAAACTGCGGATGAGCACGAATTCGCGCACGAACCAGCGCAGCGGCTGTACCGGCTGCACCGGCATGCGACGCCGGTCATACAGCAGGGTCATGTGCGGTGTGAAGCGCGGGTTGGCCTTGGCCCCCACGCTCTGCAGGCAGCGCGCCAACTCGGCGTGCAGGTCACCCAGCAGCTCGGCGCCGTATTCGCTCTGCAGCACGAACGGGTTCTGGTGGTTGCCGGCGAAGCTGCCCACCTGGTCGAAGCAGACCTCGAATTCCGGGGCCTGCACCCGGCTGGCGGCCTGGCGTACCCGGGCCAGCAGGCTCGGTGGCAGCCCAGCGTAGTCGCCGATGTGGTGCAGGGTGACGTGCAGCCGTTCGGTGTCCAGCGGGCGCCCTTCCAGCCCGTGTTCGTCACGCAGCCCTTCGGCCAGCTCGGAGATCCGCTCGGCGGTGAGCGGATCCGGCAGCACCGCGAAGAACAGGCGCTCGGTCGGGATGTCACTGCCAATGCCCAGCGAAAGCTGTGCCTGGTCAGAGGGAAGGAACTTCTTCATGGATTCGCGCTGGAAGCCGCCGGCCGGAGCCGTCTGTGGCGGAGGCCGATACTGACTGGGGCCGCGGATACTAGCAGACCCCGCCGGTCGCCGGGACCGCCGCGCGCCTCCACTGCGCGGTGCGATGGACAAAAACTCGCCACCGTCGCCAGCCCCCCGTCCCACGGGGGCTGCCGCGGGTTATCCACATGTTTGCCCGGCGCTGGTCCACATGCGCTGTGGATCACGCCAAATACACTTCCACCCTGCCTCCAGAGGCATACACTGGGGCGGCCGCAGCAACCTCCAGGTGGTCGCCATGATCGGTTGGAACGCTTTGACCCTGCTCGCCGCCACAACCCTGGCCCCGCCGCCGCAGGCCCCGGTCCTGCCCGCGCAGGAGATCCCCACGCCCGCCCAGATCATGGAGATCCCGCCGGACGTGAAGGCGGTGCTCCAGGAACAGGTGATCCGCGCCAGCAACTCGCCGGAACGGCGCCTGCAGCGGCTGGTCGAACTGGTATTCCAGCCAACCGAACTCGGGCTGGAATACGACACCGAGGCCACCCTCACCGTGGCCGAGACCTGGCGGCTGCGACGTGCCAACTGCCTGTCCTTCACCCTGCTGTTCGTCGCCATGGCCCGCGAGATCGGGCTGGAAGCACGCATGCAGGAGGTTGGCCAGGTGATGACCTGGTACGAGAACCAGGGGCTGATCTTCAATGCCGGGCACGTCAACGTCGGGCTGCGCGTGGATGGGCGCATGGCCACGCTGGACCTGGACCGCAACGTGCTCTACGACGCACATGGCCCACAGCCGATCTCCGACGCGCGGGCGCTGGCGCACTTCTACAACAACCGCGGTGCCGAGCAGCTGGCGGCGCATGACTACACCACCGCACGCCGCTACTTCGAAGCGGCCCTGGCGATGGACCCCCGCTTCGTCTCGGCGATGAACAACCTCGGCGTGCTGGAAACACGCAGCAACAACGACCAGGCCGCCGCCCGCGACTTCGATGCTGCCCTGGCCATCAACCGCATGCACCCGGCCGCGCTGCACAACGCCGCCTACCTCTACCAACGCGTGGGCGACACTCGGCACGCCGCACTGCTGCGCGAGCGCCTGGAGCGCTCGCGCAAGCGCGACCCGTTCTACCAGTTCATGCAGGGCGTGCTTGCCGAGCGAGCCGGCAACTACCCGCAGGCCTCCCATTTCTACCGTGCCGCGATCGACCTGTACCCGCGGGCGCACCAGTTCCATTTCGGGCTGGCACGCACCTATTTCCTGACCGGCAACAACCGCCAGGCCGAGCGCGAGATGACGCGCGCACGCGCATTGGGCGGGACCAACGAAGTGCGCGCGATCTACCAGGCCAAGCTGGACAGCCTGCGACGGCTGGACCCCCGCCACGCCGTGCGCGACAGCCGGCCAAACGGCCTACCGCCCTTGCCGGCGCCGGCAATCATCCAGCAGCACCTGCGCGGCGAACCGACGGGCAGCGGCGACTGGCGTTGAATCAGGCCTTGCGCAGGAAGCAGGTCTTCAGCACCAGCCCCTTGATCTTGTCCGAGTTGCCTTCGATGTGCTCGGCATCGTCCTCGACCAGGCGGATGTTGCGGATCACCGTGCCCTGCTTGAGCGGGATCGACGAGCCCTTGACCTTGAGGTCCTTGATCACGGTGACAGTGTCACCGGCCAGCAGCACGTTGCCATTGCTGTCGCGGACCACCACCGCATCGGCCTGCGCTTCGCCGGGCGTCCATTCATGGCCGCAATCGGCGCAGATCCACAGGGCGCCGTCCGGATAGACGTTCGGCTGCGAACACTGGGGGCAGGAAGAAACGGGCATGGTGGCTCCAGCAATGCGTAAAAGACCGCCTATTGTAGCCTTTCGCACCTGCCCGCCCGGCCTGGCGCGGGAACGCCTGCATGGCCGCACTGGCGCGTGAATGTCGGCCGCCCGGGGCCGCACCGTGAAATCTGCGGTGCCGGCGGGCGTAGTACAGTGCGCGGCCGATTCAACCGCACGCCCCCGGACGCTCCATGAAACTCGGCATCGACTTCGGCACCAGCAACTCGGCGGCCGCCGCCCATATCGACGGCAAGGTGGTCCCGGTCCACTTTGGCGACGCCCTGCAGTTCCGCACCACGGTGTACTTCCCCGAGGTGATGCGCGACCCCAACGATTTCGAACTCACCCCGGCGCTGGAACAGCAGCTCGAAGCCCTGGTCGAGTCCGGCCGCCGCGATGCCCGCAGCGCCGGCACCGACCGCAGCCCCGCGCAACTGCGTGCGGATGCGCTGCGCGTGGTGCGCCGGCAGTGGATGGAAGAACGCATCCGCGAACCGCAGAGCTCCACCACCCTGCTGCAGAACGCGGTCTACGGTGACGACGCGCTGGAAGCCTACTTCGAGGAGAACGAAGGCAACCTGGTGCAGAGCCCGAAATCGATGCTCGGCTACAACCTGCACCCGCGCGCCAGGCAGACCATCACCGGCATTGCCACGCACATCCTCGAGCACATCCGCCTGACCGCGTCCCGGCAGCTCGGCCAGAACGTGCGCAGCGCCCTGCTCGGCCGCCCGGTGCAGTTCCGCAGCTCGATCGGCGAGGCCGGCAACGACCAGGCGCTGGAGATCCTGCGCAGCGCGGCCCTGGCCGCCGGGTTCGACGAGGTGGACTTCCTCGAGGAGCCGGCCGCTGCGGCAATGCACTACCACGCCGTCAGCGATCAACGCCATGAGGCGGTGATCGTCGACGTCGGCGGCGGCACCACCGACATCGCCCATGCCAGCGTCGGCGGCGACGCGCCGCCACGGATCCACCGCGCCTGGGGCATCGCGCGCGGCGGCACCGACATCGACCTTGCGCTGAGCCTGGCCGCCTACATGCCACTGTTCGGCCGCGGCATCACCCGCGTGCCGACCCATCACTACGTGGAGGCGGCGATGGTGCAGGACACACCGCGCCAACGTGAGTTCCGCCAGCACAACTACGATGCGGTCGATGCCCCCTACGGGCCGCGCCTGCAGGCATTGCAGGACACCGGCAACACCGCGCGCCTGTACCGCGCGGTGGAGCAATGCAAGATCGCGCTGAGCAGCACCGACTCGCACGCCAGCGCGTTGTCCTTCATCGAAGCCGGTTTATCGGTGGAAACCGATGCGCCCCATCTGGGCAATGCCGCCGGCGGCTATCTGGGTGAACTGGAAGCGCTGCTGGCGCAGGTCCGTCAGGACATCGGCCACGAGCCAGCAGCGGTGTTCCTGACCGGCGGCATGTCACGCGCCGGCTACATCCAGCGCGCGGCCGCAGCGGCCTTCCCGAATGCCACGCTGGTTCACGGCGACCCGTCGTTCGGCGTGGTGCAGGGCCTGGCGTTGGCGGCCACCGCCGCCCCGTAGGAGCGCCCTCCGGCGCGAAGCCGGTGCTCGACACCCCCCGCATGAACCGCGGTGATGCACCGGCTCCGTGCCGCGGTTTCGCGGCCGGGACTGTTCCCGCCCGGACCGTCAGCGGTCGCCCAGCTTCACCCGCACGCTGCCCGAGTGCGAGCTGATGCTGATGTCACCATCACCGCCGCCCAGGCGGGTTTCCAGGCTGCGCCCCGGGCCGTACTGCGGGCGCTCCACCGTGCCGACGTCGGACTGGATGCTGCCGCTGAAGCTGTTCGCCTTCAGCTGCGCCGAGGTGCGTGCCGGCAAGGTCAGCGAAACCCCGCCGCTGACCGTCTGCAGGTTGATCCGGCCACCCGGTGCCAGGCCGGCGCTGCGCACGCCCAGGCTGCCGGAGACGGTTTCGGCAGTGAGCCGCTGTACCGCACTCAGGTTCAGGTCGATCGCACCGGACACGCTGTTGGCGCTGACCTCGCCGCCGCTGGAACCGGCCACGTTGATCTGCCCGCTGACCGTCTGCAGGTCCAGCCGGGGGGTCCGCAGCTGCGAGCGGATCGCGCCACTGACCGTGTTCAGGTCGGTTTCGCCGGCCTGGCCTTCGGCGGTGATCGAGCCGCTGACCGAAGTGGCCTGCAGGCGGCGCAGGTCGACCTGGCCGACATCGATGCTGGCGCTGACCGTGCTGGCCTGCAGTTGCGCCGAACGCGGCACCCGCAGCTCCAGCACCGCGCCACGGGTGTTGCGGCTGTTCTGCGGGTAGACCACCTTGAACTGCACGCGGTTGGCGCTGTTCTCCACGTCCAGCCGCTGGCCGTCGCCGAGGGTGCCGGTCAACTGCACTTCGTTGCGGTCCCAGCCACGCACGGTGACCGAACCGGCGACGTTGCCCAGTTCGACCCGGCCACCACTGGACAGCGGCAGGCGTTGGTTGACCGTGCTCTGGGCGAACACGGAGGCAATTGGCGCCAGCAGCAGCGTAGCGGCCAGCAGGTTGCGCAGGGAGGCATTCATGTGGGGCTCCTTCAGGTGGATAGTCCGGTGGCCGCGAGGCCCTGCCGGGTGAGTTCAAGGCGCAGCGCGTAGGTGCGCCGCAGTTGGCCGAGCAGGAACCCGGCATGCGGGCTCTGGTCGATGGCGGTGCGGATGCTGCCGGCGCTGGCATCCAGCTCGTCCAGCGCCGGCCGCAGTTCGGCCGGCACGGTCTCGACCGGAATGGTGGCGATGGCCTGGCGGTACTCGTGGGTGATCACGTTGGCCTGCCGCTGCAGTGGCGTGTCCGTCATCGCCACCGTCGCCGGCCGACCGGGTTGCCACAGTGCGAATGTCCCCACGAATGCCAGCACGGCCGCCGCGGCCCCGGCCAGCCACGGCCAGCGTCGCACCGCACGCCGTGGGCGCGGGAGTTGCGCCGGTACCGGCAGCGGCGTCGCGCCGATACGCGGTGCCGGCGGCGCCTGTTCCAGCTGTGCCGCGATGCGCTGCCACACCGCCGCCGAAGGCAGGCGCTCGCGCGGCAAGGCCGCCAGCTGCCGGGTCAGGTCGTCGTTGTCGTTCTCTTCCATCATGCGTCTCCAAGCCGTGCGCGCAGCAGGCCGCGCGCGCGGTGCAACTGGGCCTTGGAACTGCCTACCGCCATCTGCAGTTCCTCGGCGATCTCGTGGTGTTTCCAACCTTCGATGTCATGCAGCACCAGCACGGCCCGTGCACGCGGCGGCAGCGTCTGCAGCGCGCGTTCCAGGTCCAGCCCGGTGGCATGGCAGCGCGTGACATCGGCCATGCCGGTCAGCACCTCCATCCCGCTTTCACCGATATCCAGCGACTCGAAGGCGGCACTGGCACGCAGTTCCATCAGCGCGGTGTTGACCGCCATGCGGTGCAACCAGGTGCCCAGCGCGCTTTCGAAGCGGAACTGCGGCAACTTGCGCCAGGCCAGGATGAAGGTTTCCTGCAGCACGTCCTCGGCACGCGCGGCGTTGCCGCCGCACAACCGCCAGAGCAGGGCGTTCAAGCGCGGGGCATGCCGGCGATACAGGCGCTCGAACGCATGCACGTCGCCGCCGGCGGCGGCACGGGCCAGCGCGGTGTCGTCCACGGCGGGCGGGGAAAGGCTGGCGAGGGTCACGGTGGCGTCGAGCATATCCATTGGATGCAGGGTCCGCGCAAAAGGTTTAAAGCCCACCGCGATCGGTGGCAGCCGTGCTGGCGCTGGCAGCCCCCGCGCGCTTGGCCGACAATCCAGCCTCGCCTCCCTGTAGCTGTTCCATGCTCCGATCCAGCGCCCTGCTGTGCGCCGCCCTCGCCCTGGCCGGCTGTGCCAGCACCCCACCCGCCGCCGTCCGGGCACCCGCCGATGCGCCGCGCCTGCCGCTTCACGCGCAGGCACCGGTGATCCTGGTGTCCATCGATGGCTTCCGCAACGACTACCTGCAGCGCGGATTGACCCCGAACCTGTCACACATGGCCGCCGGTGGCGCGCGTGCCGAGTACATGCGGCCGTCCTATCCCTCGATCACCTTCCCCAACCATTACACGCTGGTGACCGGGCTGCGCCCGGACCACCACGGCGTGATCGCCAACTTCATGACCGACCCGGCCATCCCCGGCGTGCGCTTCAGCATGTTCGACCCCGCCACGGTGGGCGACGAGCGCTGGTGGGACGATGGCAAGCCGCTGTGGACCAGCGTGCGCGAACAGGGCGGTCGCGCCGCGGCCATGTTCTGGGTCGGCTCCGAAGCGCCGGTGCACGGCGCCCGGCCAGAGTTCTGGCGGCCGTTCGACATCGAGGTGACCTCGCAGCAGCGCGTGCAGACCGTGCTGGAATGGCTGGCACTGCCCGCCGCTGAACGCCCGCATTTCGTCACCCTGTACTTCGATCGGGTCGACACGGTGGGCCACCTGCATGGCCCGGATTCACCGCAGTTGAACCAGGCCCTGGCCGAGGTCGACCAGGCCATCGGCCAGTTGCTGCAGGGCATCCGCGCACAGGGGCTGGAAGAGCGCACCAACATCGTGGTCGCCTCAGACCACGGCATGGCCGCCACCTCGCCCGAGCAGGAGCTGTACCTGGACGACCTGGTCGACGTGAGCCGGCTGGATTTCGGCTGGACCGGCGCCTACGCCTCGTTCGACGCCCTGCCCGGTGGCGAGGCGGCCGCCCGGCAACTGCTGGCCGGCACCTACCCGCACTTCCGCTGCATGACCCGCGAACAGATTCCGGCGCGGTTCGAGTACGGCCACCATCGCCGCGTGCCGGCCTTCATCTGCATGGCCGACGTCGGCTGGCAGGTGACCACCCGCCAGGCGCAGCAACGCAAGGGCCATCGCCTCAACGGCGAGCACGGCTACGACAACACGCTGCCGGAGATGCGGGCACCGTTCATCGGCCATGGCCCTGCCTTCCAGCCCGGCGTGGTGATCGCGCCGATCGACAACGTGGACCTCTATCCGCTGCTGGCGCGCCTGCTCGGCATCACGCCGGCCGCCAATGATGGCCAACCCGCACATACCGCCGCGGCATTGAAGCAATGAAGGCGCGCGCAGCCATGCGCCTGCAAGGAGATTGATGATGAAGCAGTTCCTGCCACCGACCCTGCACGAATGGGTTGCACCGCTCAACACCACCCTGATGATCGTCCTGATCCTGTGCGTGGCCGCCCTGCTGCGGATGCTGGTGCGGCGCCTGTTGTCGCGGCTGGGCCGGCACTACACGCTGCCACAGCCGATCGAACTGGCGATCCGGCGGCTGTCCAACTTCATCATCTGGACCGCCACGCTGTTGACCGTGCTCAACCAGGTGGGGGTGGCCCCGTCGGTGCTGTGGACCGCGTTCACCGGCTTTGCGGCGGTCGGCGCGGTGGCATTCTTCGCGGCCTGGAGCGTGCTTTCCAACATCTTCTGCACCTTCCTGATCTTCACCACCCGCCCGTTTCGCCTGGGCGATCAGATCGAGTTGCTGGAGAACGGCGAGAAGCCAGGCCTGAAGGGCCTGGTGGTCGACATCAACCTGATCTACACCACCCTGCATGAAATCGGTGGTCCTGCCGAGGGCACCCTGATGCAGATCCCCAACAGCCTGTTCTTCCAGCGCGGCCTGCGCCGCTGGCGCACTGGCGAAACGGCGCCGACGACGATCGCCGGCGACGGCTGAGGCTGAGGCCCAGGCGGCGGGATGGCCGCTTGGCCATCCCGCGTCGCGGGCAGCCGACGCGCCAGCGGGGCCGGCACCAAAACTGAACCCTCGGCAGCATGCGCCCGCTGCACCACAGTTTTTCGCTCATGCCGCACTGCAGCATGCGAAAATTGGCGCCATTCCCGGCCCCGCCGCTGCTGCGCCCCGCCCGATGTCCTCCCTGAACACCTCCTGCCCTGCCTCCCCGGCGGATACCCCGTCGCCCGCCGCCGCGATTCCCGCCCCGCGCAGCGACCGCCAACGCTGGGCCAGCGTCATCGCACTGGCGCTGGCCGCGTTCGTGTTCAACACCAGCGAGTTCGTCCCGGTAGGCCTGCTCAGCGACATCGGCGGCAGCTTCGGCATGCCCATCGAGCACGTCGGGCTGATGCTGACCATCTATGCCTGGGTGGTGGCGCTGACCTCGCTGCCGTGCATGCTGCTGACCCGCAACCTGGACCGCCGCCGCCTGTTGCTGGGCGTGTTCGCGCTGTTCGTCGCCAGCCACGTGGTGTCGGGCATCGCCTGGAGCTATCCGGTGCTGATGGCCAGCCGCATCGGCATCGCGCTGGCGCATGCGGTGTTCTGGTCGATCACCGCCTCGCTGGCGGTGCGGGTGGCCCCCGAGGGCAAGCGCCCGCAGGCGCTGGGCCTGCTGGCCACCGGCACCTCGGTGGCGATGGTGCTGGGCATTCCGCTGGGCCGGATCGTCGGCGAATGGCTGGGCTGGCGCATCACCTTCTTCGCCATCGGCGGCGTGGCGCTGCTGGTGATGGTGGTACTGGCGCGGCTGCTGCCGGCCCTGCCCAGCCAGAACAGCGGTTCGGCCAGCAGCCTGCCGGTGCTGTTGCGGCGCCCGGCGCTGGTCGCCCTGTACGTGCTGGTGATGGTGGTGGTGTCGGCGCAGTTCACCGGCTACAGCTACATCGAACCGTTCGTGCAGAGCATCGGCGGCTTCGATGCCCACGTCACCACGCTGGTCCTGCTGCTGTTCGGCGGCATGGGTTTCCTCGGCAGCGTGCTGTTCTCGCGCTACGGCCTGCGCTGGCCTCGTGGCTTCCTGCTGGCGGCCATCGGTACCCTGGCCATCTGCCTGTTGTTGCTGCGTACCGGCCTGGCCAACGCAACGCTGCTGTACATGCTGGTTTCGGTGTGGGGCGTGGCGATGATCTGCTTCGCGCTGTCGATGCAGTCCAAGGTGCTGCACCTGGCCGCCGATGCCACCGACGTGGCGATGGCACTGTTCTCGGGCATCTTCAACATCGGCATCGGTGCCGGTGCCTTGATCGGCAGCCAGGTCAGCCTGCACCTGGGCATGCAGCACATCGGCCTGGTCGGCGGGCTGCTGGCCAGCGCTGGCTGGGTGTGGTGCCTGTTCGCGCTGCTGCGCTGGGGGCGCAGTTTCCACCTGCCCGCCGCCGCGCCCTGAGCGCGCCGGCCTGCACGTTTCCTGCGCACCGGCAGCAGGTATGCTGGCGCCCAACCGCCCCTGCTTCCGGGGGCGTGGCATCGGGGGAGACGTGGATCAGGACATCATCTTGCGCGATGGAACGGTCGCCGACGCCGCCGCGCTCAGTGCGCTGGTCACGCCGTTGGCCCGCCATCTGCTCGACGCCGACACCGGCGCCACCGCCCACGCCTTCCTCGCCTCGCTGGCCCCGGCCAGCTTCGCCGAACGGCTGGCATCAAAGGCATTCGCGCATTACCTGGTCGAAGACGGCAGCGGCCTGTGCGGCATGATCGCCATCCGCGAAGACAGCCATATCCATCACCTATTCGTCAGCCGCGGCACCCGTCGGCGCGGCATCGCCCGGCAGCTGTGGGAACACGCGCTGCGCGTCCACGGCCGCCGCGAGTACACGGTCAATTCATCGGAGGTGGCGGTGCCGGTCTACGAGCGCTTCGGTTTCGTCGCCAAGGCCGCGCCACAGACGGTCAAGGGCGTGCGCTTCGTGTTGATGGAGCGCCCGCGGCTGGTCAAGCCGGTCATCCACAAGCAGTACCTCAACGCCGCGCTGTCGGACTCCCGCTCCGGGCAGTAAGCCCTCCGCCGCGCGGTGGCTTCAACGCAGCTGGCTGTCCTTGCTGCCGCGCCGGTTGTAACCGCTGTGCGCGGCCTCCTCGGCATCCAGCGCCTGCTGGCAGTTGACGCACAACCGCACGCCGGGCACGGCCTTGCGCCGCGCCTCGGGAATCGGCGCCTCGCATTCCTCGCAATGGGTCAGCCCCGGGCCGCTGGGCAGGCGGCTGCGCGCACGCTTGATCGCGTCATCGACGGTGGCATCGATCTGGTCCTGAACGGCGGTATCGCCCGCCCAACCGGTCGCCATGGCTGTTGCTCCTCGTTCGCCAACCCCTAGCGTAGCGCGGCTGGCCAAATGCCAGCACAACCGCGCCGGTTCAGCTCACCACATCAGGTCGTCGGGCACCTGGAACTGGGCGTAGTACGCGTCGTCCTCGGCATTGCCGGTGGAGATCGGGGTATCGGCGCTCTGCCCGTGGTCGAGCACGATCAGCTCGGCGGCGCGCAGGCGCACCTGTTCGGCGGCCACGCGCGGCAGCAGCTCGAAGCCCTCGCCATGGCGCACGATCACCAGCGCGCCGGACGCCAGCTGCTTGCGCAGCGCCTCGCTGACCAGCAGGGTGCGGATCACCTCGCCATCGCTGAAGCGGTATTCCAGCTCACCGCCGCGC
This sequence comes from Stenotrophomonas sp. Steno-C18, assembly GCF_056393195.1. Lineage (NCBI taxonomy): Bacteria > Pseudomonadati > Pseudomonadota > Gammaproteobacteria > Lysobacterales > Lysobacteraceae > Stenotrophomonas > Stenotrophomonas sp. Steno-C18. The sequence goes on along the minus strand of NZ_JBWJOX010000004.1, from coordinate 246,297 downwards.
GCCACCTTGCGGTCACCGATGATCTGCCGGGCCTGGGCACGCAGTTCGTCGGCGCGGCGCTGCGCGTTGCGCTCGGCGGCCAGCTGGCGGTCCTTCTCGGCCTTCTCGGCGCGGGCGCGGTCGGCCTCGCGCTGGCTCTCGGTCGGTGCCGCCGGGCCCTTGCCATGGCGAGCCTTGACCTGCTCGCGCGCCACCTGGGACACCTGGGATTTCTTGACCAGCCCTGCCTTGAGCAGCTGTTCCTGCAGCGGATTTGCCTTTGCCATCGTCGTGTTCGGTGTTCTGTTGCCAATGCCTGCCATGATAGCGGGCCTCCCGCCCGCAAGCCCGCACCACCGTCGATGCAACCGCTGAAGTACCTGAACGGCTACCCCGAACACCTCCAGCAGGGCGCCCGCGACCTGCTCGCGCAGGGCCGCTTGGGCGAAGTCATCCGGCGTCGCCACGACCAGCCGCATGACGTGCGCAGCGACCGCCAGCTCTACGACTACGTGCAGGCCCTGAAGGAACGCCACCTGCGCCAGTCGGTGCCGCTGGGCAAGGTGCTGTACGACGGCAAGCTGCAGGTGATCAAGCACGCGCTGGGCCTGCATACCGCCATCTCGCGCAACCATGGCGGCAAGCTCAAGGCCAGCCGCGAAATCCGCATCGCCAGCGTGTTCCGCGAGGCGCCGGCGCCGTTCCTGCGGATGATCGTGGTGCACGAACTGGCCCACCTGAAGGAGGCCGAGCACAACAAGGCCTTCTATCAGCTGTGCCTGCACATGGAACCGGACTACCACCAGCTGGAGTTCGACCTGCGCCTGTACCTGACCGCGCTGGAGCATGAAGGCGGCTGAACCCGGCATCGCCGCCTGCCGCCGCGGGCGCTACACTCCCCGCCCGCCGTAGAGCCTTCCGCCCATGACCACGCCCATCCGCCTCGACAAACGCCTCGCCGCGCAGCTGCAGTGCTCACGCGCCCAGGCCCAGCAGTACATCGAGGGCGGCTGGGTCAGCGTGGACGGCGTGGTGGTGGAAACCCCGCAGACCCTGGTTGCCGATGAGCAGGTCAGCCTAGCCGCCGATGCCAGCACCGGGGCCGCCGAGCCGGCCACCCTGCTGTTCAACAAGCCGGCCGGCACCGACGCCGCGCAGGTGTTCGCCCTGCTGCAGGAAGCCAACCGCAGCGCCGACGACGCAAGCGGCATCCGCCTGCTGCGCCGCCATTTCCTGCGGCTGGAAGCCCCGATGCCACTGGGCGATGCCGACAATGGCCTGCTGGTACTGACCCAGGATTGGCGCGTACGCCGGCACCTGCTTGAAGCCGGCCCGTCGCTGGAGCAGGAGTTCATGGTCGATGTGGAAGGCAGCGCCAGCCCGTGGACGCTGTCCCGCTTGACCCACGGCCTGCGCTACGAGGGCCGTGCCCTGCCCAGCTGCAAGGTCAGCTGGCAGAGCGAGCAACGCCTGCGCTTTGCGATCAAGGACGTGCGCCCGGGCCAGTTGCAGCACATGTGCGCGGAAGTCGGCCTGCAGGCCACCCAGGTCCGCCGGCTGCGCATCGGCCGCATCGGCCTGAGCAGGATGCCCGAGGGACAATGGCGCTACCTGGGCGCGGGCCAGCGGTTCTGACCCCACTGCTGCCGGGCCGCGCGGCAATGCAAGTCACCGGTGGGCCCGACGAAAACCGCCGCCTTGCGGCGGCGGGGAGGATTACTTGACCACGCGCAGGTGCGGGCGCTTGCCCGCCGGCGGTGGCGATGGCGCGTCCGGCGGCGTGGTCGGGGGCAGGTCCTCGTCCGCGGCCGGCTCGGTGCCGGGAATGTCATCCGGCAGCGCCATGCCCTGCCCGGTCTCGCGGGCATAGACGGCCAGGATCGCCGGGATCGGCACGTACACCGGGAAGCTCACGCCGGAAAAACGCGCGGTGAAACTGACCGCATCATTGTCGATGTGCAGGCCCATCACCGCGCGCTCGGCGATGTTGAGCACCACGCGCTCTTCCTTGATCGCACTGGACGGCACCTGCACGCCCGGCACGCCGGCATCGACCATCACGTGCGGGGTCATGCCGTTGTCGTTGATCCATTCCACCAGCGCCCGCAACAGGTACGGACGGTGGCTGCTCATGCGGAAAGTTTCTTCAGTCATCGGACAAGTGTACGCGGCATTGATGCACGATCACCGCCCGCAGGCGGTGATCGATAAGTCGGCATACAGCCGCGGCAGGCCTCAGACCGGCAGTTCGCGTAGCTTCTTTTCCTGGTCGGTCAGGCTGCGGATGAAACCCGGGTTGCGGAAGATCCGGTTGCCGTAGTCCTCGATCGCCTTGCCATCCTTGGGCAACGCCACGCCCAGCGATTCCAGCCGCCAGATGATCGGCGCCATGGCGCAGTCGGCCAGGCTCATTTCCGGGTTGAGGAAGAACTTGCTGGCCTTGAACAGCGGCACCGACTGCGCCACCAGTTCCTTCAGGCGCTTGCGGCCGGCCTCGGCCTGGGTCTTGTTGCCCAGCTGGATGGCCTGCACCTGCGGCACCCAGTCATGCTCGATGCGCAGCATCGCCAGGCGCAGTCGCGCGCGCGACAGCGGGTCCACCGGCATCAACGGCGGATGCGGGTAGCGCTCGTCCAGGTACTCGCTGACCACCGAAGCGGCGTACAGCACCAGCTCGCGCTCGACCAGGGTCGGCACCGAGTGATAGGGGTTCAGGTCGATCAGGTCCTCCGGCGGGTTCTGCGGATCCACCGGCACCAGATCGTAGGTGACACCCTTGGCTGCAAGCACCAGCCGCACCCGGTGGCAAAGCACGTCATCGGTCGCCGAAAACAGGGTCAAGGTATTTCGCATACGCACACTCGCCGCCATCAAAAGGCTCTCCAACGGCCGGAATCCGCCGACCTTACGGCCCCGCTGGCCCAGTGCCAGCGGTCGCCACGGTTACCCGAGTGTGCCAACGCACCTGCTCGATTGCCAAGGCCCTCCAGTGGGGCGGCCGCCGGGTCAGTGCACGTCTTTCCAGTACTCGGTCTTCACCAGATAAGCCAGGAACGTCAACAGCGCAAGGAACAGGACCACCCAGACACCCAGGCTCTGCCGCTTCAGGGCGGCCGGCTCGCCGGCGTACTCCAGGAAATTGGTGATGTCACGCACGGTCTGGTCGTACTCGCGGGCGTCCACCTTGCCCGGCTGCGCGATCTTCAGCCCGACCACCGGCGGGTCCAGCCCCGGCTGCTCGGGCTTGCCGTGCTCGGCGTGCTGGATGCCCTGCAGCTCCCACAGCGGGTTGGGCATGGAGGCGTTCGGGAACACGGTGTTGTTCCAGCCCAGCGGCCGCGACGGATCCACGTAGAACGACTTGAGGTAGCTGTAGATCCAGTCGGTGCCGCGCACGCGGGCGATCAGGCTCAGGTCCGGCGGCATCTTGCCGAACCACTTGGTGGCCTCATCGTGCGGCATGGCGACCTGGATCTGCTCGCCGAACGCGGCCCCGGTGAAGTTGAGGTTGTCCATCACCTGCGCCTCGGTCAGGCCCAGGTCCTCGGCCATGCGCGAATAACGCAGGTACTTGAGCGAATGACAGCCGGAGCAGTAGCTCATGTAGGCCTGGGCACCGCGTTGCAGCGAGGCCTTGTCGCCCAGGTCATTGCCGGCCTGCTGCAGCTTGCCCCCCTCGGCGGCATTGGCCGACACGCAGAACACCATCGCGGCGGCCATGGCCAGCCGCACCATCCATTTGTCAGTCATGCGTCGTCACCCGTTCCGGTACCGGCTTGGTGCTGTCGAGCTTGGTCCAAACCGGCATGGTGATGAAGAAGGCGAAGTACAGGAAGGTCAGCACGCGCCCCACCCAGGTCTCCCAGATCGCAGTGCCCGGACCGGAACCGATCACGCCCAGCCACACGAAGCACACCACCAGGATACCCAGCATCACCTTGGAAATCGGGCCGCGGTAGCGGATCGACTTGACCTTGGCCTTGTCCAGCCACGGCACCAGGAACAGGATGGCGATGGCCGAGAACATCACGATCACGCCGCCGAGCTTGTTCGGCACCACGCGCAACATCGCGTAGTACGGGGTGTAGTACCACACCGGCTTGATGTGCTCCGGCGTCACCAAGCGGTTGGCCTCGGTGAAGTTGTCGTGTTCCAGGAACAGCCCGCCGAAGCCTGGCGCGAAGAAGATGATGAACGCCGCCAGCACCAGCAGGAAGCCGACGCCCACCATGTCCTTGACAGTGTAGTACGGGTGGAACGGGATGCCGTCCGTCGGCGCGGTCGACGACCAGCGGTTGCCCTTGGGCCCCTTCTTGATCTCCACGCCGTCGGGGTTGTTCGAGCCCACCTCGTGCAACGCCCCCAGGTGCAGCACCACCAGCAGCAGCAGCACCAGCGGCAGCGCGATCACGTGCAGGGCGAAGAAGCGGTTGAGGGTGGCATCGCCGGGCAGGTAGTCGCCCATGATCCACTCGGTCAAGCCGTTGCCGATCACCGGGATGGCACCGAACAGCGAGATGATGACCTTCGCGCCCCAGAACGACATCTGGCCCCAGGGCAGCACGTAGCCCATGAAGGCTTCGGCCATCAGCACCAGGTAGATCAGCATGCCCAGGATCCACACCAGCTCGCGCGGCTTCTTGTAACTGCCGTACATCAGGCCGCGGAACATGTGCAGGTAGACCACGATGAAGAACAGCGAGGCACCGGTGGAGTGCATGTAGCGGATCAGCCAGCCCCACTCCACGTCGCGCATGATGTATTCGATCGATGCGAACGCCTCGGCTGCACTGGTCTTGTAGTGCATGGTGAGGAAGATGCCGGTGAGGATCTGGTTGACCAGGATCACCAGCGCCAGCGAGCCGAAGTAGTACCAGAAGTTGAAGTTCTTCGGCGCGTAGTACTCGCTGACGTGCTTGCGGTACACCGGCATCAGGCCCGGGGCACGCTCGTTGACCCAGTTGGCCACGCCGGTGGCGGTACGGACGAGGATGTTGGCCATGGTCAGGCTGCCCCCTGCGGATCGACACCGATGACGATGGTGTTGTCATCGGTGTAGTGATGCGGCGGCACCAGCAGGTTGATCGGTGCCGGCACGTCCTGGAACACGCGCCCGGACATGTCGAAGCGCGACTTGTGGCAGGGGCAGAAGTAGCCCCCCTTCCACTGCGCGTCATACGGCTCGGGGCGGATCTCGGCGACCATCTCCGGCGAGCAGCCCAGGTGCGTGCACAGGCCGACCAGCACGGAGATCTCCGGCTTGATCGAGCGGAATTCGGCATTGCCCTTGAGCACGTAGTCCGGCTGCTGGTCCTTGTTGCCGGACTCGGGGTCCTTCAACCGGCCATCAAGGCTGGGCAGTGCCTCGAGGATGGCCTTGGACCGCTTGACGATCCAGATCGGCTGGCCGCGCCATTCCAGGATCAGCCGTTGGCCTTCCTGCAGGGCGCTGATGTCGGCGGTCACCGGGGCACCGGCCAACTTGGCCCGCGCACTGGGATTCCACGATTTGATGAAAGGTACAGCTGCGAAACCTACGCCAACTGCTCCGACCACCGCGGTGGTCGTTGTCAAGAACCGGCGACGCCCGGTATTGACTGGATCGTTTACCCCATCGTTGGCCATCCGGCTCTCCGACTATTGATTAGGTAGCTTGAGGCTGCCAGCAGTCTGGGTGGGGACCAGCCTGCTCTGAAACGAATCGCACGCGAGTGTAACGGAACGCTTAACGCCCGCACAACGCGATCAAACACCAGTCCGCGGGATTTGTCACGACCCGCCGCAACACGTGGCCGAAGCTTACAGGCTGGAGGTACGTTCGCCCCGATAGCGCTCGGCCAACTGGGCCACGCGCTGGACGTAGTACTGGGTCTCGCTGTAGGGCGGCACGCCACCATGACGGTCCACCGCACCTTCGCCGGCGTTGTACCCCGCCGCAGCCAGGGTCAGGTTGCCGTTGAAGCGACGCAGCAGCCAGGACAGGTACTGCACCCCGCCACGGATGTTCTGGTTGGCGTCGTACGAATCGGTCACGCCGAAGCGACGCGCGGTGGCCGGCATCAGCTGCATCAGCCCCTGCGCGCCGGCGCGGCTGAGCGCGGTGGGATTGAACGCCGACTCGGCATGGATCACCGCCCGCACCACCGCCTCTTCGACCCCGAACTCGCGCGCGGCGGCGGCGATCTCGGCGCTGTAAGCCTGCGTATTCAGGCGTACCGTGCCGAAGTTGACCCGGGAGGTCACCCCGCAGGCATAGCAGCGTTCGATGTAGCTGTACTGGATGGTGCGGACCGGGCCGATGCTGGCGACCTGGCTCGGCCGGGTGCTGGAGTAATGCCGCACGCCGTCCTTCATATAGGAGTAGACCTGCCCGCTGACCACGCGCTGGGCACGACCAACCGTGGCCGGTGCCGTCGCCGGGGCGGGATTGCTGGCCGCGACCGGCGCCGGTTGGGCGGCGACCGCGTTGCCCCGGCCTTCGCCGGTGATGGTCGGGACCGACGGCGCGATGGCTGGCGCAGGTGCGCGCGCGGGCTCACGCGCAGGGCGGTAACTGCTCACCACGCTGCAGCTGGCCCCGCTGATGCGGCGGTTCACGTAGTTCGGGATGCCGTCGTTGCCGACGCACTTGTACAGCGTGCCGGCACTGGCCGGCAAGGCGGCCAGTGCGGCGAGCAGAATGCCGGTGATCCCCAAAATCCCCTTCATGGCGGGGGAGTCTCCCAGCTTCGGCGAGGCTTGCCAAGTATTTGACGCGGCGTGTTCTCACCCAGCCGGCCGGGGCCGATACAATAGCCCGCTTCGAATGCGGCCCCCGGGCCGCCTGCCCGCCCACCCGTCTGGAATAAGCACCATGCCCGGGACGCCAGCCACTCCCTCGCCGATCACGGCCGGCCCTGCCGTGCCGCCTGCTGAAATGACCACTCCTGAATTGATTCCCCTGCCCGGCGCCAAGCCGAAGGTTGCCGGCGGTGCGCGCGGCAAGCTCTACATCAAGACCCACGGTTGCCAGATGAACGAGTACGACTCAGCCAAGATGGCCGACGTGCTGGCCGAGTCCGAAGGCCTGGAGCTGACCGACAACCCCGAAGAGGCCGACGTGGTGCTGGTCAACACCTGCTCCATCCGCGAGAAGGCACAGGAGAAGGTGTTCAGCCAGCTCGGCCGCTGGAAGGCGCTCAAGGCCGGCGGCCGCGACGTCATCATCGGCGTGGGCGGCTGCGTGGCCTCACAGGAAGGCGAAGCCATCGTCAAGCGCGCGCCCTATGTGGACCTGGTGTTCGGCCCGCAGACCCTGCACCGCCTGCCGGAGCTGATCCGTGCCCGCCGCGAGCAGAACAAGCCGCAGGTGGACATCAGCTTCCCGGAGATCGAGAAGTTCGACCGCATGCCCGAGCCGCGCGCCGAAGGTGCCTCGGCCTTCGTCTCGATCATGGAAGGCTGCTCCAAGTACTGCTCGTTCTGCGTGGTGCCGTACACCCGCGGCACCGAGGTCAGCCGCCCGTTCGAGGACGTGGTGGTCGAATGCGCGCAGCTCGCCGCGCAGGGCGTGCGCGAGATCAACCTGCTCGGCCAGAACGTCAATGCCTACCGCGGCCCCTACGGCGACGGCGAGATCGCCGACCTGGGCCTGCTGATCCGCACCCTGGCCGAGATTGACGGCATCGGCCGCATCCGCTTCACCACCTCGCACCCGCTGGAGTTCAGCGACTCGCTGGTCGACGCCTACCGCGACGTGCCCAAGCTGGCCAACTACCTGCACCTGCCGGTGCAGGCCGGCAGCGACCGCATCCTCAGCGCCATGAAGCGTGGCTACACCGCGCTGGAGTTCAAGGCCAAGATCCGCAAGCTGCGCGCGGTGCGCCCGGACATCTCGATCAGCTCGGACTTCATCGTCGGCTTCCCCGGCGAGACCGACGCCGACTTCGAGAAGACCATGAAACTGATCGAGGACGTGGGCTTCGACCAGAGCTTCTCCTTCATCTACTCGCGTCGCCCGGGCACCCCGGCCGCCGACCTGGAGGACACCATCAGCGACGCCGAGAAGCATGCGCGCCTGTCGCGCCTGCAGGCCCGCATCAACGCGCATGCCGCCACCATTTCCAATGCGATGGTGGGGACGGTGCAGTCGGTGCTGGTCGACGGCCCTTCGCGCAAGGACCCGAACGAACTGACCGGCAAGACCGAGAACATGCGTTCGGTGAACTTCGCCGGCCATGCCCGCCTGGTCGGGCAGTTCGTCGACGTGCTGATCACCGAGGCCTTGAGCAACTCGTTGCGTGGCCGGGTCGTCACCCCGACGTAAAGGCCTGCCGATCCCGGGTGAGCGGCGCCCACCCGGGAGTGCATCCCAGCCGACAGACGGACGTCACTCAGGAGCGCCCACAGGCGCTCTTACGGGCCGGGCACGGTCATTTTTTCGCCATGCCGTTGAAAGGCCCGCCGTTGCTGGGCTACGGGCGGTTATCCACACCTTCATGCAGATTCGATCCACATCCAGTGTGGACAAGCTGCCCGCCCGTGGCACTTTTTTGACCGATGTGCCTGAAGCCTTGCAGCACAAGGGCTGCAGCACGATATCCACAGCTTCGTCGCGTCCGCATCCACACCGCCTGTGGAGAACCCGGTCTCAGTCCAGCCGCTTGCGGAAACGCAGGATCGCCCCGGCCATCATCACCGTGCTAAAGGCCAGCAGCGCGACCACGCCGGGCCACAGCTCCCACAGGCTCGCCCCGCGCAGCATCACGCCCCGGATCAGGCGCAGGAAGTGGGTCAGCGGCAGCACTTCGGCCAGCCACTGCACCGAGCGCGGCATGCCGGCGAACGGGAACATGAAGCCGGACAGCAGGATCGACGGCAGGAAGATGAAGAAGGTCATCTGCATCGCCTGGAACTGCGACTGTGCACGCGTGGAGATCAGCAGCCCCAGTGCCAGGTTGGCCACGATCAACAGGCCGGCGGCGATGAACACGTCGAGCAGGCTGCCGCCGATGGGCACGTGGAACAACCAGGTGCCCAGCGCCAGCACCATGCCGGTCTGCAGCAGGCCGATGATCACGTAGGGGATGACCTTGCCGATCATCAGCTCGGCGCTGGTCACCGGCGTGGCGATCAGCAGCTCCATGTTGCCGCGCTCGCGCTCGCGCACGATGGCCACCGCGGTGAACAGCACCATGGTCATGGTCAGGATCACCCCGACCAGGCCGGGGACGATGTTGACCGCCGAACTGCGCTGCGGGTTGTAGAAGCCCACCACGCTGATCGCGGTGGGCGCCAGCGGCTTGAAGCCGGCCCCATCGAACGGCATCCGTGCCAGTTGCGCGGCCGCGCTCTGCACCGCGTTGTCGCTGCCGTCGACCAGGATCTGCAACGCCTCGCGGCCTTCGGCCCGGCGCCGTTCGTAATCCATGGGGATGACGATGCCGATGCTGATCTGGCCACGCCGCATCGCCTCCACCAGTTGCTGCGGGGTTTCCGCCTCCAGTACCGGCGCGACCACGCCGGTGGCGACGATGTCCCGTGCCAGCATGCGCGAGGCAGAGGTGCGCGCCTGGTCGGCGAAACCGGCCGACAGGTCGCGCAGGTTGGTGTTGATCGCGTAGCCGAACAGCAGCAGCTGCATCACCGGGATACCGATGATCATGGCCAGGGTGATGCGGTCGCGGCGCATCTGCCGAAGCTCCTTGACCATCACGCCGAGCAGTCGTCGCAGTTTCATGCGTCCTCCGCCGTATCCACGGCCCTGCCCCGGGTCGCGGCAACGAACACATCCTCCAGGCTCGCCGCCTGCGGGTGCACCTGCGCGGTGATGCCCGCCGCTTCGAGTGCCCGGGTCAATGCCTCGCCGCCCTCATCGTCGGCCCGCAGCACGCGCAGGCTGTTGCCGATCTGCGCGACGCTGATCACGCCCGGGCAGTCGGACAGCACGCGCGCGGCCTGCCGCGGCTGTGCCGCCTCGACCACCAGCGTGCGCCCGGCCAGGCGGGCGGTGAGTTCGGCCGGGGTGCCGTCGGCGACCAGCGCGCCATGGTCGAGGATGGCGATGCGATGACAGCGCTCGGCCTCGTCCATGTAATGCGTGGACACCAGCAAGGTCGTGCCTGCATCGGCCAGTTCGAACAGCTTCTCCCAGAAATCGCGGCGCGATTCCGGGTCCACCGCGCTGGTCGGCTCGTCCAGGAACAGCAGCTCCGGCTCGTGCAGCACCGCGGCAGCCAAGGCCAGGCGCTGCTTCTGGCCGCCGCTCATGGTGCCGGCCAACTGCTTCTGGCGGTCCTGGAACCGGTACTGCTCGAGCAACACCTCGATACGCTGGCGCGCCCGCGCGCGCGGCAGGTCGTACACGGCGGCCAGGAACTCTAGGTTCTCGCGCACGCTCAGGTCCTCGAACAGCGAGAACTTCTGGGTCATGTAGCCGATGCGGCTGCGCAATGCCTCGGCCTGCTCGGGGATCTGCAACCCCAGCACCTCGATCTGGCCGGCACTGGGGGTCAACAAGCCGCACAGCATGCGGATGGTAGTGGACTTGCCCGAGCCATTGGGCCCCAGGAAACCGTAGACCTGCCTGCGCGGCACATCCAGGTGAATGTCATCCACGGCCTTCAGCGCACCGAACAGCCGGCTCACGCCGCGCGCGCGGATCGCGATGTCATCCGACGGAGCGACGACGCGCACCGGCGCGGCCAGTTCAACGCCGGCCATCGTCCAGCACCTTCAGCGGCGCCCCGACCGGGAGCGTGGCGGCCTCCTTGCCCAGGCTGATCTCGGCGAGGTAGCTCAGGCGCTCGGCGTCCTGGCCGGTCAAGGCAAAGTACGGCGTGAACACCGGTTCGCTGCGGATCATGCGTATCCGGCCCGGGTAGACCTGCGTGGCCGCATCGCCCTGCAATTGCACCTGCAAGGCATCCCCGACCTGGAGCCGGTTGCGCAGCGCCTGCGGCAGGTAGACGCGTGCATACGGCGCCTCGCCCACCAGCAGTACCGCCAGCGGCGCGCCCTGCGCGGGCTGGTCGCCCAGCTTGTAGGGGAGGCTGTCCACGCGCCCCGCGCGTGGCGCGACCAGCGCGAGCTTGCCGAGCAGCACCGCCTGCGCGCTTACGTTGGCCTGCGCCGATGCCAGCGCCGCTTCGCCCTGCGCCACCTGTTCGATGCGGCTGCCATGCAGCAGTTCGGCCAGCGCCGCGTCAGCGCGGACGGCGTCGGCCTGCGCGCTCTGCGCCGCCGCCCGCGCGCGGTCCAGTTCGGAGGCGGCAACCAGCTGTCGCGTCCCCAGTGGCTGCAGCCGGGCGTAGTAGGCCTGCGCTTGGCGTGCCTGTGCCTGTGCGGCCACCCGTGCGGCACGCGCCTGCGCGATGTCTTCGCTGCGGGGCCCGTTGTGCAGTTCGGACAACGCCGCCGTGCTCTGTGCCACCTGCCCCTGCAAGGCGGCCAGCTGCGACTGTGCGTAGGTCAGCTCCAACTGCATCAGCGGCGCGCCCGCCGCCACCTGCTGCCCCTCGCGCACGTCGATCCGCACGATTCGTTCCGACGCCGGTGCCGGCAGCGTCACCCGGTCCCATTCCAGCGTCCCCAGCGCCTGCGGCGCCTGCCCGCGACAGGCCGCCAGCGACAACAGCATCCCGATGACAAGGAACCCACGCCGCTTGTTCATGCCTTCAGCTCCAGTCCGTGCGTCAGCAGCGCCAATGCATGGCGTTGCACCTCTTCGGCGCCCAGGTCCTGGGCGCCGGACAGCGACTGCCAGATGGGGGCACTGGCCAGCGGGAACATGGTCAGCCCCATCAACGAGACCACCATCAGACGCGGATCCAGCTGCGGGTTCAACTGGCCATCGCGTTGCGCCGCGGCGAAACGCTCGACCAGCATCCGCGGCAACACCGGGCCAACGCGTTCGATCATCAATTCGCGCAGCGCGCCCCCTTCACAGAGGATCTCGCGCACCCACAGCGTCGGTAGCCACGGGTGCTCGGCCACCGCCCGCACCACGCCCCCCACGAAGGCCGCGACCAACCCCGCCACGCCTTCGCCCGCCTCCTGCACCCCGGCATGCACCTGCGCCATCACCGGCCACAGCCGTTCTTCCACCACGGCCTGTTGCAGCCGCGGCTTGTCACCGAAGTAGTAGTGGACCAGTGCCGGCGTCACGCCCGCACGCTGCGCGATGTCCCGCAGTGATGTCGCGGCGATGCCCCTGGCGACGAAGCATGCCAGCGCGGCATCCAGCAACTGGACGCGCAGGTCCGCCGCATCCTGCGTGGGGCGACGCCCGGGGGTACGTTTGCGGGGCTTGCGGGACGGCGCTGCCGGGACAACCGGCGCGACCACGGGGGCCTGCGCGGCGGGGGCATCCACGGAGGGCTTGGCGGGCTTTCGATTCATCCGCTCATTTAATTCAACGATTAATTAAATTTCAAGCCCCCCGCTCTCCCGGGCACCCTGGCGATTGCCGGGACACCCGGACCGTGGCTCAGGACCGCCCGCCGCGTCCCCTGCGGCGGCCTTGATGTCCCCGCCATCGCCACCATCTATCGCCCATGACTGCCATCACCCATCGCGACTTCACCCTGGACCCCATCGACAACGAACGACTGGCCAACCTGTCCGGTCCGTTCGACGAGCACCTGCGCCAGATCGAGCTCAAGCTCGGCGTGCAGATCGCCAACCGCGGCCATGTGTTCCGGGTCAGCGGCCCCGGCAAGACCCCCGCCGAGGCCGAGAAGCTGATCAACGCCCTCTACGCGGAGGCTGCCGACACCGTGTTCGACAGCCACGCCATCCACCTGCGGCTGAACCAGGCCAACGTCGAGCAGGTGGTCGATCAGGCCTACGAAGCCCAGGAAGTGGCGATCAAGGTCAAGCGCGGCACCGTGCGCGGCCGCGGTGCCAACCAGGCCAAGTACCTGCACCAGATCACCACCCACGACATCAACTTCGGCATCGGCCCGGCCGGTACCGGCAAGACCTTCCTGGCCGTGGCGATGGCGGTGGAAGCCTTGAATGAATCGCGCGTGCAGCGCCTGATCCTGGTGCGCCCGGCGGTGGAGGCCGGCGAGAAGCTGGGCTTCCTGCCCGGCGACCTGACCCAGAAGGTCGATCCCTACCTGCGCCCGCTCTATGACGCCCTGTACGAAATGCTCGGCGTGGAGAAGGTGGCCAAGCTGCTGGAGAAGAACGTCATCGAGATCGCGCCGCTGGCGTACATGCGCGGGCGCACGCTCAACGATGCCTTCGTGATCCTGGACGAGGCGCAGAACACCACCATCGAGCAGATGAAGATGTTCCTGACCCGCCTGGGCTTCGGCTCGACCGCGGTGGTCACCGGCGACCTGACCCAGACCGACCTGCCCAAGCACATGAAGTCCGGCCTGCGCGATGCGATCGAGGTGCTGCGCGACGTGGATGGCGTCAGCTTCACCTTCTTCGAGGCCCGCGACGTGGTCCGTCATCCGCTGGTGGCGCGCATCGTCAACGCCTACGACCGGCGCGACCTGCAGCAGGTCAAACCCGGCGCCGAGTAAGCCTTACACTCCGGGCATCACCTGCACAAAGGAAGTGTGATGCCCAACGTGTATCGCCTCTTGTCCGCCTGCACGCTGCTGGTCGTGATCTGCATGCCTGGCACGGCCATCGGCGAGAAGAAGGATGCCCGGGCCGATGTCCGCCCCTACGTTGAAACCAGCTACCTGATCGCCCCCAGACAGGTTGGCGACTTCGAATTGCAGGGCAGCAGCTTCGACCCCGGCCAGAAGTTCGATGGCGCGGGCTTTCGTTACGCGCTGAAGGACCACCAGGAAACCCGGGTGGACATCTACGTCTACCCGGCCGGGCGCATGAGCCCGGCCGAGGCGATCGACAGCGGCATCAGGGACTTCCGCGCCAGCATGAAGTACGCCGCCGAGCACGGCACCTATTCGCGGCTGCAGGAACTGCGCGACGATCCCTTCCCGCTGGACGCAGCCGGTACCCGCAGCAGCGAGACCCCGGCCAACGATCTCGATGCGCAGGTGATCCAGGCCATCGCCCAGGCCGAGCAGGTCACCGGCCGCAGGTTGCAGATGCAGCTGAACCTGATGCCCCGCGACTGGCCGATGTATTCCAATGGCTACCTGTTCTACAAGCAGCTGTACTACTTCAAGCTGCGTGCCTCCGCGGCGCAGGAGCGCATCCGCCAGGAACAGTTCGATGCCCTGACGGACCAGGCCGCGCGCACCCTGATCCCGGCGTTGCAGGTGGCCAACGTCGGCGGCTGCAAGGACGCCACGATCTACCTGGATCCCGACGCCAGCCCGGAGCAGGGCGCACTGGCGCTGGCTACCCAGGTCAGCCTGCACAAGGGCTACAACTGCCATGGCTCGGCCGAGGAAGCCGGCATACCGGCGCGCCGTGCGGACAGTGCGGTCGTGGAGATTCCGTTCACCGCCGCGGAATGGAAGTCGCGATGAAACCTCCAGCGCGCGATACTGTGCCCCTCTGTACTGCCTGAATTGCCGGAACCTGCCATGACCAAGGGCCCTACCCGCCTTGATGTAGCCATCAGCTACGCCCTCCCCCGCGCCGGACTGCCGGCCGCGGTCAGCTTTCGCAAATGGGTGGCGGCCGCATTGAAGGGGCGCATCCGCGAAGCCGACCTGGCCATCCGCGTGGTCGATGCCAAGGAAGGCAAGTCGTTGAACCGCCACTACCGCGGCAAGGACTACGCCACCAACGTGCTGAGCTTCCCCGCCGAGGTGCCCGAAGGGCTGCCCAAGGGCGTGAAGTTCCCGCTGCTGGGTGACCTGGTGATCTGCGCGCCGGTGGTGGCACGCGAGGCCAAGGAACAGGGCAAGGCGCTCAATGCCCACTACGCCCACCTCACCGTGCACGGCGTGCTGCATCTGCTCGGCTGGGACCACGAGGACGACAAGGAAGCCGAGGCCATGGAACAGCTCGAGCGCGAGATCCTGACCGAACTGGGCATCGAAGACCCCTACGCCGGCGAACATTGAGCGGCCCAGGAGGCGGCTGACATCGCCAACTTCGCGGCCAGGCTGCGGGTGACCCCATGGCCGGGCTGCACCGGAACGGACATGCGTGGCTATCATTGACAGCCCCCGTCCTGCGGAACACCCGTGCGCCTGACTCCGTTGCTGCCCCTGCTGCTCGCCTTCGCTGGCACCGCCCGGGCCCAAGGGCCGATCGACCTGGCCGCGCTGATCGAGTGCCGGCAGAGCGTCAGCGAGTTCGCCGCGCTGGCACCGATCGTCAACGACCCGCTCAAGGCCGTGGCACTGGGCTGGCGACCGCTGCCACAAGGCAACCTGTTCATGGCCGAGTACATGCTGAACACGCCGATCCGCGTGTTTGGCCACCAGGTCGACCATGTCGCCATGGCCGGCGGCACCGTGCTGGCCATCCTCGACCTGCCCGAACCCCGCGACCTGGCCAGGACGCTGGACCTGGAAACCGGCTATGACGCCCCGGACAAGTTCATGGCCGGCCGCGAACTGGTCAGCCGCGACGTCATCGATGCCCGCTCCGGCGAGGCGCTGATCGAGTCGGTGGTGCTGGGCGTGTCCAACGTCAAGTCGCACCCGGGCAAGACCCTGGTCAGCTGCACCTACAGCCTGGACCACCCGGCCGAAGGCGAGGCCCCGGGCGCGCCGGCACCGGCCGACCCGGCGCCGTCCAAGCCCGCCGAACCCGACGTCCAGGCACCGGGCCAGCCCCCGGCCGGCTGAGCCGGGAGCGGTAAACATCCTCTGCTAGACTTGCCGGCACCGCCCGGCGAGCCGGGTGCCGTCAAACCAAGAGATGTCTGAAGACGACAGTAGTACCAGCCCTGAACCGGGCGAGAAAAAACGCAGTTGGCTTGAGCGCCTGAGCTCGGCCTTCTCCAGCGAACCCCACACCCGCGACGAGCTGGTGACGATCCTGCAGACCGCACAGCAGGACGGCCTGATCGCCGCAGACACCCTGCGCATGATGGAAGGCGCCATCTCGGTGGCCGAGCTGACCGTGGGCGATGTGATGGTGCCGCGCTCGCACATGGTGTCCCTGCCGGTGGATTCACCCTTCATCGAACTGATGAAGCAGGTGGTCGAATCCGGACATTCGCGCTTCCCCGTGCACGGCGAGAACAAGGACGACATCCTTGGCATCCTGCTGGCCAAGGACCTGCTGCGCGGCGTGGTCGCCGACAACAGCCATTCCACCATCCGCGAGCTGCTGCGCCCGGCGGTGCTGATCCCCGAGGCCAAGAAGCTCAACGTACTGCTCAAGGAGTTCCGGCTCTCGCGCAACCACATGGCCATCGTGGTCGACGAGTACGGCGGCGTGGCCGGCGTGGTCACCATCGAGGACGTGCTGGAACAGATCGTCGGCCAGATCGACGACGAGCATGACGAGACCGAGGACCACACCGCGCAGATCGCCATCCTCGCCGATGGCCGCTACGTGGTGGACGCGCTGACCACCATCGGCGATTTCAACGAGCGCTTCGGCGCCGACTTCTCCGACGACGATTACGACACCATCGGCGGCCTGGTCACCGAAGCCATCGGCCACCTGCCGGAAACCGGCGACGAGCTGACCCTGGAGCGTTTCGTGTTCCGCGTGGCACGTGCCGATGCGCGCCGCGTGCAGGCCTTCCACGTCACCATCCTGCCCCCCGAAGACCAGGACGACGCTTGATCACCTTCCGGTTGCCGCGGCGGTTGTCGGCCGCATTCGCGTTGCTGTTCCTGCTGCTGTTCGCCGGCGCTGCCGGCGCACAGGCCAGCACCACCGCAGCGGAGCCGCCGCCGGTGCCCCGCATCGGCGTGGTGACCATGCAACCGGGCGAGATCTTCTTCGAGCGCTTCGGCCACGACGCACTGGTGGTGGCCGACCCGGTCACCGGCCAGGCCACCTCGTACAACTTCGGCTACTTCGACCCGGGCGAGGCGGACTTCGTCGGCAACTTCGTGCGCGGCCACATGATGTATTACCTGGTGGCACTGCCGCTGGAAGAAGACCTGTCGCAGTACCAGCAGGTCGGTCGCGGCGCCAGCATCCAGTGGCTGGACCTGCCAGCGGACCAGGCCCGCGCGCTGGCGGCCGGCCTGGTCGAGCGCGCCAGGCCCGAGAACGCGCGCTACCGCTACGACTACTACACCGCCAACTGCGCCACGATGGTCCGCGACACCCTGGACCAGGCCATGAACGGCGGCTTGAAATCACAGCTGGCCGGACGTTCGCGCGGCAACACCTACCGCAGCGAGTCGGTGCGGCTGGCCTCGCCGGCGCCGTGGATGTGGCTGGGCTTCGACCTGGGCCTGGGCCCGAGCGCGGACGTGCCGCTGTCGCGCTGGGAGGAAGCGTTCGTGCCGATGCGCCTGGCCGACAGCCTGCGCGAGGCCCGCAACAGCGAAGGCCGCCCGCTGGTGCTGGAGGAACACGCGCTGTTTCCGCAGCGCCTGGCCGCCGAACCCAAGGAGCAGGTCCGCCGCTGGTGGCCGTGGCTGCTGACCGGGCTGGCAGTGGCGACGCTGCTCCTGGCCGCGCGTCGCCGCCCGCGCCTGGTGGCCGGCTTCGCGCTGCCGTTCTGGCTGTTCTGCGCCGTCGCCGGCGGATTGCTGACCTACCTGTGGGGCTTCAGCGAGCACCATGCCGCGTGGGCCAACCGCAACCTGTTCCTGCTCAACCCGCTGGCGCTGGCGCTGCTTCCCGGCGCCTGGATGCTGCTGCGCGGACGTCGCCCGGGGCGCGGGTTCACCCTGCTGCTGTGGCTGGTGGCCGGCATCGCCGCGCTCGCCCTGCCGGTGCACTGGCTGTCGCTGCAGGCGCAGTACAACGTGCAGTGGATCGTGTTGCTGCTGCCGGTGCACCTGGCGTTGGCTTGGGTGTTGCGTCCACAACGCTTGGCGGCCCCGGCGCGCTGAGGCACGATGGCCGGCATGGAACCGGTCATCACATCTCCGGCACCGGCCAATCCGGCCTGTGTCATCAACTGCACCTGGTATGGCGAAGATGGCGCGTTGCGCGCCATCGACCTGGACAGCATCAGCGACGTCCTCCAGGAAGACAGCAAGGGCTTCGTCTGGGTGGGCCTGTACGAGCCCAGCGATGCCGTGCTGGACAAGGTGCAGGAGGAATTCAACCTGCACCCGCTGGCCATCGAGGACACGCGCAAGGCGCACCAGCGGCCCAAGATCGAAACCTATGGCAACTCGCTGTTCGTGGTGGTCCACACCGCGCAGGTGGTGGACGAGCGCATCCGCTACGGCGAGACCCATGCCTTCCTCGGGCCGCGCTTCCTGCTGACCGTGCGCCATGGCGCCTCGCTGTCGTATGCACCGGTGCGGGCGCGGCTGGAGCGCGAACGCGGGCTGCTGTCGATGGGCCCGTCCTTCTGCCTGTACGCGGTGCTGGATGCGGTGGTGGACAACTACCTGCCGATCACCGACAGCTTCCGCGACACCCTGGACACGCTGGAGAAGGATATCTTCGCCGAGACCTACAAGCGGCGCACGGTGATCCGCCTGTACGAGCTCAAGCGCGAACTCAACAAGATGCGGCTGGCGGTGGCACCACTACAGGACGCCCTGGCGCAGCTGCAGCGCAACCAGGCGCAACTGGTCAACGAGGAAGTGCGGCTGTACCTGCGCGATGTGCAGGACCATGCCGCGCGCGTCAACGACGCCATCGACACCCTGCGCGAGATGCTGGGCACGGCGTTGAGCGTGAACCTCTCGCTGGTCACGCTGGCACAGGGCGAGACCGTCAAACAGCTGGGTGCCTGGGCGGCCCTGCTGGCCGCGCCCACGCTGGTCACCAGCTGGTACGGCATGAACTTCACCCACATGCCCGAGCTCGCCGGCCGCTTCGCCTATCCGCTGCTGATGATCGGCGTGGGCGCGGTGTGCGTGGTGCTGTATCGCCTGTTCAAGCGCTCCGGCTGGCTTTGACGCCGCCGGTCGCGCGCTTCCTGCATCCGGACTTCGAGGGGAACTCCATGGCAAACCCATCCGCCTTCAACGGCACGCGCCGTCATTTCCTGCGCAACTCACTGGCCGTCGGCGCGGCGGCGTTGCCGCTGTCGCAGATGGCGCAGGCCGCGCCTGCGGCCGGTGACAGCGACCTGCCGGCGTCGATCCGCGCCCTGAAGCCGGTCGCCGCGCAGGTGGTGCCGATCGGCAATGACGAGCGCATGGCGCGCGTGGCGCGCGCCCAGCAACTGATGGGACAGCACGGCATCGACGTGCTGTTCATCGGTGCCGGCAGCTCGCTGACCTACTTCACCGGCATGCATTGGTGGAACAGCGAACGGCTGACCGGCGTGCTGCTGCCGCGCTCGGGCGAGCTGGTCTACGTCACGCCCGAGTTCGAGCGCGGCCGCACGCTGGAGCAGATCAAGCTCGGCAACGACGTGCGCGGCTGGCAGGAAGACGAAGACCCGTATGCGCTGGTCGCCAGGGTGGTCCGCGACATGGGCCACGCCACCGGCGTCATCGGCATGGAGGAGACGGTGCCGTTCTTCCGCGCCAAGGGCATCATGGACGCGCTGCCGCAGGCGCGGGTGGTCGACGCCTGGCCGGTCAGCGCCGGCTGCCGCCGGGTCAAGAGCCCGGCCGAACTGGCACTGATGAAGCTGGCCAACGCCAACACGCTGGCCGTGTACGAGGCGGTGTGGAAGGCCCTGCAACCCGGCATGACCGAGCAGGACATCAGCGGCCTGGTGGCGATGGCCTATGCCCGCACCGGGTTGAGGGGCGATGCCGACGTGAACATCGGCAAGTACACCGCCTCGCCGCACGGCTCGGACAAGCCGCAGCACCTGGTCGAAGGCACGCCCATCATCTTCGACGGAGGCTGCCGTGCCGATGGCTACACCAGCGACATGACCCGCACCGTGGTGCTGGGCCAGCCCAGCGACGAGATCCGCCGCATCTTCGACATCGTGCTGCAGGCGCAGACCGCCGCGCTGAAGGTGGCGCGCCCGGGGGTGACCATGTCGGCGGTGGACGGCGCCGCGCGCAAGGTGATCAGCGATGCCGGCTATGGGCCGGACTTCCGCTACTTCAGCCATCGCCTTGGCCATGGCATCGGCCTGGACATGCATGAGTGGGATTACCTGGTGCGCGGCAACCAGCACGTGCTGGAGCCGGGCATGACCTTCAGCGACGAACCCGGCATCTACCTCCCCGACCAGTTCGGCGTGCGCCTGGAGGACATCCTGTACGTCACCGAGGACGGTGCCGCCCTGATGACGCCGCAGAGCCCGTCGATCGATCAACCGTTCGGCTGAGCACAGGCGCGACTTCGGTCGCGACGCGGGAAGTCCTTGCGCCAGGGCGAAGATCACCCCTGCCCGACCCTCCCCTTCGCCTACGGCCAAAGGGGGGGCGAAGCAGGTCAGGCCACGTAGACCGTCTTGATGTTCATGAACTCATGGATGCCGTGGTCGGCCAGTTCGCGGCCAAAGCCCGAGCGCTTGGTGCCGCCGAAGGGTAGCCGCGCGTCGCTCTTCACGACCGAATTGACGAATGCCGCACCGCATTGCAGCTGCAAGGCAACCTGCTCGCCGCGCGCCACGTCGCGCGTCCACACACTGCCCCCCAACCCGAAACAGGTGTCATTGGCCACGCGCACCGCTTCGGCTTCATCCTTGACCCTCAGAATCGCCGCCACCGGGCCGAACAGCTCCTGCGCGTAGGCCGGCATGCCCGGACCGACGTTGTCCAGGATCGACGCGGCATACCCTGCGCAGCTGTCGGCAATCGGTTCGCCGCCCAGCCGCAACGTCGCACCCAGCGCCACCGACTCCTGCACCTGCCGATGCAGTTCATCGCGCAGGTCGGCCCGCGCCATCGGCGCCAGCGTGGTGGCCTCGTCCTGCGGGTCGCCATACACGCGTGCCCTGGCCGCCTCGACGAAACGCTGCACGAATGCATCGGCGATCGCGTCCACCAGCACGAAGCGCTTGGCGGCGATGCAGGTCTGGCCGGCGTTGTCGAAGCGCGACTTCACCGCCGCCGCGACGGCCACGTCCAGATCCGCGTCCTCGAGCACCACGAAGGCATCGCTGCCGCCCAGCTCCATCACGCATTTCTTCAACTGGTCGCCGGCGTTGGCGGCAATCGAGCGCCCCGCCCGCTCGCTGCCGGTCAAGGTGACCGCTTTCACCCGGCGGTCGCGCAGGACGTCGGCAGCCTGGTCGTTGTCGATGTGCAGCACGTCGAACACGCCGTCCGGGATGCCGGCGGCAACCACCACGCCACGCAGCGCATCGGCGCAACCGGGAACATTGCTGGCGTGCTTGAGCAGGGCCACGTTGCCCGCCATCAGGGCCGGCGCCAGGAAACGGATCACCTGCCAGATCGGGAAGTTCCACGGCATCACCGCCAGCACGCAGCCGATCGGCTGGTAGGTGACATAGCTGCGCCGGGCCTCGGTGGTGATCGCCTGCGGCGTGAGGTAGTCGGCGGCGTGGTCGGCGTAGTACTCGCAGGCGGCCGCGCTCTTCTCGATCTCGGCCAGCGCCTCGCGCCGCAGCTTGCCCATTTCCACGCTCATGGTGCGCTGGATGTTCTCCCGTCGCGCACGCAGGCCCGCGGCGACGTTGCGCAGGTACGCACCGCGCTGCGCCAGCGTCAGTGCGGACCAGGCCGGGAACGCGGCATCGGCGGCCGCGAGGCGTTGCTCGATGGCCGCGGCGGCCATCAGTTCGACCGTACGTTCGGCGCGGCCGTTGAAGGGGTTCACGGTTTGATACGAAGCCATGGCGTCACACCTGCATTCAACGAATGCAGCAAGGGTAACGCCGCAGGTGTTGCCGGCAGGTAAAGCACGAACCGGCGGCGCGGTGTCGTGCTCGACCGGGGTTTCAGCGGTGAAGCCCGCCGGGCGTGGCCCGGCGTTGCCGCTGCCTGGCGATCAACCGTTTTCCTGCAGCGCCAGCTGCCGGTCGCGCTGGCGCCGCTTCTCGGTGCGGGCGGAGATCCACCAACCGATGAAGGCCACCGTCGACACCGCCAGCACCATCACCGTGGCCAGCGCGTTGATCTTCGGGCTCACGCCCATGCGCACCGAGGAGAACACTTTCATCGGCAAGGTGGTCGAACTCGGGCCGGCCATGAAGCTGGCGATCACCACGTCATCCAGCGACAGCGTGAAGGCCAGCAGCCAGCCGGACAGCAAGGCCGGGGCGATGATCGGCAAGGTGATCAGGAAGAACACCTTCACCCGGTTCGCGCCCAGGTCCATCGCTGCTTCTTCCAGCGAGCGGTCCATCTCCTGCAGGCGCGAGGAGACCACCACCGTCACGAACGACAGGGTGAAGGTGACATGCGCGATCCAGATCGCCACCTGGCCCTTCGACGGCAGGCCGAACAGCCCGCCCATCGACACCAGCATCAGCAGGATCGACAGGCCGATGATCACCTCCGGCATCACCAGCGGCGCGGTGACCAGCGCCCCGAACACCGTCTTGGTCGGGAAGCGCTTGAAGCGGGTCATCGCCATCGCCGCCATCGTGCCGACCACCATGGACGCGGTGGCGGTCCAGAAGGCGATCTTCAGGCTCAACCACGCCGCGTCGAGCAGCTGCCGGTCGTTGAACAGCTGGCTGTAGGCGCTGAAGGAGAAACTCACCCACACCGTCGCCAGGCGCGAGGAATTGAACGAGTAGATGATCACCAGCAGGATCGGCAGGTACAGGAAGCCAAAGCCGAACAGCAGCGCCAGCCAGCCCCACCACGAATTGCGCCGCGCCATGCTCATGCCAGCTTCCCTTCCAGCTCACGCTGCTGGGAACGGTTGAAGATCAGGATCGGGATCAGCAGCAGCACCAGCATCACCACTGCCACCGCCGAGGCCAGCGGCCAGTCGCGGTTGGTGAAGAACTCGCTCCACAACACGCGGCCGATCATCAGCGTGCCCGGGCCGCCGAGCATTTCCGGGATCACGAACTCGCCCACCGCCGGGATCATCACCAGCATGAAGCCGGCGACGATGCCGTTGCGCGACAGCGGCAAGGTGATCTTCAGGAAGGCCTGCCATGGCTTGGCGCCCAGGTCGTAGGCGGCCTCCAGCAGGCGGTGGTCGAGCTTGACCAGGTTGGTGTACAGCGGCAGCACCATGAACGGCAGGTAGCAGTAGACGATGCCGATGTAGGCGGCCAGCGGCGTGTTGAGGATCTGCAGCGGGGTGTCGATCAGCCCGGCCGCCATCAGCCAGCGATTGAGGATGCCGTTGCTGTCGAGGATGCCGATCCAGGCATAGACGCGGATCAGGAACGAGGTCCACGACGGCAACACCACCAGCATCATCGCGATGTTGCGCGCCGACGGCGACATCCGCGAGATCACGTAGGCCATCGGGTAGCCGATCAGCAACGTCAGCACGGTGGAGATCAGCGCGATCTTGATCGAGCTCAGGTAGGCCAGCACGTACTGGCTGTCGGTGAACAGCGCCGTGTAGTTGCCCAGGTTGAGGTTGACGTTGAACGCGTTGTCCACGTACTCGACGATCGCCGTGTAGGGCGGCATCGCCACGGCCATCTTCGAGAAGGAGATCTTCAGCACGATCAGGAACGGGATCGCGAAGAACAGCAACAGCCACAGGTACGGCACGCCGATCACGCTGGCGCGCACGCCAGGCACCCAGCGCCGCCAACCGGCCGCGTTCTTGTCCGTCTGGCTCATGAGGTCAGCACCACGCCGTCGTTGTCGTCCCAGGACACCCAGACTTCATCGTTCCAGGTGATGCCGTCGCTGTCCCAGCGCTTCATGTTGGCGAAGTTGGAGAGGATCTTGGCGCCGCTGGGCAGGCGCACGTGGTAGACCGAGTGGCTGCCGAAATAGGCGATGTCCTCGACCACCCCGAACGCCTTGTTGGTCTCGCCCTCGGGTTCGTCCTTGGCGATGTGCACCTTCTCCGGGCGCAGCGCGAAGGCGACCGGCTGGCCTTCATACCCGGTGATGCCATGGCCGACGTAGATCGGCGCCGGGAAATCGGCCGTGCGCACGGTGACATACTCGGGCAGGTCCTCGTCGATGACGCCTTCGAACAGGTTCACCGAGCCGATGAAGCTGGCCACGAAGCGGTTGGCCGGCTGCTCGTAGATGTCGTCGGGCTTGCCGATCTGCTGGATCCAGCCCTGGTCCATCACCGCGATGCGGGTGGCCATGGTCATCGCTTCTTCCTGGTCATGGGTGACCATCACGCAGGTCACGCCCAGCTGCTCGATGATGTTGACCAGCTCCAGCTGCATCTTCGAGCGCAGCTTCTTGTCCAGCGCGCCCATCGGCTCGTCCAGCAGCAACAGCTTGGGCCCCTTGGCCAGCGAACGGGCCAGCGCCACGCGTTGCTGCTGGCCGCCGGAGAGCTGGTGCGGCTTGCGCTTGCCGAGCTTTTCCAGCTGCACGAGCTCCAGCATCTCGCCGACGCGGCGGGTGATCGCGTCCTTGGCCATGCCGTCCTGCTTCAGGCCGAAAGCGATGTTCTGCTCCACCGTCATGTGTGGGAACAGCGCATAGGACTGGAACATCATGTTGATCGGCCGCTCGTACGGCGGCAGCGCGGTGATCGGCTGGCCGTCGAGCAGGATGCTGCCCTTGGTCGGGGTCTCGAAGCCGGCCAGGCAGCGCAACAGGGTCGACTTGCCACTGCCCGAGCCCCCCAGCAACGCGAAGATCTCGCCCTTGCGCACGTCCAGGTTGACGTCATCGACGGCGACGAAGCCATCGAATTCCTTGCGCAGGTCGCGGATGGACAGGTAGCCGGGCTCGCTGTTCAGGGCGATGGCATCGTTCCTGATGTCGGGCTTGGCATCAACGGGCATGTGGGGCTCCGGGAGCGGGCAGGTGGAAAACGCGCGTAGTGTAGCCCCCGGGTTTTGCAGGCGACACCGCCGGGTGTGGCGATTGGCGCCGGGCGGACCTTACCGGTCGCCCCCCGGGGCCGGGCGAGCGCTCCGCGCGCCGGGAGGGCGTTGCAACGGGGCCTTGCGCTTCAAAAGCCGCCCTCAGCTGCGCGGCTCGGGGGCCTGCTCCCATCCCAGGCCCAGGCTCTTCTGCAGCGCCACGTAGCGCACCAGCAGCTGCAACTGGGCCTGGGCCAGGCCGTCCTGCGCGCTCAACTGCTGGCGCTGCACGTCGAGCAGGTCGATCTGCGAGGAGGCGCCGGCCTGGCGGCGCTGGGCCATCAACGCCGCCGAGCGGGTGGCCGAGGCCTCGGCGTTGCGGGCCTTGAGCAGTTGCTCGCGGGCCGCGCCGAAACGGGTCAAGGCGCTGTTGGCATCCTGCAGGGCCGCCAGCACCGTGCCCTCGTAGGCGGCCAGGCGGGCCTGGTGACCGGCACGGGCCTGTGCCACGCGGGCCTTGTTCACGCCGAAATCGAACACCGACCAGCGCAGGAACGGCATCACCACGCTCGCGGCCGAGTCACTGTTGAAATCCGACAGCGATGACGCCCCCATGCCGATCGTGCCCAGCAGGTTCACCTGCGGGAAGTACGCCGACAGGGCCTGGCCGATCTGCGCCGAAGCTGCCGCCAGCTCGCCTTCGGCCTTGCGGATGTCCGGCCGGCGCCGGATCAGCGCCGCCGCATCGTCCACCTTCACCTCCGCCGGCAACGACGGCATCGGCCGATCCTCGGCCAGCGTGGCGTCCAGCGCGCCCGGCTCACGGCCGGTCATCAATGCCAACTGGTCGCGCGCTTCGGTGGCCTGCGCACGCAGTGGCGCCAGCTGGGCCTGCTGCTGCTCCAGCTGCACGCTGGCACGCTCCACGTGCAGGTCCGAATCCACGCCGCGCGCGCGGCGCTGCCGGGTCAGGGCCAATGCGTCGGCCGCCGCCGTGGCGTTGTGCTCGGCCAGCGCGATGCGCTGGCGGCTGCCGCGGTAGCCTAGGTAGACCTGGGCCACTTCCGCGGCCAGCTGCACCTGCGCATCGGCCAGCGCCGCGGCGTCGGCATCGGCCCTGGCCGCCGCTTCCTGCGCGGCACGGCGCTTGCGGCCGAACAGGTCCAGCTCCCAGCTCGCATCGACGCCGGCGATGTACAGGCTGGTATCCAGGTCGATCCTCGAGAACTCATCGCGCAGCTGCGCCGCCTCCTGGGGACGGCCATTGCTCTCGGCCACGCGCGCGGCGGATTCACCAACCTGGCGCACGTCGTCCACCAGCACGTC
Organism: Stenotrophomonas sp. Steno-C18; assembly: GCF_056393195.1. Lineage (NCBI taxonomy): Bacteria > Pseudomonadati > Pseudomonadota > Gammaproteobacteria > Lysobacterales > Lysobacteraceae > Stenotrophomonas > Stenotrophomonas sp. Steno-C18. The sequence continues at coordinate 220,172 of NZ_JBWJOX010000004.1, read as the reverse complement.
GGGCGGGTTGATGCGGGTGTAGCCGGCCACCGCGCCGACGCTGGGCAGCTGTTCGGCCCGGCGCTGCCGTTGCAGGCCACGCGAGGCCAGCAGCCTGGCCTGCGCGGCACGCAGGTTCGGACTGTTGCGCAAGGCATCGTCGATCAACTGGTCCAGCAACGGGTCGTCGAGCTGCCGCCACCATTGGCTGGGGGGCGTGGCCGGCATCACCCCGGCATCGGCAGCGCGCGGCAGGGCCGGCTGGGCGACGGCGCCCCGGGCGACCTCGGGGCGCACATGGTCGGGGCCGAGCATGCAGCCGGCCAGCGTCAGCGGCAGGGCCAGGCCGAGGGAGATCGGCAACAGGGAACGGGAAACGTGTCGTGCCATCAGTGCATCGCCAGAGGAACGCCCTTGGGCAGGGGCTTGAGCAGGAACACCAGCGGCAGCGTCGCCACCACGATGATGCCGAAGATCCAGAACAGGTCGTTGTAGGCCATCACCAGCGCCTGCTGCTGTACCTGTTGTACCAGCAGCGCGGCGGCCTGCGTCGCATCGCCCGTCTGTCCGCCCAGGGCCTGCAGGTAGTCCTGCGCCAGCGGCGAGTTGGCCGTGGTGGCGCTGCCGATGGCATCGATATGGAAACTGACGCGCCGCTCCTGGAAGGTGGAGATGATGGCCAGGCCGATCGAGCCGCCCAGGTTGCGCGCCGCGTTGAACAAGCCCGAGGCATCGGAGGCCAGCGCGCGCGGCACCGAGGTGATCGCGGCCTGGTTCAGCGCCATCATCGCCAGCGCCAGCCCACAGCCCTGCAGCAACTGGCCGATGACGAAATGCATGCCCACGCTGTCCGCGGTCAACCCGAGGTTGATGAAGCATGCCGCGGCGAAGCACAGCATGCCGCCCATCACCATCACCCGCACATCGATGGTCTCCAGCATCTTCGGCATGAATGGCATCAGCAGTACCGTCGGCACGCCGCCCAGCAGCAGCACGTAGCCGGCCTGCTCGGTGTTGTAGCCGGCGATCACCGCCAGGAACTGCGGGATCATGTACATCACCCCGAACAGGATCATGCCGACCGCGCCGACCATCACGAACACCGCGCCGAAGCTGCGCTGGAACAGGATCCGCAGTCGGATCACCGGCTCGTCGCTGAGGAACTGCGACAACGCCAGCAGCGCGAAGCCCACCAGCGAGACCAGGCTCAGGATCAGGATGAACTCCGATTCGAACCAGCGCTCGCGCTGGCCGTCCTCCAGCACCACGGTCAACGCGCCCAGGCCGGCGGTCATGCCGAGGATGCCCAGCCAGTCCGCGCGCAGCAGGCCACCCCAGTTCGACGTCTCGTGCGGCAGGCCGAGCAGCAGCAGCGCGATCAGTCCGGCGCAGATCGGCACGTTGATGAAGAAGGCGTAATGCCAGCTGACGTTCTCGGTCAGCCAGCCGCCCAGCAACGGGCCGATGATCGGTCCCAGGATCACGGTCATGCCGAACAGCGCCGTGCCCAGCGTCTGCTGTGCCGGTGGCAGCCGCGTGGCCACGATGGTCAAGGCGGTGGGAATCAGCGCGCCGCCGGTGAAGCCCTGGCCGATGCGCCCGAGGATCATCATGTCCAGCGTGCTCGACAGGCCGCACATCACCGAGAACGCGGTGAACAGCGAGGCGCAGATCAGCAGGAAGGTGCGCAGGCCCAGCGTGCGCACGAACCAGCCGGTCAGCGGGATCATCACGATCTCCGAGACCAGGAACGAGGTCGAGATCCACGTGCCCTCGGTGCCACTGGCGCCGACCTCGCCCTGGATGGTCGGCAGCGCGGCGTTGACGATGGAGATGTCCAGCGTCGCCATGAACGAGCCGATGGTGCCGGCGGCCACCGCCAGCCAGGCGCTGGCATCGGCCTTCTGTGGCACCGCGCTGGCGGCGGTGGTGCTCATCGCGCTGTGGCGTCCCCGGACGGCGTGTTGGCGCTGTCCTCACGCGTGTCCACGGTGACCTCTACCGACATGCCGGGCACCAGGATCGTGCGAGTCCGTGCATCGACCTCGATCCGGATCCGCACCGGGATGCGCTGCACCACCTTGGTGAAGTTGCCGGTGGCGTTCTGCGGCGGCAGCAGCGCGAACTGCGAGCCGGTGCCCGGCGAGATGCTTTCCACGGTGCCGTGCAGCGTCGTGCCCGGCAGCGCATCCACCTCGATCCGCGCCGGCTGGCCCGGTCGCATCCGCCCCAGCTGGGTTTCCTTGAAGTTGGCCGACAGGTACAGCGACTGCAGCGGCACCACCGTCATCAGCCGCGTACCGGCACCGACGAACTGGCCCACCTGCGCGGTCTTGTTGCCGATCCGCCCGTCGATGCGCGCGCTCAGCACGGTGTCCTCGAAGGCCACCTCGGCCTGCGCGGCATCGGCCTGGGCCTGCTTCAGCCCCGCGCGCGCCTGGGCCAGTTGCGCCTGGCCGGCCTGCAGCTGGCTTTCGGCCCCGCTGATCTGCGCGCGCGCCGCATCGTACTGGGCCTGCGCCCGTTCCAGGTCGTGCTTGACGCTCTCCAGGTGCTCATGGGTGTCGGCGCCGGACGCCGCCAGCGGGCCGAAGCGCGCCACTTCGGCGCGTGCGAAGCGCAGCGTGGCCTCGGCGGCGCGCAGCTGGGTGCGTGCCTGCAGCAGTTGCGACTGGTTGCCTTCCACCCCGGCGCTGGCGGCGGCGATGTCGGCCTCGCGCACGGCGATCACGGCTTCGGCCTGGTCCAGCGTGGCGCGGTAGGTGCGCGGGTCGATCTTCACCAGCGGCGCACCGGCCTTCACCCATTGGTTGTCCTGCACCAGCACTTCGGTGAGGTAGCCGTTGATGCGCGGCGCGACCGCCACCGCATCGGCCTGCAGGTAGGCGTTGTTGGTCCGCTGCAGGTACCTGCCGGTGGTCAGGTAGTACGCCAGCCATGCGAGCAATGCGACCAGCACCAGCAGGCCGATGCCGGTCAACGTCCAGCGTACCTTGGGGTTCTTCAAGGGCGAGGGTTTGTCCTGCGCCTGCGGTGCGTCGTTCGAGGACGCGGAGGGGGCTTGGGGCTCTTCGCTCATGGTCTCGTCGCGGCTGTCATCCGATAGGCCGGATCGCATTCAGGCGATCACGTACGTGACAGTACGGGAGCGGTGCGGGACGTCAAGTGAAATCCTGCGGAAAACCCATGAAAAAAGCCTCCCCGGCAGCGCCGGGGAGGCTTTGGTCCAGATCCGGGGCATCGGCATGGATGCCTTCAGCGCGTCCCCGCCGTCGATGCCGGGGACGGCCGCGCTGCCTCCGGATGCATCAACGGCCGGTTTTGATCTCGGTCCACAGACGGGTGTACAGCTTGTCCGTGTCCGGCGTGTTGATCGCGTAGGTGAACATCTTGGCCGCCACGTCTTCCGGCGGGTAGATGGTCTTGTCGTCACGGATGGCCGGATCCACCAGCGGCGTGGCCGACTTCACCGGGTTGGCGTAGTGGGTCACGTTGGTGTTGTTGGCGGCCACCTGCGGCTCGAGCAGGTAGTTGATGAAGGCGTAGGCGTTTTCCGGGTGCTGGGCGTCCTTCGGGATGGCCAGCATGTCGAACCACTGCGGGGCACCTTCCTTCGGAATCGAGTAGGCCACTTCCACGCCGTTCTTGGCTTCCTCGGCGCGGTCGCGGGCCTGGATGATGTCACCGGACCAGCCCACCACCAGGCAGGTGCTGCCATTGGCCAGCGCACCGACCAGCTGCGAGGAATGGAAATTCTGCACGTACGGGCGGATCGACTTGAGCAGGTCGGCGGCCTTCTGGATCACCGCCGGGTCGGCGCTGTGCGGGTCTTCGCCCAGGTAATGCAGCGCGATCGGGATCAGGTCGGCCGGCGTGTCCAGCAGCGTCACGCCGCAGTCCTTCATCTTGGAGATGTTCTCCGGCTTGAAGATCAGGTCCCAGCTGTTGGCCACCTCGGTGCTGCCACCGAAGCGTTCCTTGAGCTTGGCCACGTTGTAGCCGATGCCGGTGGTGCCCATCATGTACGGCACGCCGAACTTGTTCTCCGGGTCCTGGCCGGCGATGCGCTGCATCACCGCCGGGTCGAGGTTGGCCAGGTTCGGGATCTTGCTCTTGTCCAGCGGCAGGAACACGCCGGCCTGGATCTGGCGACCGAAGAAGTTCAGGGTCGGCACCACGATGTCGTAACCGCTGTTGCCGGTCAGCAGCTTGGTCTCGACCATCTCATCGCTGTCGAACACGTCGTAGGTGACCTTCACGCCGGTCGCCTTCTCGAAGTTCGGGATGGTGTCCTCGGCGATGTAGTCGGAGTAGTTGTAGACGTTGAGGACCTTGGCCTCGCCGCCTTCCGGCGTCTTGGCGCCCTCTTGCTTGCCACCGCAGGCGGCGAGCAGGGAGATGGCGACACCAACGGTCAGGATGCGCAGATTCATGGATTCTCCAGTGGTGATCCGGGAGCGGGGGGAACCGGCGTGGCCGGCGCGTGGCGCATTGTCCCACTTGCGGACGGCATCGCGCATCTGTCGGGCCGCCAAGGCCCTGGACGGCCTCAGAACAACCGGATCAGCGCGGCGGCGGCCGCGCCCAGCACCACCACCGCCAGGAAAGGCAGCCGCAACGCCAACGCCACCGCGGCCACCAGCAGCGCCCCCAGGCGTGCGTCCAGGGCGATGCCCTGCCCGCTGGAGACGGCGTTCATCGCGGTGAGCGAGGCCAGCAGGCCGATGGTCAAGCTGCCCGCCACGCGATTCATGCGCGGCGATTCCAGCCAGCGCACCGGCACCAGGTAACCGGCGAACTTGGTCGCCCAGGCTACCCCGCACCCCAGCAGCAGCCATCCCCACAGGCTCATCGTGGCGCCTCCCCGCCGGACGGCGGTGCCACGTCCGGCTCCAGCCCCTCCTCCGCCGGCCCTTGGCCGAACCAGCCCCAGATGGCCGCGACCGCCGCGGCCAGCAGGATCGGCACGCCGGGCGGCAGCCACGGCAGCGCCAACACCGTCACCAGCGCGCATGCCACCGCGATGGCGACCGGCTCACGCGAGCGCAGCCGCGGCCACAGCAGGCCCAGGAACGCCGCCACCGCGGCACCATCCAAGCCCCAGCGGCGCGGGTCGCCCATTGCATCGCCGAGCAGTGCGCCCACCAGGGTGAACAGGTTCCACAGCACGTAGACGCCAAGGCCGGCCACCCAGAACCCGCACCGTTGCTCGGCCGGGTCCTGCTGGCTGGCCGCGGTCGCGGCCGATTCGTCGATGGTCAGCTGTGCGGCCAGCGGCCGCCACCACCGGCGTGGCCGCAGCAGGCGGTTGATCTGCGCGCCATACACGGCATTGCGGACACCGAGCAGGCTCGATGCACCGAACGCCGCTGCCCCCGTGCCGCCCGCGCCGACCACGCCGATGAAGGCGAACTGCGAGCCGCCGGTGAACATCAGCAGGCTCAGCAACGCGGTCTGCAGCACGCTGAACCCCGAGGCCACTGCCAGCGCCCCGAAGGAGATGCCATACAGGCCGGTGGCCAGCGCGATCGACAGGCCAATGCGCACCGCGGGCGTGAAACGCACCGGCCGCGTCCTCAGCCGCGCGCCCGCGCGTGTTCGGCGGCGGCCACGAACACCACGTCGGTGGACGAGTTGAGCGCGGTTTCGGCCGAGTCCTGCACCACGCCGACCACGAAGCCCACGCCCACGACCTGCATCGCCACGTCGTTGGGGATGTTGAACAGGCTGCATGCCAGCGGGATCAGCAGCAGCGAGCCACCCGGCACGCCCGATGCACCGCAGGCACCGACGGCGGCAATCACGCACAGCAGCAGCGCGGTCGGCAGATCCACCGGGATCCCCTGCGTATGCACCGCCGCCAGCGTCAGCACCGAAATCGTGATCGCCGCGCCGGCCATGTTGATGGTCGCGCCCAGCGGAATGGCCACCGAGTAAGTCTCCTCATGCAGGCCCAGCTTGCGGCACAACTCCATGTTGACCGGGATGTTGGCCGCCGAGGAACGGGTGAAGAACGCCGTGACGCCGCTTTCGCGCAGGCAGCGCAGCACCAGCGGATATGGATTGCGGCGCATCACCACCGCCGCGATCAGCGGGTTGCCGACGAAGGCCATGAACAGCATCGCGCCGACCAGCACGCACAGCAGGTGGATGTACTCCTTCAGCGCGTCCAGGCCGGACTCGGCCAGGACCGAAGCCACGATGCCGAACACGCCCAGCGGCGCCAGCCGGATGACCATGCGCACCAGCCAGGTGATCGCCGCGGACAGGTCGCTGACCACGCCGCGGGTGGCGGGACTGGCATGGCGCAGCGCCAGGCCCAGGCCGACCGCCCACGCCAGCAGCCCGATGTAGTTGGCGTGCAACAGGGCATTGACCGGGTTGTCGACGACCTGCATCAGCAAGGTATGCAGCACCTCGCCGATGCCGCTCGGCGCGCTGCCGCCGGCCGCGGCGACATCCTTGAGCGTCAGCTGGCTGGGGAACAGGAAGCTGGCCCCCACGCCCACCAGCGCGGCCACCAGGGTGCCGACGACGTAGAGCATCAGGATCGCGCGCAGGTGGGTCTTCTGGCCGTGCTGGTGGTTGGCGATGGAAGCGGCGACCAGCACCAGCACCAGCACCGGCGCCACCGCTTTCAGCGCGGAGATGAACACCGTGCCGAGCAGGCCCACCGCCTTGCCCGCTTCCGGCCAGGCCAGCGCCAGCGCGATGCCCAGCAGCAGGCCGATGAAGATCTGCAGCACCAGGCTGGGCGCGCGGGACGGAAAAGCAGGTGCGGTCATTGCAGGACTCAACGGCGAGGTAAACGCCGATTCTGACCCAAGCGGGCCATCGCCGGCACCGGCGGAACGTCATGGATGCCGCCTTGCACTGACCCCACACCCCGATCCGGCTAGGATTCGCGCATGGAATCCAAGACCCCTCCCCGCCGCTGGCGGCTGCTGCGCCTGCTGGGCATTGTCCTGACGGCGCTGCTGGTGTTGTTCATCAGTGGCCTGCTGCTGGGCGACCGCCTGACTCCCAAGGCCATCGGCGCGCCCTCGCATACCCTGCCGCTGCAGGAGCAGCAGACCCTGATCGACCGCGCACTGGTGCCGGTGCTGGCCGAACATCCGGGCCAGAGCGGTGCGATCTACCTGTCCGAGGGGCTGGAGGCCTACGCCGCGCGGTCGATCATCACCCGCCAGGCCGGGCGCAGCCTCGACCTGCAGTACTACATGTGGCACGACGACATGGTCGGCCACCTGCTTGCCCACGATGTGTACCAGGCCGCCGAGCGCGGCGTGCGGGTCCGCCTGCTGCTGGACGACATGAACACCCAGGGCCTGGACCCGCAGATGATGGCGCTGGACAAGCACCCCAACATCGAGATCCGCCTGTACAACCCGTTCCGCAACCGCGATGGCCTGTGGCGCCTGCTGGAAATGGTGCAACGCGCCTTCAGCATCAACCACCGCATGCACAACAAGGCCTGGATCGCCGATGGCCGGGTCGCCATCGTCGGTGGCCGCAACATCGGCGAGGAATATTTCGACGCGCGGCCGGACGTGAACTTCCGTGACCTGGACCTGCTGCTGGCCGGCCCGGTGGCGGCCGACGCCAGTACTGTGTTCGACCAGTTCTGGAACAGTGACGCGGTGGTGCCGATCGCCGCGCTGCAGTTCAGCACCGACCAGCAGCTGGGCAACTTCATCACCCAGGCCGAACGGGATGCCCGTCAGCAGGAGGCCCTGCCCTACCTGCAGCGCGTCCGCGCGCGCTTCGACGACGCCTACCTGAGCGAACGCCTCGCCCTGCACTGGACCGCGGACATCCATGTCCGTTCCGATCCGCCACGCAAGCGTGGCAACGCCGATCGCTCCGACTGGCTGGTGACGCGGCTGGCCGAGGTGCTGCTCGGCGCACGCCACAAGTCATTGCTGATCTCGCCCTATTTCGTGCCCGGCGCGGCGGGCACCAAGGCGCTGGTACGCCAGGTCCAGGACGGCGTGCAGGTCGGCGTGGTCACCAACTCGCTGGCCGCCAACGACGTGGCCGCCGTCCACAGCGGCTACATGCATTACCGGCGGCCGCTGGTCGCCGGCGGCGTGCAGCTGCATGAACTCAAGTCGCACGGCCACCCGGAGAAGGCCAGCACCTTCGGCAGCAGCGGCGCCAGCCTGCACACCAAGGCCTTCGTGGTCGACGACCGTCGCGGCTTCGTCGGCTCGTTCAACCTGGACCCACGCTCGGCCTACCTCAACACCGAGATGGGCGTCCTGTTCGACGACCCGGTGCTGGCCGCGCGCCTGCGCCAGGAATACCTGCGCCTGGCGGGCCCGGAGCTGAGCTACTGGGTCTACCTCGACCGCGACCATGAACTGCGCTGGCTCGACCGCACCCACGCCCCGGCCATCGCCCTGCGCACCGAACCGGATACCACCTGGATGCAGCGCGCGACCACCCGGGTGATCAGCTGGTTGCCGCTGGAATCACAGCTCTGACTGCCGCCGGCCGGGATGCGCCTGGGCCTCAGCCCAGCTCGGGCTCTTCACGGCTGACCCGCTTCCACAGCCAGCTCGCCACGTGCCCGGGCAGCTGCGTGGACAGGGTCGCGACTGCCTCGTCCTCGCTCATCCGCCCACCGGCATGCAGCATCGCCGCGCTGGCGGCCAGCTGCCCGGTCTGCAGCGAACGCGCCAGCCCCTGCGGCGCCTCGGCATCGACCTCCTGCAAGGCCCTGATGATGGGATCGGCCAGCTTCCAGTGACGGGCAATACGCACCGCGGTCGGCGCGGTGCAGCGCTCCAGCAGGGCCATCAACGTACCCGGCTCACGGGACCGCAGCGGGGGCTGCAACAGCACGTCGGCCGCAGCCTGCATCACCATCGACGCGCTCAGGCCCAGCAGCAGGCCGGCCAACTGCGCGGCAAAGCCGTCCTCGCGCTCGACGCTGCGTGCGTGGTCGGCCGCGGCCAGCGACAGCCGCAACGTGTATTCCCACAACTGCTGCGCGAACAGCGCATCCACGCCGCGCGCCGACTCCATCACCGGCTGCACCAGCGCGGCGGAGATGATCTGGCGGATGCCGTCGTTGCCGATCAGCGTCACCGCCCGCTCGATGCTCTGCACGTCCTGTTGCTGCAGGCGGTACAGCGGGCTGTTGGCGATGCGCAGCAGGGTGGCGGCCAGCACCGCGTCACTGCCGATGATGCGCGCGATCGAACGCGACGAGGCGGCGCTGTCGTTGACGCTCTGGATCAGCTGCGGCAGCAGGTTGGGACGGCGCGGCGTGTAGCGCGAGGACAGGTCCGCGCGGGTCAGTGCCGCGGCCACGTCATCGATCACCGAACGCTGCACGCGCAGCGCATCGGCCGATGCGTCCGGCACCGCCAGCGCATGTAGCAGGAAGCGCCGCTGCAGGTCGCCGGGGGCCACCTGCGGCATGACGTCCACCGGTTCTTCGTCGGCCGGCACGCGTGGCGGTGAAGGCATCTGTGGCGAACGCCTGGCCACCTGCGGCCCGGCGTGGCCGTGCTGCCAGAACCAGGCGATGGCTCCGACCACGAGGGCGGCAAGCAGTGCAGATAGGATCGCCATGGATGCAGGCAGCGGACTCGAACGGAGGACTGCCTGCTACATCGGCGGCAGGCGTTGCATCTTTAACCGTACCGGCACCGCTCAGTCCTCGACCTTCGCCAGTCGCATGCCCATCGGCCCCTGCAACGAACCGTCCGCGTTGACGACCAACTCCAGCGTTGCGTCCGGCTGCCCGGGCACCGTGATCCTGAGGGTGTCCTTGTCGCGGACGTAAGTGGTTTCCTGCGACTGGCCCATGACCTTGATGGCGACCTTGCCGTCGCGGCCGAAGGTATAGGTGGCCATGCCCAACGCGTCGGCATAGGTGCCATCCAGGCCCGCGCCGCAGGCCGACAGCAGCAATACCAGCACCAGGCCCCAGGCATTCTTCATCACAGGTCCGCTCCCGTTGGATGACCGCCGGTTGACGACCATGAACAGCGATTCTGACACACTGCCTGCCGCCCCCCGCGGCGCGCCGCCCGCGCCGCCCGTGTCCAACGGAGGACCGTCCCGTGCGTCGTTTCCTGATGATCGCCTCATTGCTGTCGATGCTCGCCGGCTGCAGCAGCCAGCCCGTGGCCAGCGCGCCCGACCACGGTCATTTCGTCGACCGCCAGCTGCAGTTCGAAGGCCGCACGTTCCGCTATCAGGTGTTCGTTCCCGCCCGCGCGGCCAGCCCTGGCAAACGCCCCCTGGTGCTGTTCCTGCATGGCTCCGGCGAGCGCGGCGATGACGGCGTCAAGCCCACCCTGGCCGGGCTCGGGCCATGGCTGAAGGAAAACCGCGACAGCTTCCCCGCGTTGGCGGTGTTCCCGCAGGTTCCCGAGGGCGAGGAATGGCGTGACCGCAACGCACGCATGGCGCTGGCCGTGCTGGATGCGGCCGGCAACGAGTTCCAGGCCGATCCACGCCGCATCTACCTGACCGGCATGTCGATGGGGGGCTATGGCAGCTGGGAGCTGGCCTTGACCCGGCCCACCCACTTCGCCGCCGTGGTGCCGATCTGTGGCGCGCTGCGTGCACCGCGCCAGGCGCGCCCGGGCCTGCTGGTCGACCAGGTCGCCGCTGAAGCCGATCCCTACGTCGCCACCGTGACCCGCCTGCGTGGCGTGCCGGTCTGGAGTTTCCATGGCGCACGCGATGACCTGGTCCCCACCCACGACGACCGCGCCATCCACGCCGCCAGCGAGCAGTTGGGTGCGGGCTTCCGTTACACCGAGTATCCGGACACCAACCACAACGCCTGGGATCCCACCTACCGCAACCCGGCGATGTGGCAATGGCTGTTTGCCCAACAGCGCACCGAATAGCGGCCGCCACCAATAACGTGATGTACTTCACTGTGAATAGTAGCTGCCACGCACAAGTCACATCGCTGACCCGATCATTCCCCACGCTTCACCGCCCCGCGCACCCTGAAGCACCTTCCGCGCGTACCCCCTTCGTGCCATAACAGCCACGCAAGGGGCCGCTTGCCCACTGCCAACGGGATACGACACCCGGCGGCGGTGCGTACCCATGAAAGGAATCCGGAGACACAGGTTTGGTGACCCGCCCGTCCACCGCTCAATCCCCGCCGCCGCGCACGCGCAGCCTGTACTCGCGGCTGCACTGGCTGATCGCGGCGGCGCTGCTGCCACTGCTGGTGATCGGCGTCATCGCCATCGTCCTGACCGCCCGCGACTACCGGCGCAATTCCGAGCAACGTCTGCAGGAAACAGCCGTCGCCTTGGCACGCGGCGTGGATCAGGGCATCCGCGAGAACATCAACCAGCTGCACCTGCTTGCCGTGCTTGCACCGCACGGCGACCCGGCCAGCCCCGGGCTGCAGGCCTGGTCCGGCAACAACGCCGAGGTCCGGCTGGTGCGCGACGGCAGTGACGAAGCGCAGTCCCTGCCGACGCCGGTGCTGCGCGATGCGCGCCGGACCGGCCAGGCACAGGTCTCCAACCTGTTCTCCGACATCACCGGCGCGCCGCCGGAAGTGGCCATCGCCCTGCCCTTCACCGACAGCGCCGGTCAACCGCAGGTGATCGCGCTGGTGCAGCCGTCCAACCGCCTGATCAACACGATCCTGCATTCGGCCGACGAGGCCAGCCTGCTGGTGGCGGTGGTGGACAGCAACGGCATGATCGCCGCGCGCTCGCGCAACCCCGAGCGCTTCATCGGCCAACCGGCGCCGGACTGGTACAAGCTGCAGCTCAACGGCGGCAACGCCGGAGTGTTCGAGGCCACCACCAAGGAAGGCAAGGGCACCGTGCTGGCCTTCCACAAGCTGCATGCCGCGCCGGGCTGGGCCCTGGTGGTCGGCGAGCCGCAGAGCAGCTTCCAGGCGCGCTGGCAGCGCCCCCTGCTGGGCGTCATCCTCGGCGGCCTGCTGGCGGCCATCATCGCGCTGTTCTCGGCGCGCGCCATTGCGCGCAGCATCCTGTTGCCGATCCGCGCCCTGGCCCAGCGCGGGCGCAACATCGCCTCCAGCGAGGGCACCCCGGCCGATCCCCCCACCTCGCGCATCACCGAAGTGCAGAGCCTGCAGACCAGCCTCAATGACAGCGTGGATGCGCTCAAGCGCAGCGCCGACGAGGCCCGTGCGCTTGCACGTGACCTGAAGGTCAGCGAGCAACGCTACCGCGCCGTCGCCGAGGCTGGCGCCCTGGTGCTGTGGGAATCGGACCGCAACGGCCAGGTCCGTTCGGTCACCGGTTGGCGCGAGCTCACCGGCCTGCCGGAGCAGGACGCCCTGGGCAAGGGCTGGCTGCGCCGGGTCAACGAGGAGGACCTGGCCCCGATCGAGATCGCGCTGGAGCAGAGCTTCACCGCCGGCACCCCGCTGGACGTGGAGTTCCGCGTGCTCGACCTGTATGGCAAGTGGCGCTGGCTGCGCGCACGCGGCGCACGGGTCGGGCCGGAGCAGTCCGGCTGGGCCGGCGTGCTGGAAGACGTGGACGCCCGCCGCCAGGCGCAGGCGCGCATCGCCTACCTGGCCCAGCACGACCCGCTGACCTCCCTGCCCAACCGCACGGTGCTGTTCGAAAAACTCGAGCACGCGCTGGCCGATGCCCGCCGCGGTCGCCACAGCGCCCTGCTGCTGCTCGACCTGGACCGCTTCAAGGAGGTCAACGACACCCTGGGCCATCCCACCGGCGACCGCCTGCTGCAGGAAGTCGCCCATCGCCTGCTCGGTTGCGCGCGCAGCAACGACGTCGTCGCCCGCCTCGGCGGCGACGAGTTCGCGATCCTGATGGCACCGGAAAGCCGGCCACCGGAAGCGGCCGCGTCACTGGCCACGCGCGTGGTGGAGGCCCTGGGCCGCCCGTTCGAGCTGGAGGGACATCCCATCGCCATCAGCGCCAGCATCGGCATCGTGCTGATCGACAACCTTGCCGGCAGTTCGGAAAAACTGATGCGCAACGCGGACCTGGCGCTGTACCGCGCCAAGGAGGAAGGCCGCGGTTGCTACCGCTTCTTCGAGGCGGAGATGGACACCCGCATGCAGCTACGGCGGCAGCTGGAAACCGAGCTGCGGGCCGGCCTGGAGCAGCAGCAGTTCGTGCTGCACTACCAACCGCTGGTGGACCTGCAGCAGCGCCGCGTCACCGGTTTCGAGGCACTGCTGCGCTGGAACCACCCGCAACGCGGGTTGCTGGACCCGGGCCAGTTCCTGGCCCTGGCCGAGGACATCGGGCTGATGATCCCGCTGGGCGACTGGGTGCTGCGCCAGGCCACGCGCGACGCAGCACACTGGCCGGACGAGATGAAGGTGGCGGTCAACCTCTCGGTGTCGCAGCTGGCCCAGCCGGACCTGGCCGATACCGTGGAGAAGGCATTGGCCGACGCCGGCCTGGCCGCGGCGCGGCTGGAGCTGGAGATCACCGAGAACGCACTGATCGCGAACATCCAGGCGGCCTCGTCGCACCTGCTGCGGTTGAAGGTCGCCGGCGTCTCCATCGTCATGGACGACTTCGGCACCGGCTACTCCTCGCTGGGCTACCTGCGCGCGTTCCCGTTCGACAAGGTCAAGATCGACAAGTCCTTCATCCGCGACCTGGGCGAACACAGCCAGGGCAGCGCCATCATCGGCGCGGTCTCGCACCTGTGCGGCAAGCTCGGCATCACCGCCACCATCGAAGGCGTGGAAACCCACTCCCAGCTGTCACAGCTGAAGGACGAGCACTGCGCCGAGGGCCAGGGCTATGTATTCGGACGGCCCATGCCGGTCGAACAGATCCGCGCCTTCATGCGTGAATGGCCCCAGCGCTGGCAGGCCACCGACTGAGCCCCGGACGCAGCGGCCCCCGCGCCAGAGCACGGGGGCCGCTGCATGTGATCGGGACCGCGCGGCTCAGTTGACGCCGCGGATGGCCAGGGTCAGGGCCAGCACGCTCAGGATCACCGCGATGGTGCCGTCCAGCACCCGCCAGGTCGACGGCTTGGTGAACAGCGGTGCCAGCAGGCGGGCACCCAGGCCCTGCGCGGTCAGCCACACGCCGCTGGCGGTGACCACGCCGGCGGCGAAGGCCATGCGCGACTCGCCGAAGTTGTCGGCGATGGAGCCGATCACCATCATGTCCAGCCAGAAGTGCGGGTTGATGATCGAGAAGCCGGCCGCGGCGAGCAATGCCGTGCGCAGCGACTGCTCGGCATTGTCGTCCAGCTGCATGCCGCCACCGCCGGAGAACGCCCGGCGCGCCGACTGCAACGCATACCAGCCCAGGAACGCCACGCCGCCCCACAGCAGCACCGTGGTCAACCACGGCATCTGCTCGGTCAGGCGGCGCAGGCCGACCACGCTGGCCATGATGAACACCGCATCGATCGCGAAACAGGTCGCGATGATCGGAATGACGTGCTGGCGCATGATGCCCTGGCGCAGGATGAACGCACTCTGCGCGCCGACGATGGCGAACAGACCGATGCCGATGCCGGCACCGCTGAACCAGGCACTGCCTGCGGCTTGGGCGGAAATGACGGAAAACATGGGGGACTGCCTTTCTTCTGGGGGATTGCCACGGCGGGAGGAACCCACGCACCGCGGCTGACGGGCGCAATTGTCGCAGCGCAGCATTGAAAAGTAGAGCTAAACTTCGTTAACCATCTTTAGCGGAACTTAATAATGCGGATCGACCACTCCCAATTGCGCGCCCTGGCCGCGGTGATCCGCGAAGGCAGCTTCGAGCGCGCGGCGTTGTCACTGAACGTGACCGCCTCGGCCATCTCCCAGCGGATCAAGGCGCTGGAGGACCGCGTCGGCAAACTCCTGGTCAAGCGCAGCATCCCCACCGAGGCCACGCTGGAAGGCCAGGTACTGGTGCAGCTGGCCGAACAGACCGCGCTGCTGGAGCGTGACGCGTTCGAGCGCATCGGCATCTCCGACGCCGAACTGCCGCGCGCCAGCATCCCGGTGGCAGTCAACCACGACAGCATGGAGACCTGGTTCCCGGAGGCGGTGCAGGCCTTCTCGCAGACCACCACGACCACCCTGGACCTGCATACCGAGGACCAGGACCACACCGTGGCCCTGTTGCGCCAGGGCGCGGTGCTGGGCGCGGTGACCACCCTGTCCGAGCCGGTGCAGGGCTGCCAGATCCACGAGCTGGGCAGCATCCGCTACGCGGCCACCTGCACGCCCGAGTTCCATGCCCGCTACTTCGCCAAGGGCGTCAATGCCCAATCGCTGGCGCTGGCCCCGGTGCTGGTGTTCAACCGCAAGGATGACCTGCAGGCGCGCTACGCGCGCCGCCTGGCGGGCATCGCGCAGCCGTTGAACGCACCGACCTGGTGGATCCCCTCCACCCGCGCCTTCGTCCACGCCAACCTCGGCGGGCTCGGCTGGACCATGAACCCCCTGCCGCTGGTGCGCCGCCACCTGGAAAGCGGGCGCCTGGTCTACGTCAAGGCCCGCGCCTGGGAGGACGTGCCGCTGTACTGGCAGCACTGGAAGGGCGAGGTCAGGACCATGGCCCTGCTGACCCGCGCCATCCTGCAGGCTTCGGCGATGCTGGTGCGGCGGCGGCGCTGATCCCGTCGGGGCGATGCTGCGCTGCAAGTTTCCCCAAAGGACACTGCCCGCCCGCCGGGCAGGGGCGGAAGCTGCACGGATCATCAGGTCCACCCGCCCGGAGCCGCCGCATGTCGACCATCCGCATCGCCCCTGTCCTCGCCTCCTGTTTCCTCGGCACCCTTGGCCTGCCCCTGGCAGGCGCCCTCGCCCTGCTGCCCGGCACGGCCCACGCACTGGATTGCGGCGGCAACAACGGCTACACCTGCACCGGCAGCGCCAACCAGTACGCCGGCGGCTTCAACCCCGGCGTCGGCCAGGGCGGCTTTGGTGGTGGCAGCTGCACCGCCACCCGCACCCCGGTGGTGTTCATCCCCGGCAACGGTGACAGCGCGATCAGCTTCGACATGCCGGCCGGCGCGGTCAGCGGCTACACCACCCCGCCGCGCTCGATCTACGCCGAGCTCAAGGCCGCCGGCTACAACGACTGCGAGCTGTTCGGCCTGACCTACCTCAGTGCCAGCGAACGCGCCGCGCCGCAGTACAACTACCACTCGCCGGCCACCTACCAGGTCATCAAGACCTTCATCGACAAGGTCAAGGCGTACACCGGCAAGAGCCAGGTCGACGTGGTCACCCATTCGCTCGGCGCCACGATGATGCTGGCCACCATCAAGTACCACGGCTACCAGGGTAGCGTGCGTCGCTTCATCAACATCGGCGGTGGCCTGCGCGGCCTGCAGACCTGCCGCAGCACCGGCTACCAGTCGGCGCTGGCACCGACCTGCAATGCCGAAGCCTATGTGTTCCCGTACAACTACTACACCTTCGGCCTGTACCCGAGCACCGGGGTGAGCTACTACGGCTACAACCGCTGGACCGGCAGTGGCAGCGGCAGCCTGCGCACCTTCCCGGCCACCTACACCGGCATCCGCTTCTACACGATCACCGCCGGCCTGCGTGACCAGGTGCACTGCTTCACCACCAGCTACAGCGGAGGCTGCAGCGACGGCGCGCTGTTCAACAGCGCCGCCAACGTCTACGCGCAGGTCGACGTCGGCGCCGGCAGCAGCGCCTACAGCTTCGACTGGGATTGGAGCGACGGTGGTCCGTACAACTTCGGCGGCGGTGACACCAGCAACGGCGTCGGCCATTTCCGTTCCAAGAACAACAGCGGCGTGATCGTCCGCAACATGCTCACCACCGACTGCACCACCGACTGCGCCGCCGGCTACAAGGACGTCCACGGCCCGGCGGTCAATCGCTGAGGCGTCCTCAGTCGAAGGCCAGGGAAAGCCCCACGCCGCCCTGCCAGTCCGTCGTGCGCGCGTCTAGCCCGCGCAGGAAGGAGACATCCAGCTGCAGGCGCGGCGTGGCCATCCAGGTCACGCCGGCACCGGCGGCACGCATGTACTGCGCGTCGGTGCCGTACCCGGCTTCGACATAGACACCCAGGTCCTCGCGCAGGGCAACGCCGTAACTGGGCGACAGCAGCCAACCACTGCCGTCCTCCCCCCACTGCCGGTCCGCGTACAGCGCCAGGCTGGCGTCCCGCGGCATGGCCCATGCCAGGGTCACGCCCAGGTCATAGTCATGGCCGGCCCCGCCCAACGGCGCCTGCCCCCAGGGCAGCGTGGCGCCGGCCTTGAGCGCCAACGACAGCCGCTCCCCGCTCAACGCCGGCGCCCACTTCAACGCTACGCTTCCGTCACCGCCGCCGCTTTCCCGCACGCGCCCGCCGCTGCCGTGCCGGCGCGACTGGCCCCAGCTGTCCGCTCCCAGCTGCAGTTCCAGCGTATCGGACAGGCCGGCGCGCAGCAGCGTGGCCGCGGCCCACGTCGTCGTCGTGGTGCCCGCGCTGCGGTCACGGCTGGCGTCCGGCAGGCCCTGCTCCCAGGCAAACACGCCCCTGCCGAGCGTACGCGTGGAAAAACCGATTCCCGGCCGGTCGAACGCGGGCACCTCGTCGGCGTGCGCACGTGGTGCGACCAGCAGGGACAGGACAAGCAGCGCAAGGAGGGTCTTCATGCCGGCATGGTCCCTGCCCGGCCGGCGTGAGGGCGTGAACGCCCGTGGGCCCGCGCCGCCACGTGGACGCCCGCCTTTGGGCATGCCGGGCGGCAGGCGCCCGGTGCGGATCAGCGATGCGCCAGCGCGTAGTCCAGCGCGCCGACCACGGCTGCGACCTGCGCATCGTTGCACTGCTGCGGGGTCGCCTTCGGGCTGTCCGGGTAGACCTCGGTGGTGGTCGTGCAGCGCGCGCCACTGACGCTGGCGCACAGGCCCAGCGCCTTGAGCGGATATTCGATCACGCCATGCGCCACCACCGGCGAGCCGATGATCTGTCCGTACGCGTCGGCCGGTGCGATATGAGTGACTTTCTCCACCTCGGCGATCACCGCCTGCTGGAATGCCGGCTGCCGGTTCTCGCTGTCGTCGACCAGATAGAAGCCATCGGGGATTTCGCCAGGGTCGAACGGCTTGCCGTCGCGTGCCGCCAGCGCCGGACGGAACTCGGACTCGTCGGTGTCGGTCGTCTCGTGCAGGTCGATGTGCATCAGCACGCGTCCCTTCAGCGGTGCCACCAGCGCCATCAACGCCGCCGACTCCGGCGCCGGGCTGTTCGGCACGAACGAACGGTTCGGGTCCAGCGCCAATGCGTTCCAGCGCTGGATGCGCTCGTAGCCCCACGGGCTGACGCAAGGCACGACCAGCAGGTTGCATTTGTCGGCATAGTCGAAGGCACGCTGGTCCAGGAACTGCAGCGCGCCCTGCACGCCACTGGTTTCATAGCCATGGATGCCGCCGGTCACCAGCATCACCGGCAAGGCGTCGTCCCAATCCGGACTGCGCACGGCCAGCAGCGGATAGCGCGCGCCGGGGTAATCCAGTTCGCCGTACTGCGAGACATCGAAGCGATCACGCAAGGCATCCACCTTGGCCACCACTTCCTCGGCATGGCTGCGCTGCACCTTCTGCCGCGCCAGCCACTGCGCGCGCTCGGCCGCGCCCCACGGCTGCCCGGGCGTACCCACCGGATAGAAAGCGGTATCAGTGCTCATGCGTGACCTCATCAAATGTTGCGGACAGGCGCGCACTGTACACCCGCCGCCGACCGGCGCAGGAACGCACGCAGCAAAAAGGCCCCCGCAGTGGCCTTGATGCTGGGCGGTCCGGGCTCAGCCGCGGCTCTCAAGCAGGCGGCTGATGTCGGCGTCCTTCTGTTCCCACAGACCATTCATCCACTGCTGGAATTGGGCGCGGAAGGTACGGTCATCCTGGTAGTTGCCGTTGATCAACTCGGCGGGAATCGGCAGCTTGCGCACCAACACCTTCACCTCCGGCAGGCGGTTGGCCATCAGGTCGATCATTGACGGGATGCCCTTGGGATAGACGATGGTCACGTCCAGCAACGCATGCAGGCCCTTGCCCATCGCGTCGAGCACGAACGCCACGCCGCCGGACTTGGGCTTGAGCAGATGCCGGAACGGCGAACCCTGGCTGTCATGCTTGGCCGGAGTGAAACGCGTGCCCTCGACGAAGTTCATCACCGCCACCGGGATGGCGTTGAACTTCTCGCAGGCCTTGCGCGTGACCTCCATGTCGCGCCGGCCGAGCTCCGGGTTCCTGGCGATCTGCTTGCGCGTGTAGCGGCCCATGAACGGGAAATCCAATGCCCACCACGCCAGGCCCAGCACCGGCACCCAGAACAGCGAGCGTTTCAGGAAGAAGCGCAGCAGCGGGATGCGGCGGTTGAACACCTTCTGCAGCACCAGGATGTCGACCCAGCTCTGGTGGTTGGCCAGCACCAGGTAATGCCCATCGCGCTCTAGGTCGGCATCGCCGCTGACCTGGAAGCGGGTGCGGGTGAACAGGCCCATCATCGCGCTGTTGGCCCCGATCCAGCTCTCGGCCAATCCGGTCAGCATCGGGTTGCAGGCCAGGCGCACCTTCTTGAACGACAGGATCGCCTTGACCAGCGCGACCACGAACAACGGCAGGCAGTGCGCCAGCGTGTTGAGGGCCACCAGCAGCAGGATCGGAATAACGCGTAACCACACCATGGGAGTACCGGGGCGCCCCTGAGCCATAAAGGCGGACAGGGTAGCAAACCCGATCATGGCTGGTTGGCGTCGAATGAACGGTTTCGTCAGCTTGCCGTTGCCCCGCCTCCGGACGGTGGCGGCACGTGCCGGCCGTGCCCCAAAAGGAAAGGCCGCCCCGAAGGACGGCCTTTCCCGGATGCTCAGGCGGTCAACCCGCTCAATGCATCATGTGATGGTTCATGTTCCACATCACCCACAGCGTGCCGACCACGATGATGCCGATCACCACCAGGGTGAACAGGCCGGCATTGACGTTCCAGCGGGCGGCCGAGGAACGGTCCAGGTGCAGGAAGAACACCAGGTGCACCAGCAGCTGCAGGATGCCAGCGACCACGATCACCGCACCGGTGGCCAGGCCGGAGGACAGGCCGCCGCTCATCACCACCCAGAACGGGATGATGGTCAGCACCGCAGCCAGCACGAAACCGATCAGATAGGACTTCACGCTGCCGTGGCTTTCGCCGCCGGTACCGTGTGCATGATTGTCATGTGCGGACATTACATAGCTCCCGACAGGTAGACGACAGAGAACACGCCGATCCAGACCAGATCCAGGAAGTGCCAGAACAGGCTCAGGCACGCCATGCGGGTCTTGTTGCGCGGGGTCAGGCCATCGCGCTTGAGCTGGATGAACATCACCAGCAGCCACAGCAGGCCGGCGGTCACGTGCAGGCCGTGGGTGCCGACCAGGGCGAAGAACGCCGACAGGAAGGCACTGGAGTCCGGACCGTTGCCGTTATGGATCAGGTGGTTGAACTCCCAGAGTTCCATGCCCATGAAGCCGGCGCCCAGCAGCCAGGTGATGGCCAGCCAGAAGAACATCAGGCCCTGCCTGGACTGGTGCATGGCGATCATGCCCAGGCCGAAGGTCAGCGAGGACACCAGCAGCAGCGCGGTTTCCCAGGCCACGAACGGCAGCTCGAACAGCTCCTTCGGGCCCGGACCGCCATTGGTGCCGCCAGACAGCACCACGTAGGTCACGAACAGCGAGGCGAAGATGAGCAGATCGCTCATCAGGTACACCCAGAAACCGAAGACGGTGTTCTCGCCCGAATCGTGGTGCTCGTGGTCGTGGCCGGCTGCATCTGCAACCGAACCGTGGTTCAACGTGTGGGCGTGCGTGCTCATGCCTTCACCTCGGTCTTCACCAGCCCCTGTGCTTCCAGGTGGCGGCGGTGTTCGTTCTCGATACGTTCCACTTCAGCGGCCGGCACCCAGTAGTCCACGTCCTTGTCGAAGGTACGGACGATGAAGGTACCGATCATGCCGACCAGGCCGATGATGGCCAGCCACCAGATGTGCCAGACCATCGCAAAGCCCAGCACCAGGCTGAACGCGCCGATCACCACGCCGGCACCGGTATTGCGCGGCATGTGGATGTCGGTGTACTTGGCCGGCTTCGGCCAGGCTTCACCACGCTGCTTGCGCTGCCAGAAGTCGTCGTGCTCCTCGCCCTTGGGCAGGGTCGCGAAGTTGTAGAACTGCACCGGGGAAGCGGTTTCCCACTCCAGGGTACGGGCATCCCACGGGTCGCCGGTCAGGTCCATGTTCTTCTTGCGGTCGCGGATGGACACGTAGATCTGGATCACCTGGCACAGGATGCCCAGGGCGATGATCGCGGCGCCGACGGCGGCGACGACGAAGAACGGCTGGTACTCCATGTTCGGGTAGCTCTGCATGCGGCGGGTAGCGCCCATGAAGCCCAGGGCGTACAGCGGCATGAAGGCCACGTAGAAGCCGATGAACCAGCCCCAGAACGCACGCTTGCCCCAGGTCTCGTCCAGCTTGAAGCCGAACATCTTCGGCCACCAGTAGGTGATGCCGGCGAACATGCCGAACACCACGCCGCCGATGATGACGTTGTGGAAGTGGGCGATCAGGAACAGCGAGTTGTGCAGCACGAAGTCGATGGCCGGGATCGCCAGCATCACGCCGGTCATGCCGCCGATGGTGAAGGTGACCATGAAGCCGATCGTCCACAGCACCGGCGAGGTGAAGTGCACGCGACCGCGGTACATCGTGAACAGCCAGTTGAAGATCTTCACGCCGGTCGGGATCGAGATGATCATCGTCGTGATGCCGAAGAAGGCATTGACGTTGGCACCCGAGCCCATGGTGAAGAAGTGGTGCAGCCACACGATGAAGGACAGCACGCCGATGCAGGCCGTCGCGTACACCATGCCCTTGTAGCCGAACAGGGTCTTGCGCGAGAAGGTCGCGATCACTTCGGAGAACACGCCGAATGCCGGCAGCACCAGGATGTAGACCTCCGGGTGGCCCCAGATCCAGATCAGGTTGATGTACAGCATGGCGTTGCCGCCACCGTCGTTGGTGAAGAAGTGCGTCCCCAGGTAACGGTCCAGGGTCAGCAGCACCAGCGTGACGGTCAGCACCGGGAAGGCGGCGATGATCAGCACGTTGGTCACCAGCGCGGTCCAGCTGAAGACCGGCATGGTCATCAGCTTCATGCCCGGGGTGCGCATCTTGAGGATGGTGATGAAGAAGTTGATGCCGCTCAGCGTGGTACCCAGGCCGGACACCTGCAGCGCCCAGATGTAGTAATCCATGCCCACGCTTGGACTGTATTCCAGCCCCGACAGCGGCGGGAACGCCAGCCAACCGGTCGCGGCGAACTCACCGATCCACAGCGAGATCATCATCAGGCCGCAGCCTGCGACGAACAGCCAGAAGCTCAGCGAGTTCAGGAACGGATAGGCAACGTCGCGCGCACCGATCTGCAGCGGCACCACCAGGTTCATCAGGCCGGTGATCAGCGGCATGGCCACGAAGAAGATCATGATCACGCCGTGGGCGGTGAAGATCTGGTCGTAGTGGTGCGGTGGCAGGTAGCCCTCGGCGCCGCCGGCGGCGACGGCCTGCTGGGCACGCATCATGATCGCGTCGGAGAAGCCGCGCAGCAGCATCACGAACGCCACGATCAGGTACATCGCGCCGATCTTCTTGTGGTCCACCGAGGTGAACCACTCCTTCCACAGGTAGCCCCACAGCTTGAACTTGGTGATGGCACCCACGACTGCCAGGCCACCGATGATCGCGCCGATCAGGGTGGTCAGCACGATCGGATCGTGCGGCAGTGAATCAAATGAGAGTTTTCCGAGCATCGTCATTCTCCCGAGCCACCGTGGCCAGCGTGAGCGGCCCCGGCGTTCGCGTCTGCATTGTGACCGTCGTGGCCGTCAGCCTCGCCTGCGGCGGGGGCCGCTGCGGCGTCGTGACCTTCGTGGCCCATGGCTTCATGGTTCATCGCCTCGTGGCCTGCGCCCTCGTGCGACATCGCCTTGCCGTCATGCTTCATGCCGAAGTGGTGGTTGTCGCCCACGTGCTTGGCGATGATCCAGTCGAACAGGCCCTTCTCGGTGCTGCCGTAGTAGGTCACCGGGTGCCAGTCGTGGTTGCGCTCGGCGCTCAGCTCGGCGAAGGACGCCTGGTCCATCACCTTGGCATCGGCGCGCACCTTGGCCAACCAGGCCTGGTACTCGTCGTTGCTGACCGCGTGCGCGTCGAAATGCATCTTGCTGAAGCCCGCGCCGCTGTAGTGCGAGGAGCGGCCGTGGTAGGTACCGGCTTCGTCCGCGATCAGGTGCAGCTTGGTCTCCATGCCGGCCATCGAGTAGATCATGCTGCCCAGATGCGGAATGAAGAACGCGTTCATCACCGTGTCGGCGGTGATCTTCAGGTTCAGCGGGGTGTGCACCGGGAAGGTCAGTTCATTGACCACGGCGACGTTTTCTTCCGGATAGACGAACAGCCACTTCCAGTCCAGCGAGATGGCCTCGACCACGACCGGCTTGGCGTCCGACTCCAGCGGCTTGTACGGGTCCAGGGCGTGCGAGGAGCGCCAGGTCAGCACGGCCAGCACCAGCACGATCATGCAGGGGATCGACCAGACCACCACTTCGATGGCGGTGGAGTGATGCCAGGTCGGCTCGTAGCGGGCCTTGGTGTTGGAGGCGCGGTACTTCCACGCGAACACCAACGTCAGCACGATCACCGGGATGACGACCAGCAGCATCAGCACCGTGCAGGTGATCAGCAGCGTGAGTTCGTCCCGGGCGATCTGGCCCTTCGGGTCAAACAAGGCCCAGTCGCAGCCCGTCATCAAGACGGCCATCGCGACAATCAGGCCCGGACGCAACAAGCGTCCAAGAGATTTCAACGGAATCATCGGTCGATCCAATTGCGGTGGAGGTACTGGCCCCCACGCCCCATGCCACAAGCGCGAACAGCCGCCCGGGGATTGCCCGCCGGGACGACGCTGAACAGGGAACGTGAGTCAGTGCCGCAATTTTAGGCCTTCACGCAACACTTAGGATAGGCATTGACAATGATTTCACGCAGGAAACAGGCACCTGGACGTGCGACACGTTGTCGCACCGGCAGCGCACGCGCGCAGGCCGGAAAGCAAAAAAGCCGACTCGGCAAAGTCGGCTTTCTGCTTTGGTGCCGGAAACAGGAGTCGAACCTGCGACCTACGCATTACGAATGCGCCGCTCTACCAACTGAGCTATTCCGGCGTGGCCGCGAAGTTTAATGAATGCCGGCGGCGTGGTCAATCGACCAGGCGCAGCCGCAGTTCCTTCGGCAGCGCGAACACCATCGATTCCGGTTCACCATCCAGCTCGGCCACGCCGCTGGCGCCGAGCTCGCGCAGGCGGGCGATCACGCCATCCACCAGCACCTGCGGCGCCGATGCACCGGCGGTCAGGCCGATGCGCTGCTTGCCGGCCACCCAGGCCGGATCGATCTCCTGTGCACCGTCGATCAGGTAGGACTCCACGCCTTCACGGCGGGCCAGTTCACTGAGGCGGTTGGAGTTGGAGCTGTTCGGCGAACCGACCACCAGCACCAGGTCGCACTGCTTGGCCAGGTCACGCACCGCGTCCTGGCGGTTCTGCGTGGCGTAGCAGATGTCGTCGTTCTTCGGGCCCTGGATGGCCGGGAAATGGGTGCGCAGGGCTTCGATCACCGCGCGGGTGTCATCCACCGACAGCGTGGTCTGGGTGGTGTAGGCGAAGTTCTCCGGCTGGCTGACCTGCAGCGCCTCCACGTCCTCCACGCTCTCCACCAGGTAGATGTGGCCCTTGCCCTTCTCGCGGTTCCACTGGCCCATGGTGCCTTCCACTTCCGGATGGCCTTCGTGGCCGATCAGCACCACGTCGCGGCCGGCGCGGCAGTGCCGCGCCACTTCCAGGTGGACCTTGGTCACCAGCGGACAGGTGGCGTCGAACACCTTCAGGCCGCGGCGCTCGGCTTCGCCGCGCACCGCCTGCGACACGCCGTGCGCGCTGAAGATCACCGTGTTGCCGTCCGGCACTTCGTCCAGTTCCTCGACGAAGATCGCCCCGCGCGCCTTCAGGTCATCGACCACGAAGCGGTTGTGCACCACCTCGTGGCGCACGTAGATCGGCGCCCCCAGCGTCTCGATCGCACGCTTGACGATCTCGATGGCGCGGTCGACGCCGGCGCAGAAACCACGGGGATTGGCGAGCAGAACGTCCATCTTTCAGATACTCCGGCCGGCAATGGCCGGTTTCGGTGAAACAGGTGGGAATTATCCGGCTTTTTTGCCGGACTTGCCTTCAAACAGGCCCGACACGGCGATGCCGATGGCGCCAGCCACGATCGCCGAATCGGCGATGTTGAACGAGGGCCAGTAATGGTTGCCCACGTACCACTGGATGAAGTCCACCACGTGACCGTGGATCTGCCGGTCGATCACGTTGCCGATCGCGCCGCCGATCACCAGTGCATACGGCAATGCGCTGCGCCAGTTGGCACGCGGCGTGCGCGACAGCCAGAACGCCATCAGGCCGCTGATCGCCACCGCTAGGAAAGTGAAGAACCACAGCTGCCAGCCACCGGCATCACTGAGGAAGCTGAACGCCGCGCCGGTGTTATAGGTGCGATACCAGTTCCAGAAACCGTCGATCACCGGCACCGGGGTGAACTCGGGCAGGCTCGACAGCACCCACGCCTTGCTCCACTGGTCCAGCCCGATCACCGCCACCGAGACCAGCAGCCAGATCAACGCATTGGGTTTAACCGCTTTCGACTGCATGTGTGCATCCGTAGAAATTCTTCAGGAAAGACGCGGGCGCCCGGCCATGGCCGTCGGCACCCCCGTCCCTTCAACCGCCGTGGCTGGTCAGAACCAGCGGCGATCCTCGCCCGCACCTTCGATGTTGCTGACGCAGCGGCCGCACAGTTCCGGGTGCGCGGCCACCGCGCCGACGTCGGCGCGGTAATGCCAGCAGCGCACGCACTTGGCCTTCTCGGTCGGCTGCGCGCTGACGAACACCTCGTCGGTGGTCGCCGGGCGCACGCTCACGTCGCCACTGATGAACAGGAAACGCATTTCATCAGCCAGCGGCTGCCAGCGTGCGGCCTGCTCCTCGTTGGCGGCGACGGTGATCTCCGCTTCCAGCGCCGCGCCGATGGCACCGTTGGCGCGCATCGGCTCCAGCACCTTGGCCACCTGCTCGCGCAGCGCCAGCAACTGGTCGAAGTCGGCCGCCGACAGCTGTGCATCGGCCGGCAACGGAGCCAGGCCGTCGTACCAGGTGGTGAACAGCACGTTGCCGGCGCGTTCGCCCGGCAGGTAGCCCCACAGCTCCTCGGCGGTGAAGGTCAGGATCGGCGCCACCCAGCGCACGAACGCCTCGGCGATGCGGTACATCGCGCTCTGCGCCGAACGGCGGCCGCGCGAATCCTCCTGCATCGTGTACAGGCGGTCCTTGGTCACGTCCAGGTACAGCGAGCCCAGGTCCACGCTGCAGAAGTTCAGCAGCAGCTGGACGATCTCGGCCATGTTGTAGCTGGCGTAGGCGAGCTTGATCTTCTCCTGCAGCTCGAACGCGCGGTGCACGATCCAGCGGTCCAGCGCGACCATGTCTTCCAGCGGGCGCAGGTCCCGGGCCGGGTCGAAGCCGTCCAGGTTGCCGAGCAGGAAGCGCGCGGTGTTGCGCAGGCGGCGATAGGCATCGGCGTTGCGCTTGAGGATTTCCTGCGACAGCGACATCTCGTTGCTGTAGTCGGCCGAGGCGATCCACAGGCGCAGGATGTCCGCGCCCAGCTTGTTCATGATGTCCTGCGGCTCGATGCCGTTGCCCAGCGACTTGGACATCTTGCGGCCGTGCTCGTCCACGGTGAAACCGTGGGTCAGGCACTGCCTGTACGGCGCCGCCTTGTCGATGGCCACGCCGGTCAGCAGCGAGGACTGGAACCAGCCGCGGTGCTGGTCCGAGCCTTCCAGGTACAGGTCGGCCGGCTTGCCGAAGCCACGCGCCAGCAGCACGCCTTCGTGGGTGACGCCCGAGTCGAACCAGACATCGAGGATGTCGGTGACCTTCTCGTACTGCGCGGCCTCATCGCCGAGCAGCTCGCTGGCATCCAGCGAATACCACACGTCGATGCCCTCGACCTGCACGCGGTCGGCCACCTGCTGCATCAGTTCGACGGTGCGCGGATGCGGCTCGCCGGTCTCGCGGTGCATGAACAGCGCGATCGGCACGCCCCAGGTGCGCTGGCGCGAGATCGTCCAGTCCGGGCGCCCGTCCACCATGCTGGCGATGCGCGCCTTGCCCCAGGTCGGGAACCAGCCCACGGTGTCGATGGCCTTCATCGCATCGGCGCGCAGGCCGGCCTTGTCCATCGAGATGAACCACTGCGGGGTGGCGCGGAACACCAGCGGCGTCTTCTTGTGGCGCCAGCAATGCGGGTAGCTGTGCTGGATTTCGACGAACGCCAGCAGCGCGCCGCTCTGGCGCAGCACCTCGATGATCAGCGGTTGGGCCTTCCAGATGTGCAGCCCGGCCAGTTCCTGCGTGCCGGCCGGCGGCGTCGACGGCAGGTACACGCCCGCACCGTCGATCGGGTTGATCTGCCCGGCGTTGTAGTGCTCCAGCAGGCCATAGGCCTGGCTGACCACGTAGTCCTCCTGGCCGTGGCCGGGCGCGGTATGCACCGCACCGGTACCGTCGGCATCGGACACGTGCTCGCCGTTGAGCAGCGGGATGTCGCGGTTGGCGTAGAACGGGTGCGCCAGCAGCTGGTTCTCCAGCGCCGCGCCCTTGGCATGGCCGTGCACCACCACCTCGGCCACGCCATAGCGGGCCAGCGAACGCTCGGCCAGCGCCGAGGCCAGCACCAGCCAACGCGGCTGGCCGTTGTGGGCCGGGCCCTCGACCAATGCATATTCGATGTCCGCGCCCAGCGACACCGCCAGCGAGGCCGGCAGCGTCCACGGGGTGGTGGTCCAGATCGGCACCGCCACTTCCACGCCCGCCGGCAGCGTGACGCCGAAGCTGGCGGCCAGCGCCTTGGCATCCCGCGCGGCGTAGGCCACGTCCACGGCCGGCGAGGTCTTGTCCTGGTATTCGATCTCGGCCTCGGCCAGCGCCGAGCCGCAGTCGAAGCACCAGTGCACCGGCTTGGCGCCGCGCACCAGGTGGCCGTTGGCCACGATCTTGGCCAGCGCGCGGATCTCGTTGGCCTCGAAGTCGAAGCTCAGCGTCTTGTACGGGTTGTCCCAGTCACCGATCACGCCCAGGCGCTTGAAGTCGCGCCGCTGGATCTCGATCTGCTCCTCGGCGTACTCGCGGCACTTCTGGCGGAACTGGACCGCGTCGAGCTTGACGCCGACCTTGCCCCACTTCTTCTCGACCGCGATCTCGATCGGCAGGCCGTGGCAGTCCCAACCCGGCACGTAGGGCGCGTCGAAGCCGTCCAGGTAGCGCGACTTGACGATGATGTCCTTCAGGATCTTGTTGACCGCGTGGCCCAGGTGGATCTGGCCATTGGCGTACGGCGGGCCATCGTGCAGCACGAACAGCGGCCGGCCCTTGGCGTTCTCGCGCAGCTGCGCGTAGATGCCCTGCTCTTCCCAACGCGCCAGGATGCCCGGCTCGCGCTTGGGCAGGTCGCCGCGCATCGGAAACTCCGTTGCCGGCAGATGGAGGGTGGCTTTGTAATCCTGGCTCACGCGGTGGCTCGCAATCTGTGTTCGGAAAGGATGCGACGCGCCTGTTCGGCGTCGCGGTGCATCTGCTCGGTCAGCGCCGGCAGATCGTTGAACTTCTCTTCATCGCGCAGCTTGGCGACGAATTCCACTTCGATGTGGCGACCGTACAGGTCGCCCTGGAAATCGAACAGGTGGGCCTCCAGCAGCGGCTCCACGCCCTCCACGGTCGGCCGCGTGCCGAAGCTCGAGACCGACGGCCACGGCTGCTCGAAGACACCGTGCACCCAGGTAGCGTAGATACCTGAAAGTGCGGGTGTTTTGGGGAAACGCAAGTTGGCCGTGGGGAAGCCCAGCGTACGGCCCAGCTGCTGCCCGCGCACCACCCTGCCGCCGATCGCGTACGGGCGGCCCAGCAGGTCGGCGGCGTGGCCGAAGTTGCCGGCCACCAGCAGCTCGCGGATGCGGGTGCTGGAGATGCGCTCGCCGTTCAGGTGCACCGGCTCGATCTCGCCGGCCACGAAGCCCAGCTCGGCGCCCATCGCCTGCAGCAGCGCGATATCGCCGCCACGGCGGTTGCCGAAGTGGAAGCGGGGGCCGATCCAGACCTCGCGCGCCCCCAGCCGGCGCACCAGCATGTCGCGCACGAAGTCCTCGGCGGTGATCGCCGCCATCCGGGCGTCGAAACGCAGCAGGCCGACCTGGTCGATGCCCAGCTCGCGCAGCGTGGCCACCTTGTCGCGGGCCAGCATCAGCCGCGGCGGCGGGTTGTCCTTGGCGAAGAACTCACGCGGCAGCGGCTCGAAGCCCAGCGCCACGGCGGGCACGCCCAGCGCGCGGGCACGGGCAACGGCGTGGCGCACCAACGCCCGATGGCCCAGGTGCAGGCCGTCGAAGGCACCGATGCAGACCACGCTTCCCTGCGGGGCAAGCACCCCGCCATCGACGTCTCTAAAAAGCCTGCTCATTCCATCCGGATCCGGCCCTTTCCGGGCCGGTTCTGTCTCATGTAGCCCGGAAGTATAGCGGGCGCCTCAATGCCCGCGCAGGTCGCGCGGGCGGAAGCCCATGGCCACCATCGCCAGCAGGTAGGTCAACCCGCCACCGCCGACCAGCAGCGCCAGGCTGCCGATCCGATGCCACTTGTCCATCGGGGTGAACGCCGGCAACCAGTACAGCAGGGCCAGCAGTACCGCCACCATCGCCGCACAGGACAGCAGCAGGCGCACCACGTACCCGCCCCAGCCGGGTCGCCGCTGGTAGACGCCGGTCTTGCCCAGCCAGTACCACAGCAATCCGAGGTTCAGGTAACTGGACAGCGCGCTGGCGATGCCCAGTGCCAGGTGCAGGCCCGGCTGCTTGGCCAGCGCGGCCATCACTCCCTGCGCCTTCAACGCCTCCGGCACCATGATCTGGTAGACCACCGCCAGCAGGATGAAGTTGAACACCATGTTGGCCACCAGCGCGACCAGGCCGGCGCGCACCGGGGTCTTGGTGTCTTGCCGCGAGTAGAACGCCGGCAGCACCACCTTCAACAGCGCAAACGCCGGCAGGCCGAAGCTCAGGCCATAGACCGACAACGCCGTCATCCGGGTATCGAACGGGGTGAACTGGCGGTACTGGAACAGGGTCGCGATCAGCGGCTCGGCCAGCAGCAACAGGCCAAGCATGGCCGGTACGGCGATCAACAGGGTCATGCGCAGGCCCCAATCCAGCGCGTTGGAGAAGCCTTCCCCATCGGTCTTGACGTGATGGCGGGCCAGCGCCGGCAGAATCACCGTGCCCAGCGCCACCCCGAACACGCCCAGCGGCAGCTCCAGGAAGCGGTCGGCCAGCGACAGCCAGGACTGCGAACCGTCGCTGAGCTTGGCCGCGATCACCGTGTCCAGCATCAGGTTGATCTGCGCCACCGAGGAGCCGAACAGGGTCGGCACCATCAGGGTCAGCACCCTGCGCACGTCCGGGTGGTTCCAGCCCCAGCGCGGCAACGTCAGCAGGTTGATGCCCCTCAGCGAGGGCAGCTGGAACAGCAACTGCAGCACGCCGGCCGCCAGTACCGACCAGCCCAGCGCCAGGATCGGCACCTCCAGCCGCGGCGCCAGCCACAGCGCGCCGGCGATCATGCACAGGTTGAGGATCACCGGCGTCAGCGCCGGCATGGCGAACTTCTGGAAGCTGTTCAGCGCCCCGCCGGCCAGCGCGGTCAGCGACACGAACAGCAGGAACGGGAAGGTCAGCCGCAGCAGGTCCACCAGCAGCCCGTACTTGACCGGGTCGGCGGCATCGGCGTCGGCGAACAGCCAGGCGATCTGTGGCGTGAAAATCAGCCCCAGCGCGGTCAGGACCAGTAGAATGCCCCCCAGGGTCCCGGACACCCGGGACATGAGCTCGCGCAGGTCAGCGTGCGGGCGGGTTTCCTTCACCTCGGTGAATACCGGTACGAACGCCGTGGCGAACGAGCCCTCGGCAAACAGCCGGCGCAGGAAATTGGGCACGCGGAAGGCCACCCAGAACGCATCGGTGGTCGCATTGGCACCGAAGGTGATGGATATTGCCTGATCGCGCACGAGCCCGAGGACCCGCGAAATCATCGTCATGCTGCTGAACGACAGCAGCCCCCGCAACATGCGCGGCGAACTCACTTAACAGCCCCCTTGACAACTCGACTTGACGTTCATTTGGTCTGCCATCATACTTGTGAGCTTGCTGTTCCCACCACATCGATTTTCAGGAAACCACCACTGTGGCCAATATCAAGTCCGCCAAGAAGCGCGCCAAGCAGACCGTTGTGCGCAACGCGCGTAACACGGCTCAGCGTTCGATGCTGCGCACCGCCGTCAAGAAGGTGATCAAGGCTCTGGACGCCAACGACGCCGCCGGCGCCGAGGCTGCCTTTGCCGTCGCCCAGCCGATCCTCGACCGTTTCAGCGCCCGTGGCCTGATTCACAAGAACAAGGCTGCGCGTCATAAGAGCCGTCTGACCGCCCGCATCAAGGCCATCAAGGCCGCCTGATCCGGCGATCACCTGGGGCCGCAAGGCTCCCGGCATGAAAAGCCCGGCCCCGCGCCGGGTTTTTTGTTGCCCGTGATCCCCATGGAGCGGAGCCAAGCCCCGCCGGGCTTTCCCGGGAAGACCCTTGCCGAGCCTGGCTCGGCACTGCCGGCATAAAAAAACGCCGCCCTCCCCTTCGGGAGCGCGGCGCTTCTGCCTGCAGCACGGGAGACTCAGCCGCCCTGCGCTTCGCGCTCCTCGGCTTCCAGCAGCTTCTGGTGGTCGAAGAAGGCCATGATGTCCTTCATGATCGGCCAGGTACCTTCACGACCCAGCGCCGAGACCAGGTACCACGGGCCGGTCCAGCCCAGCTCCTTGACCACCTGCTCGGCCGCGGCCTGCGCCTCGTCCTCGAACATCAGGTCGGCCTTGTTCAGCACCAGCCAGCGCGGCTTCTCCAGCAGCTCCGGGTCGTGCTTGCCCAGCTCACGCTCGATCGCACGCACCTGCTCGACCGGCGAGATGCCCTCCACGCCCCCTTCCATCGGCGAGATGTCGACGAGGTGCAACAGCAGGCGGGTGCGCTGCAGGTGACGCAGGAACTGCGCACCCAGGCCGGCGCCGTCGGCAGCGCCTTCGATCAGGCCCGGGATGTCGGCGATCACGAAGCTGCGGTAGTTCTCCACCTTCACCACGCCCAGGTTCGGGTACAGCGTGGTGAACGGGTAGTCAGCCACCTTCGGCGTCGCCGCCGAGACCGCGCGGATCAAGGTGCTCTTGCCGGCGTTCGGGAAGCCCAGCAGGCCGACGTCGGCCAACAGCTTCAGCTCCAGCTTGAGCAGGCGGTCCTCGCCCTCCTCGCCCGGCAGCGCCTGGCGCGGGGCACGGTTGGTCGAGCTCTTGAAGTGCATGTTGCCCAGGCCGCCCTTGCCGCCCTTGGCCACCAGCAGGCGGTCACCATGCTGGACCATGTCACCGATCACTTCGTCGGTGGCCACATTGATCACCACGGTGCCGACCGGCACGGTGATGACCAGGTCCTCGCCACCCTTGCCGTAAGCCTGGCGGCCCATGCCGTTCTCGCCGCGCTGCGCCTTGAAGATGCGGTCATGGCGGAAGTCGACCAGGGTGTTCAGGTTCTCGTCGGCACGGATCCACACACTGCCGCCGTCGCCGCCGTCACCACCATCGGGACCACCGAGCGGAATGAACTTCTCACGGCGAAAGCCCACGCAGCCGTTACCGCCGTTGCCAGCGATGACCTGGATCTCCGCTTCGTCTACAAGTTTCATGATTCTGGTTGCCCACTGATGGCGGGAGGCAGGACTGCCTGGCCGCTGATTCTATGCAATGCCCCGGCCTGGCCGGAACGACGGACCGCTGGCCCGCCAATATATCTGCCAACGAAAAACCCCGCCGAAGCGGGGCTTTCGTCAGCTGCCCACGCTGGACGTGGGCGCCTGCGCGTGCGGAATCAGACTTCCGCGACGACGCTGACGGTGCGACGCTTCTTGGCGCCCTTCACCGAGAACTCGACCTTGCCGTCGACCAGCGCGAACAGCGTGTGGTCACGGCCCAGGCCCACGCCTGCACCCGGGTGGAACTGGGTGCCGCGCTGACGCACGATGATGTTGCCGGCTTCGATGGCCTGGCCACCGAAGATCTTGACGCCCAGGTACTTCGGGTTGGAATCGCGGCCGTTGCGCGAGGAGCCTACGCCCTTTTTATGTGCCATGACGGATTCTCCTTTGCTTAGCCGGCGATGCCGGTGATTTGGATTTCGGTGTAGTACTGACGGTGACCCTGACGCTTCATGTGGTGCTTGCGGCGACGGAACTTGATGATCCGGACCTTGTCGGCGCGGCCATGGGCCACGACGGTAGCGGTCACCGAAGCGCCCTTCAGCGCATCACCCAGCTTGATGCCGTCGGCATCGCCGAGCATCAGGATGTTGTCGAACTTGATCTCGCTGCCGGCTTCGACTTCGAGCTTTTCAACGCGCAGGGTTTCACCCTGAGCGACGCGGTACTGCTTACCGCCAGTTACCAGAACTGCATACATGACCAGACTTCCTCTGTAGTTATTGTGGTCGCCGTGCCCGCCATCGAGGGCGGACAGAAGCGGGATTTTACCGACACAACCCAGCCCGGGTCAACCCACCCCCTGCTCGGGAAAACCGTGTCTGAACAATCACCTGCCTACCGCCCAGTCTCAGCTTTTCGGACTGGCAAATGCGGTAATTGCCCCAAAATCACAAGGCCGCTAGGCTGATCGACTGCCGTCAGCTACGCCCCCCACTTCTGCCGCCGGCCTGCCGGCGGCGGTCCAATACGGATCTCCCATGGCGATGGATTTCATCCGCATCCGCGGTGCGCGGACGCACAACCTCAAGAACATCGACCTCGACCTGCCCCGCGACAAGTTGATCGTGATCACCGGCCTGTCCGGCTCGGGCAAGTCCTCGCTGGCGTTCGACACCATCTATGCCGAAGGCCAGCGCCGCTACGTCGAGTCGCTGTCGGCCTACGCACGCCAGTTCCTGAGCGTGATGGAGAAGCCGGACCTGGACCACATCGAGGGGCTGTCCCCAGCCATCTCGATCGAGCAGAAGTCGACCTCGCACAACCCGCGCTCGACCGTGGGCACCATCACCGAGATCTACGACTATCTGCGCCTGCTCTACGCCCGCGTCGGCAGCCCGCGCTGCCCGGACCACGGCTACCCGCTGGAAGCGCAGACGGTCAGCCAGATGGTCGACCAGGTGCTGGCGCTGGACGCCGAGCAGCGCTACATGCTGCTGGCCCCGGTCATCCGGGACCGCAAAGGCGAGCACGTGCAGGTGTTCGACCAGCTGCGCGCGCAGGGCTTCGTGCGCGTGCGGGTGGACGGCGAGCTGTACGAGATCGACGCGGTGCCGCCGCTGGCGCTGCGCCAGAAGCACACCATCGAGGCGGTGATCGACCGCTTCCGCCCGCGCGAGGACCTCAAGCAACGCCTGGCCGAAAGCTTCGAGACCGCGCTCAAGCTGGGCGACGGCATGGCCTCGGTGCAGAGCTTGGACGACGCCAAGGCCACCCCGCAGCTGTTCTCCTCCAAGTACTCCTGCCCGGTCTGCGACTACGCGCTGCCGGAGCTGGAGCCGCGCCTGTTCTCGTTCAACGCGCCGATGGGCGCCTGTCCGGGCTGTGATGGCCTGGGCATGGCCGAGTACTTCGACCCGTCGCGGGTGGTGATCCACCCGGAGCTGTCGCTGGCCGCCGGCGCGGTGCGCGGCTGGGACCGCCGCAACGCCTACTACTTCCAGCTGATCGCCTCGCTGGCCAAGCACTACAAGTTCGACGTCGACGCGCCGTGGCAGTCGCTGCCGGAAAGCGTGAAACAGGCCGTGCTGTATGGCAGCGGCGAGGACCAGATCACCTTCACCTACTTCACCGAGGCCGGTGGCCGCAGCCAGCGCAAGCACCGCTTCGAGGGCATCATCCCCAACCTGGAACGCCGCTACCGCGAGACCGAATCGCCGGCGGTGCGCGAGGAGCTGGCCAAGTACATCAGCGAGCGGCCGTGCCCGGAGTGCAAGGGCGCGCGCCTGAACAAGGCCGCCCGCAACGTGTTCGTCGCCGACCGCCCGCTGCCCGAACTGGTGGTGATGCCGATCGACGAGGCCCTGACCTTCTTCAACCAGCTGACCCTGCCGGGCTGGCGCGGCGAGATCGCCACCAAGATCGTCAAGGAGATCGCCGAACGGCTGGGCTTCCTGGTCGACGTGGGCCTGGATTACCTCACCCTGGAGCGCAAGGCCGACACCCTGTCCGGCGGCGAGGCGCAGCGCATCCGCCTGGCCAGCCAGATCGGCGCCGGCCTGGTCGGCGTGATGTACGTGCTCGACGAGCCGTCCATCGGCCTGCACCAGCGCGACAACGAACGCCTGCTCGGCACCCTGACCCGCCTGCGTGACCTCGGCAACACGGTGATCGTGGTCGAACATGACGAAGACGCCATCCGCCTGGCCGATTACGTGCTGGACATCGGCCCCGGCGCGGGCGTGCACGGCGGCGAGATCGTCGGCCAGGGCTCGCTGCAGGACATCCTCGATGCGCCGCGCTCGCTGACCGGCCAGTACCTGTCGGGCAAGCGCGCCATCGAGATCCCGGCGCGCCGGCACAAGGCCAACCCGAAGATGACGCTGCACCTGCGCGGTGCCAGCGGCAACAACCTCAAGGGCGTGGACCTGGACATCCCGGCCGGCCTGCTCACCTGCATCACCGGCGTATCCGGCTCGGGCAAGTCGACGCTGATCAACGACACCCTGTTCTCGCTGGCCGCCAACGAGATCAACGGCGCCTCGCACCCGATCGCGCCGTACAAGGAAATCGATGGCCTGGACCTGTTCGACAAGGTGGTGGACATCGACCAGTCGCCGATCGGGCGCACCCCGCGCTCGAACCCGGCCACCTACACCGGCCTGTTCACGCCGCTGCGCGAACTGTTCGCCCAGGTGCCCGAGGCGCGTGCGCGCGGTTACTCGCCGGGCCGCTTCAGCTTCAACGTGCGTGGCGGCCGCTGCGAGGCCTGCCAGGGCGATGGCCTGATCAAGGTGGAGATGCACTTCCTGCCGGACGTGTACGTGCCCTGCGACGTCTGCCACGGCAAGCGCTACAACCGCGAGACGCTGGAGATCCTCTACAAGGGCTACAACATCAACGACGTGCTGGAGATGACCGTCGAGGATGCGTTGCGCCTGTTCGAACCGGTGCCGACCATCGCCCGCAAGCTGGAAACGCTGGTCGACGTGGGCCTGAGCTACGTCAAGCTGGGCCAGAGCGCGACCACGCTGTCCGGTGGTGAAGCGCAGCGCGTGAAACTGTCCAAGGAACTCTCGCGCCGTGATACCGGGCGCACCCTGTACATCCTCGACGAGCCGACCACCGGCCTGCACTTCCACGACATCGAGGCCCTGCTCGGCGTGCTGCACAAGCTGCGCGACGAGGGCAACACGGTGGTGGTGATCGAGCACAACCTGGACGTGATCAAGACCGCCGACTGGATCGTCGACCTGGGGCCGGAAGGGGGCCATCGCGGCGGCACCATCCTGGTCACCGGCACCCCTGAAGACGTGGCCGCGCATCCGGACTCGTACACCGGCCAGTTCCTGGCACGGATGCTGCCGTCCACGCAGGCGCGCCCGGAGCAGCCGGCCGCGGTGGCCAACAAGCCCGATGCGCGCCCGCCGCGCAAGGAAAAGCCCGCCAAGAAGACGGCCACCAAGAAAGCCGCCGCCCCCCGCAAGAAGAAGGCCTCGTGATGAGCAGCGAACACAAGCAACTGGCCCGCGTACCGATCAGCGTGCGCTGGCGCGACATGGACTCCATGGGCCACGTCAACAACGCCAAATACGTCTCCTACCTGGAAGAGGCGCGCGTGCGCTGGATGCTGGGCGTGGAAGGCGTGTCGATGAGCGACCGCATCGCACCGGTGGTGGCCAACACCAACATCAACTACCGCCTGCCGATCGTGTGGCCCAACGACATCGTGGTGGAACTGTTCGTCGAGCGGCTGGGCAACAGCAGCGTGACCATCGGCCATCGCATCGTCGACCAGCAGGACAACAGCAAGCTGTACTCCGACGGCAATGTGGTCGTCGTGTGGATGGATACGCAAACCGGCAAGAGCGCGCCGTTGCCGGAACCGGTGCGGAACGCTTCGAGCTGAGTTGCCGTGTGCATTGCTGGAATGAAGAAAGCCGCCCTTTGGGGCGGCTTTCCTTTTCCCGGCTGAAGCGCAGCAGCGCCCCGTTACTTCAACGCCACCTTCGGGAAATCCACCGGCACATCCAGCGCCACGTTGATGTAGTTGGTGAACAGGTTGAGCGCGACGTGGGCCAGGATCTCCACGATCTGCCCGTCATCGAATCCGGCCCCACGCAGGTGCGCGACATCCGTGTCGGTGAGCTGCGCACGCTGCTCCACCACCTTCAACGCAAACGCCAGCGCCGCCGCGGTACGGGCATCACGGGAGCGACCCAGCTGCGCCTCGGCCATGTCGGTGGCGGTCGCGCCGGCCTGCTGGCCGAGCACGGTATGGGCGGCCAGGCAGTACTCGCATCGGTTGCGATTGGCGATGGCCACGGCGATCTGCTCACCCAGGCGCGCGCCGAGCGTGCCCTTGCCCAAGGCACCGAAAGCGGCCCACATGCTCTGCAGTGCGGCCGGGGAGTTGGCGACGGCCTTGAACATGTTCGGGGTGGCGCCGAAGGCCTGCTGGATCTGGGCGAGCAGCGGCTGGCTGGCGGCGGGAGCGGATTGGGACTGAAGGCTGACACGGGACATGGTGATCTCCTGATCGGTGGGGTGGGACGCATCGGGCGGGCTGCCCGTGGAGCCAGTCTCCGCCATCCGAACGGATCATTTGATACGATTCGTACGCCAAACAAACCAATTGATACAAATGAGCGCCACTCCCCCGATGGATCGGCTGGCCGGCATCCTGGACAACTTCCGCTTCCGGGCGCAGCTGTACCACTCGGGCCCCCTGTGCGGACTCACCCATTTCAACGCCGGCCAAGGCCATGCCTTCCTGCACGTGCTGCGTCGCGGCCAGCTTGAGGTCAGCCACCCGGGCCGCCGCGACCTGCCGGAGCGGATGCATTTCGATGTCCCCAGCCTGCTGTTCTATCCCCGTCCGCTGACCCACCGGTTCCACAACCCGCCCCGCGACGGTGCCGACTTCACCTGTGCCCGGCTGGACTTCGATGGCGGCCTGGCCCATCCGCTGGTCCGGGGGCTGCCGCCACTGGTCGCGCTGCCACTGGACCGGGTACCCGGACTGGCGCTGTCACTGGAGCTGCTGTTCGCCGAAACCGACCAGGCACGCTGTGGACAGCGCCTGCTGACCGACCGCCTGTTCGAGGTCGTGGTCATCCAGCTACTGCGCTGGTTGCTTGATCACCCGGAGGAAGCGGGCATCCGTCCCGGCTTCATCACCGGCCTGTCCGAGCCGCGGCTGGCCCGTGCGCTGGTGGCGATGCATGACACGCCGGGCCATCCATGGACACTGGCACGCATGGCCGAACGCGCCGGCATGTCACGCACCACCTTCGCCAACACCTTTCGCACGTGGGTCGGGCAGACCCCGGCCGACTACCTGACCGATTGGCGCATCGCGCTGGCGCAACGCGACCTGCGGCGTGGCCGGCCGATCACCGCGCTGGCCGAAGAGCTGGGGTATGCCAATGCCTCGGCGCTGTCCCGCGCCTTCACTGCGAAGGTGGGCGCATCACCGCGCGACTGGATGAAGCAGGTGCGGCACGGCCACCAGGCGGCTCCCGGCCCGGACGCGGATCCCGCTGCGTGGGACGGTCAGGGCTGCCCCGGCGCCTGACGCCGCACCTGCAAGGTGCCGTCCACCTTGGCCCCGTCCTCCAGACTCAGCCGCAGGGGCACCTGCGTGCCCTCGGCCAGCGCCAGCGCAGGCTGCATCAACATCAGGTGCAGGCCACCGGGCTTGAGCTCCACCGTCGCCCCGGCCGGAATCGGCAGCCGCGCCACCTCGCGCATCCGGCTGACCCCCTGCACCTGCGTGGTTTCATGCAACGACACCTCGCCGAACGCACGGCTGCCGGCGGCCACCACCACCACCTCGGCACGGCAGCCGTTGCGGAGGCGCGCGTAGCCGGCCGTCATCGGCATGGCGCCCGGCGGCAGCCGTGCCCAGCCATCGGTGATCGTCACGCAGGCCGGCGCGCGCGTTTGAGCCGCGGCGCCGAACCCACACAGGCCCAACAGTACGCACACGAATGGTTTGGTTATCATCGAAACCACGACTCCCTGCCGTACGAGAAACCGCAGCATGACCACGCTCATCGAAGTGATCAACCATGGCCCCATCCGCGAACTGCGCCTGGCCCGGCCGCCGGTCAACGCGCTGGACACCGAGCTTTGCCGGTCGCTGATCGCCGCGCTGAGCCAGGCCATGGCCGAGGACGTGCAGGGCATCGTGCTGTCCGGCAGCGAACGTATCTTCACCGGCGGCATGGACGTGCCGTACCTGCTGCGCCATGGCCAGGACAAGCACAAGCTGCTGGACAGCTGGCAGGCCTTCTTCGGCGCCGCCCGCACGCTGGCCGAAAGCCGCATCCCGGTGGCGGCGGCATTGACCGGCCACTCGCCGGCCGGCGGCTGTGTGCTGGCGCTGTGCTGCGACTACCGGGTGATGGCACGCAGCGTCGACCCGGCCAAGCCCTATGTGATCGGCCTGAACGAAGTACAGGTCGGCCTGGTCGCGCCGGAAGGCATCCAGCGCCTGATGCGGCGCGTGGTCGGCACCCACCGTGCCGGCGTGCTGCTGGCCGGCGGCCAGCTGGTCACCGCCGAGCGGGCGCTGGAGATCGGCCTGGTCGATGAACTGGCCAATGGTGCCGACGCGGTC
This sequence comes from Stenotrophomonas sp. Steno-C18, assembly GCF_056393195.1. Lineage (NCBI taxonomy): Bacteria > Pseudomonadati > Pseudomonadota > Gammaproteobacteria > Lysobacterales > Lysobacteraceae > Stenotrophomonas > Stenotrophomonas sp. Steno-C18. The sequence goes on along the minus strand of NZ_JBWJOX010000004.1, from coordinate 180,132 downwards.
GTCGCGCAGGCGGTTGCCTGGCTGCAGGCACAGCTCAAGCTGCCGCGCCAGCCGATGCTGCAGACCCGCGCCATCGCCCGCGCCGACCTGCACGACGCCATGCAGCCGGAGCACATCCAGCTTGAGCGGTTCGTCGAGGCCTGGTACTCGGCCGACGCCCAGGGCGCGCTGCAGGCGCTGGCCGCACGCCTGGGCAAGAACTGAGCCCCGCCGGCGGGCGGCGCGCTGCCGCCCGCTATAATCGCGGCCTGTCGAACCGAAGGCCGCCGTCTTGTCCGCCAATGCCGAACCCGTTGTCCCCGAACTGATTGACCTGTTGTCGCTGGAGCGGCTGGAGGACAACCTGTTCCGTGGCCAGAGCCGCGATATCGGCACCAAGTACGTGTTCGGCGGGCAGGTGCTGGGACAGGCGCTGGCCGCCGCCCAGGCCACCATCGACAACGGCCGCCACGTGCATTCGCTGCATGCCTATTTCCTGCGTGCCGGCAACATCGACCACCCGATCATCTACGACGTGGACCGCACCCGCGATGGCGGCAGCTTCTCGGTGCGTCGCGTCACCGCGATCCAGCACGGCAAGGTGATCTTCTTCTGCGCGGCCTCCTTCCAGCAGGCCGAACGCGGCGCCGAGCACCAGCACAAGATGCCGGAGGTGCCGGCACCGGAAGACATCGAGCCCAACCGCCCGCTGCCGGCCGACGTGCTCGAGCGGCTGCCGGTGAAGGTGCAGCGCTGGCTTTCGCGCGGCGGCCCGTTCGAGTTCCGCCATGTCTATCCGCGCGACGAACTGCACCCGCCCAAGCGCCCGCCCTACCACCAGGTGTGGCTGCGACTGAACGAAAGGGTCGGCGATGCACCGGAGCTGCACCAGGCATTGCTGGCCTATGCCTCCGACTTCCACCTGCTCGGCACCGCCACGTTCCCGCACGGCATCAGCTACTACCAACCGCACGTGCAGATGGCCTCGCTGGACCATGCCATCTGGTTCCATCGCCCGTTCCGCGTCGACGACTGGCTGCTGTACTCGCTGGACAGCCCGAGCGCACAGGACGCGCGCGGCCTGGCGCGGGGCCAGTTCTTCACCCGTGACGGCGTGCTGGTGGCCAGCACCGCGCAGGAAGGGTTGATCCGCGTCACGCCTTCCACCGGCGCCGACGGCGGCAAGGAGTAAGCCATGCGCAAGATCTTCAGCAGCCAGCGCGTGGAGAACGCCGAGGCGGTGGCGCAGATGCTGCGCGATGCCGACATCGAGGTCCGCGTCACCAACGGCCACTCGTACCACAGCAAGCGCCGCGGCCAGTTCAGTTACCTGGACAAGAGCGACGGGACCAACCATCCCGCGGTGTGGGTGGTGCATGCCAATGACCAGCCGCGTGCGCGCGAGATCCTGCGCGGCGCCAACCTGCTGCAGACCACCCGTACCGACCATCCCGTCGCCGAGTACGCCTTCCGCGAAATGCCGCAGCAGGAAAGCGGCGGCCGCGGCTGGGCATGGCGCATCCGCATCATCCTGCTGGCGGTGATCGCCGGCGTGGTGCTGCTGATGATGCTGCGCCGGCAGGCCGCGCCCACCCCGCCAGCATCGGCGCCCGCACCGGCGTCCGCACCGCAGGCCCAGCCCGCGGCGCCGCAGGCGCCGGAGGAAGTACGCGTGCGGATCCAGCCGAGCACCGCGCCGGACGCCGGCAAGAAATAACCCGGATCCGAAACGGGGAAACGCCAGTGCCACCACCCTGCCCGGCCTTCTCCCCGTTTCCCCGTCCCCGGTCACATCCAGCGCCGGCCTGCGTCATGCATTGCGAACCCCGAGGGAAGCGCCCATGACCACCGCCACGCTGGATACCCTGCTGCAACAGGAACTGCCCGCCGCCCGCCGCGGCTGCACCCGCTCCTACGGGCGCATCGTGCTGGGTTGCCAGAACACGGTGACCGCCATCGCCCTGGCGATCACCCGCGACGTGCAGGCCAGCGAGGACATCGCCCAGGAGGCCTTCATCAAGGCCTGGCAGCAGCTCAACCAACTCAACAACGGCGCCAGCTTCCTGCCGTGGCTGCGCCAGATCACCCGCAACCTGGCCCGGGACTGGCTGCGCGCCAACCACAACCGCCCCCTCAGCGGCGAGGCGGCCGAGATCGCCATCGGCATGGCCGCCGACCCCGCACCGGATGCGGTCGAGGCAATGAGCCGCGTCGAAGAGGAACTGGCCGCCGAGGAAATCATCTCGGCCCTGCCCGAGGACAGCCGCGAGACCCTGCTGCTGTTCTACCGCGAAGGACAGAGCTCGCAGCAGGTCGCACGGCTGCTGGGCCTGAGCGATGCCGCCGTGCGCAAGCGCTTGTCGCGTGCCCGCGCCACCGTGCGCGACGAACTGCTCAAGCGCTTCGGCGAGTTCGCCCGCAGCACCGCGCCGGGCACAGCCTTTGCCGCGGCGGTCTGCTCGACGGTGATGCTGGCCGCGCCCGGCACCGCCAGCGCCATCGTGGTCGGGACCGCCGCCGGCGCCGGCAAGCTGGGGGCCAGTGGCCTGGGCACGACCACCCTCGGTGGCGGTGCCGCCGCCGGCACGCTCGGGGCGACGGTGAACACCCTGATGCCCAACTCCCACGACATTCTGCTGGTCATCGGCAGCATCGCGTTCGGCATGCTGTCGGCCTACCTGTCCAGCCTCTACCTGCTGCGCTATGCCGAGACCGCGCAGGAGCGCACGCAGTTGCGCCGTTTCCTGCGCCTGCATGTCACCACCGCCTTCCTGTTCTGCACCAGCACGATGGCGACGGTGCTGCTGCGGATGGGCCCCTTGCCCGGGGTGCTGGTCATCGCCGTGGGCATGACCGTGCTGAACTACCAGTACCTGGTCAGCCTGCCGCGGGTGATGGCGCCGATGCTGGCGCGCGACGCCGCGCGCCACGGCCGCCGTGGCCCGACCTGGGTCTATCGCAGCCTGTTCGGCCGCAGTGCGGTGGTTGGCGCGTCGCTGCTCGTGGTGGCTGCGGTGGCCTACGCCTTGATGGGCAACTGAGGCCGGACATGAAACACCCCCGCTGTTGCCAGCGGGGGTGCTGTCGATCAGCGCCTCTCCGGAAGGGTTACTTCGCAGCCGGAGCCTGCGGCGGCATCGGACCGCGCGGGCCGCGCGACCGCTCCTTGCCGCGTGCTGCGTCCAGTTCGGCCTGGCTCAACTTGCCGTCCTTGTCGGTGTCGGCTTGGGTGAACCATTCGGTGCGGCGCTGCTCGGCGCGGGCCTGACGGTCGGCCTGGTCGATGAAGCCGTCCTTGTTGACGTCGAGACGGTCAAAGTGGGCCCGGTATTCGGCAGCGCTGATCCGGCCGTCATTGTCGGTGTCCATGCCGCGCAGCATGAAGCCATCACGTCCGCCGTGGCCCGCATGGCCATGGCCGCCCCGGCCATGCCGGCCGGCGAAACGCGGGGCCGGCAGCTCCTCGCGCGACAGCTTGCCGTCCTTGTTCTTGTCCAGCTCGTCGAAGCGCTGGGCCAGGCGCGGATGCGAGGCGGCTTCCTGGCGATCGATCACGCCATCACCGTTGGCATCCATGCGCGGCGGCGTGGGCCGCTGGCCGGCGGGACTGGCAGCCAGTGCAACACCGGTGGCCGACGTGGCCAGCAGCAGGGCCAGCAGGAGGAAGGGCTTGCGTTGGGTCATGGTGCGACTCCGTTGGTGGAAGAACGGACGCGACAGTGCGTCCTCGCTACCGTCAACGCGCGGGGGAAGCACCGGTTGACGCCTCCACCGGCGATATTCATCGGGCAGACAGACGCAGGTTCTGCGACGACGCGGGGCTATGCTTGCCCCATGGCAGTACATGACGAAACCAATCAGGAACTACGCCTGTTCCAGACCGGGGAACACCCCTGCGGCTACTGGCCGGAGCGGCAGGCGCGCGATCTCGTGCTCGATCCCCAGGACGAGCGCCTGGGCACGCTGTACCCGATGGCCTTGAGCTGGGGCTTCCGCCGCTCCGGCGACCTGGTCTACCGCCCGCACTGCCAGAACTGCCGTGCCTGCGTGCCGGTGCGCATCCCGGTGGCGCGCTTCGCGCCGGACCGCAGCCAACGCCGCTGTCTGGCCCGCAACGCCGACCTGGAATGCCGGGTGCTGCCGGCCGAACGCACCGACGAGCAGTTCGCGCTCTACCAGCGCTACCTGCAGCACCGCCATGCCCGTGGCGGCATGGACGACCATGGCCCACACGAGTTCGACCAGTTCCTGATCGGCAGCTGGTCGCATGGGCGCTTCATGGAGATCCGCAGCCCGACCGTGGACCACCAGCGCGGCCGGCTGCTGGGCGTGGCGGTGACCGACGTCACCGAACTCGGCCTGTCGGCGGTGTACACCTTCTTCGACCCGGAGCAGGACAAGCGCAGCCTGGGCACCTTCGCGATCCTGCAGCAGATTGCCTGGGCCCAGCGCGGTGGCCTGCCCCACCTGTACCTGGGCTACTGGATCCACGGCCATCGCAAGATGGACTACAAGCGCCGCTACCATCCGCTGGAGTATTTCGACGGGCGGCACTGGCGGCAGGCCGATCCAGGGAACGAAGCGTTGCAGTCTTGATTTGAATTTAACCAAAGTTCACGCAAAGTTACGCCCGTCGCCGCGGACCTCGCGGCGGCCAAAAGGAAGAACCCCTGTCCAACTGGAGCTATGCGTGAAGATCAAGATCCTGGCTGTTGCCGCTTTCGCCGTCCTGTCCCTGGCCGCCTGCAAGAAGGCCGAGACGCCTGCCGACCCGGCAGCCCCCGCAGCTCCGGCCGCCTCCGCCCCGGCCGCCGTGACCCCGGCGCCGACCACCGACACCGTTGATGCCGGCACTGGCGTCCCGGAATGCGACCAGTACCTGGAGAAGGTCTACGCCTGCATCAGCGACAAGGTTCCCGAAGCCCAGCGCGACATGATGAAGCAGGGCATCGAGCAGTCGAAGAACGCCTGGAAGGGCATCTCCGACAAGACCGCCCTGGCCGCCCAGTGCAAGACCGCCATGGACCAGGCCAAGACCAGCTTCGGCGCCATGGGCTGCACGTTCTGATCCCACGCTGAGCCGGACCTCGGACGCCCCGCCCCCGCGGGGCGTTCGTATTTCTCGTACCGGTCATGAGGTCGTGAGAAAATGCCCGGATGCGCATTCCCACTTTCCTGCTCCCCATGACCCTGCTGCTGGCAGCCTGTTCCACCTCCGCGAACACCGCCAGCGTGCCCTCCTCCGCCGACCACCTGCGGCTGGCCACGTACAACACCTCGCTGTACTCCGACGAGGAAGGTGGCCTGATCCGCGAACTGCAGGGCGACAGCGCCCATGCACGCAAGATCGCCGCGGTGCTGCAACAGGCGCGCCCGGACCTGGTGCTGCTCAACGAGTTCGACTTCGACCCGGCCCACCGGGCCGCCGAGCTGTTCCAGCAGCGCTACCTCGAAGTGGCCCAGCCCGGTGGCGGCGAACCGCTGCACTACCCCTACCGCTACCTGGCACCGGTCAACACCGGCGTGCCCAGCGGCCTGGACCTGGACAACAACGGCAGCGTCGGCGGCACCGGCCGCGAGCGTGGCAACGATGCGTGGGGCTACGGCCTGCACCCGGGCCAGTACGGCATGCTGGTGCTGTCCCGCTACCCCATCGACGAGAAGCACGTACGCAGCTTCCAGCTGCTGAAGTGGAGCGCCATGCCCGGCGCGCTGCGCCCGATCGAGCCAGGCACCGGCAAATCGTTCTGGCCCGATGCGGTGTGGTCACAGCTGCGCCTGTCGTCCAAGTCGCACTGGGACGTGCCGGTGGAAACCCCGCTGGGCACCGTGCACGTGCTGGCCTCCCACCCCACCCCGCCGGTGTTCGATGGCAAGGAGAAGCGCAACGCCGCGCGCAACCATGACGAGCTGCGGCTGTGGAAGGACTATCTCGATGGCGGCAACGACGCCTGGCTGTGCGACGACCAGGGCCGCTGCGGCGGGCTGGCCGCCGATGCGCGGTTCGTGATCGTCGGCGACATGAACAACGACCCGGTCGATGGCGACGGACGCCACGACGCCATCCTCGAACTGCTCGAGCATCCGCGCGTGCTGCGCTACCCCACGCCGAGCAGCGAGGGCGCGCGCGAGACCAGCCTGGCCTATGCCGAAAAGGGCCTGGTCCGACGCGGCGCACCGCAGCACGCCACCGGTGATTTCGGCCCGCGCTCGGGCACGATGCGCCTGGACTACGTGCTGCCATCCACGGGTTTCAGCTACATCGGCAGCGGCGTGTTCTGGCCGGCCAACGCCAGCCCCGAGGCGAAGATCGCCGACGGCAGCGACCACCATCTGGTCTGGGTGGACGTGCGCTGAGGGCTTACGGAAAACGCCGGCGGAAGCCGGCGTTTTTTGTTGCGGCAAGACCAAGGGCTTACCCCTCCCCCGTCCTCCCCTTGGCGGTGCCATAGGGAGGCGGCGGTTCTGCGCGGCGCTTCAGGCTGCAACGAAGCCTGCTTTTGCCCCTCCCTTTGGCACCGCCAAGGGAAGGGTTGGGGAGAGGGGAGCTCCAAACGAACTCAGCGCAGCTCAATCCCGATCGCTGCCGCCGCATCGCGCGCGATCGCACGCGCCTGGTCCACGTCGGCCGCGCGCGCCAGGGTGACGCCGACGCGGCGCTGGCCCTGCACCATCGGCTTGCCGAACAGGCGCAGCGCCGAATCCGGGTGCAGCAGCGCTTCGGCCACATTGCTGAAGAACGGCACGCCGTTGCCCTGCGCCAGCATCGCGCACGAGGCCGATGCGCCGTGGTGACGGATCACCGGGATCGGCAGGCCCAGGATCGCGCGGGCATGCAGCGCGAACTCACTCAGCTCCTGCGATACCAGCGTGACCAGGCCGGTGTCGTGCGGACGCGGCGAGACCTCGCTGAACCAGACATCGTCGCCCTTCACGAACAGCTCCACGCCGAACAGGCCCCAGCCACCGAGGTCGTCGGTGATGGCGCGGGCAATCTGCTGCGCGCGCTCCAGCGCCTTGGGCGACATCGCCTGCGGCTGCCAGCTTTCGCGGTAGTCACCGTCGCGCTGCAGGTGCCCGACCGGATCGCAGAACGACGTGCCGCCGGCATGGCGCACGGTCAGCAGGGTGATCTCGTACTCGAAGTCGATGAAGCCCTCGACGATGCAGCGACCGGCACCGGCGCGGCCACCGGTCTGCGCGTAGTCCCACGCCGGGCCGATGTCGGCCTCGCTGCGCAACGTGCTCTGGCCCTTGCCCGAGGACGACATCACCGGCTTGACCACGCACGGCAGGCCGATCGCGGCCACCGCATCGCGGTATTCGGCCTCGGTATCGACGAAACGGTACGGCGAGGTCGGCAGGCCCAGCGTCTCGGCCGCCAGCCGGCGGATGCCCTCGCGGTCCATGGTCAGGCGCGCGGCGCGGGCGGTCGGGATCACCCGCAGGCCCTGTTCGGCTTCCAGCTGCACCAGGGTTTCGGTGTGGATGGCCTCGATCTCCGGCACGACCAGATGCGGCTGCTCCTGGGCAATCACGGCCTTCAGCGCCGCCGGGTCGAGCATGTCCAGCACGTGGCTGCGGTGCGCCACCTGCATGGCCGGCGCATCGGCATACCGGTCGGCGGCAATCACTTCCACCCCGAAGCGCTGCAGCTCGATGGCGACTTCCTTGCCCAGTTCACCGGAGCCGAGCAGCAGGACACGGGTGGCGGAGGGCGACAGCGGGGTACCGAGCGTGGTCATCAGGCGATTCCGGGGGCAGGACCAAAAGGGATGCACATTCTAGGCAAGCCGGCCCCTGGGCGGGGGGCGCGCGCCGCACCGCCAGGCGGCAGGCGACATGGAGTTCCGACCACCAACACCCCGCTTCCGGGAGCCAACGCCGGCCGCCCGCGGGGCACTTGCTGATTGATATCAATTTGATATCTTCTCACTCAACCACCACGGAAGACGTGCCATGAAAGAGAAGCCTCTCAGTTCGCTGTCCGGTATCCCCACCCTGCTTGGCACCCTCGCCCTGATGCTGGCGGGCACGGTCGCCATCATCTTCGCCGTGGTCCTGACCAAATCCGGCCTGGGCGGCGGCGGGTTGATGGTGCTTGCCGGCATCGTGCTGGTGACCGTCGGCATCTTCCTCAGCTGCGGCCTGTACATGGTCCAGCCCAACCAGGCCGCGGTGCTCAGCCTGTTCGGCAAGTACGTCGGCACGGTCAAGGACAACGGCCTGCGCTGGAACAACCCCTTCCTGACCAAGCGCAAGGTCAGCCAGCGCGTGCGCAACTTCGAGAGCGGCAAGCTCAAGGTCAACGAGCTGGACGGCTCGCCCATCGAGATCGCCGCGGTCATCGTCTGGCAGGTGGTCGATGCCTCCGAAGCGGTCTACAACGTCGATGACTACGAGAGCTTCGTGCACATCCAGTCCGAGTCGGCGTTGCGCGCGATGGCCACCAGCTATCCCTACGACCAGCACAGCGAAGGCCAGTTGGCCCTGCGCAGCCACGCAGCCGAAATCTCGCAGCACCTGAAGGACGAGTTGGCCGAACGCCTGGCCGATGCCGGCGTGCAGGTGCTCGATGCCCGCATCAGCCACCTGGCCTACGCGCCGGAAATCGCCCAGGCCATGCTGCAGCGCCAGCAGGCCAGCGCGGTGATCGCCGCACGCACGCAGATCGTGGCCGGTGCCGTCGGCATGGTCGAGATGGCCCTGGTCGAACTGCAGAAGAACGCCGTGGTCGAGCTGGACGAGGAGCGCAAGGCGCACATGGTCAGCAACCTGCTCACCGTGTTGTGCTCGGACCGCGGCACCCAGCCGATCGTCAATGCCGGCTCGCTGTACTGAGGATCTCCCGTTGAATGCCCTTGCCCCCCTGATCATCGCCGCCACCGGCATCCCCGCCCTGTGCTTCGCCGCCTGGAGCGGCCGCCCCGGCACCGCGCATGCGCGCGGGCTGGGGCTGCGCTGGGCATTGATCGCGCTGTGCCTGTTCGTCGGCGCGGTTGGCGTGTACCTGGCCGGCGACAACCGCAACATCGCCTACGGCGTGGTGATCGCGCTGGTAATCGCGGTCAACGCGCTGGGCATCTCGCTGGTGGTGCACCTGCGCCGCGAGCGCAACGGAGTCCCCCGCAAGTGAGTGAGAAGAAGGCCTACCCGCTGCGCATCAACGCCGACGTACTGGCGGCGGCCCAGCGCTGGGCCGACGACGAGCTGCGCAGCCTCAACGCGCAGATCGAGTACGTGATCCGCGACGCCCTGCGCAAGGCCGGGCGTCTTCCCAGACCCGACGCTGACACGAAACAGGAAGACCCATGAGCAAGCAATGGAAGTACCTCGTCGTTGAAGTGAAGACCGGCCTGATGGGCGGCTTCAGGCATGAAGCACTGCAGGAAGAACTGGACAAGCAGGGCCGGCTCGGCTGGGAACTGGTCAACGTCGTGCACGCCACGCCGACGATTTCCTCGCCCACGCTTGTGTTCAAGAAGGAGCAATGATGAACACCGTGACGGCCTGGATTGCCGCGGCGATGCTCACCCTGTCCGGCAGTGCGTTCGCGGCGGAGCCGGAGGCATTGGCCACACGCCTGCTCGACCAGCTCGACGCCGGCCAGTACGCCCAGGCCGAGGCCATGTTCTCGGCGCAGATGAAGGCTGCGGTCCCGGCCGACAAGCTCCGCGCGGTCTGGGAGTCGCTGCCGGCGCAGATGGGGGCCGCCACCGGCCGGGGCGATGCACGCACCAGCGAAGCCGACGGCGTGCGCATCGTGGTCATCCCGTTGCAGTACGCCAACGGCGCACTGCAGGCACGGGTCGCCCTGGACAGCGATGACCGGATCACCGGTTTCCTGGTCCAGCCGGCCGGCCCGCCAGCGGCCGCCGCGCCGGCCGCCGATGCGGCCTTCATCGAGCAGGACTTCCAGGTGCCTGCCAGTGCAGCAGGCAAGGCCGCCCTGCCCGGCACGCTGGCCCTGCCCAAGGGCAAGGGCCCGTTCCCGGCGCTGGTGCTGGTGCATGGCTCCGGCCCGCAGGACCGCGACGAAACCATCGGTTCCAATCGCCCGTTCCTGGACATCGCGCGCGGCCTGGCCGCACAGGGCATCGCGGTGCTGCGTTACGAGAAGCGCACCCATGCACGCCCACAGGAGTTCCAGGGTGCTTTCACCGTCGATGACGAAACCACCGACGATGCCGCTGCCGCGGTGCAGGCCCTGGCGGCCACGCCCGGCATCGATCCGCAACAGGTCTACCTGCTCGGCCACAGCCAGGGCGGCCTGCTCGCCGGCCGGATCGCCAGGGCCACCGACGGCAAGCTGGCCGGGCTGATCCTGCTGGCCGCACCGGTGCGGCCGATCCTGGACATCCTGGCCGAGCAGAACCGCTACATGGCCAACCTCGACGGCAGCGTCAGCGCCGAAGAGCAGGCGCAGCTGGTCGCACTGGACGCCGCCATCGCCCAGGCCCGGCGTGATCCCGACGCCACGCTGATGAACCTGCCCGGACGCTTCTGGCAACAACTGGAACAGGTCGACCCGGTCGCCGATGTCCGCGCCAGCGGCCTGCCGGTGCTGCTGTTGCAGGGCGGGCAGGACTTCCAGGTGGTCGATGCCGAGTGGCAGCTGTGGCGCAAGGGCCTGCAGGGCGAACGCTACCGGTTCCATCACTACCCCGCGCTCAATCACCTGGCCATCCGCGCCAGCGGCAAGCCGGCGCTGCAGGACTACCAGCAGCCCGGTCACGTCGATGCTGTGCTGATCAACGACATCGCGCAGTGGATCCACACCCGATGATCCCCCCGGCCCATGCCGCCGCCCACCCGATCCCACTGGCCGCAGCGGGCCGCGGCGCGCTGTGGTGGCTGTGGGGGCCGATCCTGCTGGCCATCAGCCTCGCGCCGCTGCTCCGCCTGTTTGCTGGCAAATCCCCGGTCACCACCGCTTTCGCCTCATGGGGACCACTGGTGGTGCTGCCACTGCTGGCGCTTGCACTGAGCCTGCTCTACCGGCGTCGCTCGATCACGCTCGACGGCGGGCAGCTGGACATCGTCAGCACGCTGTACCGCAAGCGCGTGGCGCTGGGCGAGTTGCGCCTGGACCGTGCACGCGCGGTCCGCTTCGACGAGTACCCGGACTTCAAGCCTGCATCCAAGGCCAATGGCTTCCAGTTTCCCGGCTTCCGCTCGGGCCACTTCCGCATGCCCGATGGCGGCAAGGCGTTCTGCCTGATCACCGACAACCAACGCGTGCTGGTGTTGCCACTGCGCGATGGTTCGGTCGTGCTGGTCAGTCCCGAGCAGCCCCGGCAGCTGCTCGATGAACTCCGCCGGCTGGCCGAGCGGCGTGTGCGCCCCTAAGCTGGGCGGATGCGCAACGCCCCCCATCTCCTGATCAACACCCCGGATATCGAAATCTGGCCCGGCGGGTTGCTGCACGCACGCAGCAACCACGATGCACGCCTGCTGGCGCGGGCCAGCCATGTCCTGCGCCGCAAGCAGGACGGGCGCTACCTCGCCGCGCAGCTTGCTGGCGGGCTGATGCCCCTGCTCCCCCGCCTGGCCGATGCCGCCGGCATCAACGAAGCCCTGGCCGCGCTGGAAACCCGCCTCACGCAACCGGCGCGCATCCCACCACCGCCGGGCACGCTTCCGCTGGACCGCCTGCAGCAGCGCCTAGACCAGCTCGGCCTGGATGAGGCCCGCTATGCCGAACGCACCGGCCTGGCACTGGTGGCCGAACCTGCACACCTGGCATTGGCCGGCTTCGACCGCTACCGCCGCCCCCTGTGGCTCACCCGTGCCGCGGCGCGCGCGTGGCAGCGCATGCAGCAGGCCGCCGCGGTCGACGGCATCGCCCTGGAGACGATTTCCGGGTACCGCAGCCACGCCTACCAGCTGGGCATCTTCGAGCGGAAGCAGGCGCGCGGGCTGTCGGTGGAACAGATCCTCACCGTCAATGCCGCACCGGGCTACAGCGAACACCATGGCGGCAACGCGCTGGACATCAGCAGCCCCGGCGAGCCGGCCGCCGAGGAATCCTTCGAGCAAACGGCTGCGTTCGCATGGTTGCAGCAACACGCCGCCACGTTCGGCTTCCACATGAGCTACCCCCGCGACAATCCGCACGGCATCGTCTACGAGCCGTGGCATTGGTGCCTTGCCAGCCGTGACGACGCACCGAACTGATCCGCGCCGCCGCGCGGTGCTGCAGGGCACGCTATCGGCAGGCCTGCTTGGCGGCTTGACGGCGTGCCGTCGCGACGCCGGGCAGCCGCAGGCGAGCGATGTGGCGCAACTGGACCAGACCCGGATCGCCGGCACGCTGCACCCCACCGGCAGCGCCGGCATTGCCGCGGCACTGCGCCGTTGGCCCGGGGTGGTCTGCATCGCAGGCGGCCGCTACAGCATGGGCGGGCAGACCCGCGAACCGGACGCGCTGCAGCTGGACATGACCACGATGAACCGCCTGGTCTGGCTGGACACCGCCCACCGGCGGGTGCGCGTGCAGGCCGGCATGCGCTGGCGAGAACTGCAGGCGTTGATCGACCCGCACGACCTGTCGGTCAAGGTCATGCAGAGCTACAGCAACTTCTCCATCGGCGGATCGGTCTCGGTCAACTGCCATGGCCGCTACATCGGCAATGGTGCGTTGGCTGGCACGGTGCGCGCCCTGCAACTGGTCACCGCGGCCGGTGAAACGCTGGAGCTCTCGCGCATGCAGCAGCCGGAGCTGTTCGCCGCGGTGATCGGCGGGTACGGCGGGCTCGGCGTGATCACCGAGGTCGAACTCGACCTGACCGACAATGAAGTGATCGCGCGCAAGGTCGAGCAGGTTGCACTGGCCGACTATACGGACTGGTTCCAGGCGCAGGTGCTCGGCCGGAACGACGTGGTGCTGCACAACGCCGATCTGATCCCGCCGGACTTCGACAGGCCCCTGGCGATCAGCTGGCGCCGCAGCCATGCGCCGCTGACCGACCCGCTGCGGCTGATGCCCGGCCAATCCAGCTACCCCAAGCAGCAGAACATGATCTGGGCCGCCTCCGAGCTGCCGGGAGGCGACCAGTTGCGCGACGTCTACCAGACCCGGCAATTGCTGACCCAGCCACGCGTGATCCGGCGCAACCTGGAGGCCAGCCTGGACGCGACCGCGCTGGAACCCCGCACGCGGCGCATGTCGTCCTATCTGCTGCAGGAGTACTTCGTCCCGATGTCGGCCTTCGTATCGTTCGCACGGGCGATGGCGCGCATCCTGCGCGAGGGCGAGGCCAATGCGCTGAACATCTCGGTCCGGCACGCACCGGCGGACACCACCTCGCTGATGCGCTGGGCGCGCGAGGACGTGTTCTGCTTCGTGCTGTACCACAAACAGCGCAACTGGAATGCGGCCGAGCAGAACACCCGTCGCTGGACCCGGCAGCTGATCGCCGCCGCGCTGGCACATGGCGGTTGTTACTACCTGCCCTATCGCCTGCATGCCACGCTGGCGCAGTTCCGCAGCGCCTACCCGCAGGCGCCCCGCTTCGCCGCGATCAAGCGCCAGGTGGATCCGGACAACCGCTTCCGCAACCTGCTATGGGACCGCTATCTGCCGCACGGCTGATCCCCGCGGGAGCGGCCGCCACGAACGACGGAACTGCGCCGGGCGAGGCAACTGCCCCGCGGCAGCGAAGCGGCGCGAGTCACGCCGTGAATCCTGACCGGGACCGGGAGCCTGCCCACTTCGCGGCCGAAGCCGCCCCTACCGGCGGCGCTCAATCCTGAGAGCGGTTGGTGGCCGGCTTCGGATCAGCGCTGAAGTCCGCGATCCGCCACAGGTACAGGCTGGCGTAGGTGCGGTACGGCCCCCAGCGCTCACCCCGTTCGGCCAGCGCCTTGGGCGTCGGCATCGCCCCGGCCTTGTCCACGCGCTGTGCGCCCTTGCGGATGCCCAGGTCATCGATCGGCAGGATGTCCGGCCGGCCCAACCGGAACATCAGCATCATCTCCACCGTCCAGCGCCCGATGCCGCGCACCGGCACCAGCGCGCGGATGATGTCCTCATGGTCCATCGTCGACATCTGCCGCAACGTCGGCAGTTCGCCGGCGGCCTCGCGCCGGGCCAGGTCACGCAGCGCCAGCGACTTGTTGCCGGACACGCCGCACGCGCGCAGCCCCGCATCATCGATCAACGACAAGGTATCGGCATGCAGGCGCCGGCTGCCGATGGCCACCTCTACCCGGCCCACGATCGTGGAGGCCGCCTTGCCGCTGAGCTGCTGGAACAGGATCGCGCGCGCCAGCGCGTCGACCGGGTCGAACGATCGCTTCCAGCCATCCGGCGCCGGCAACGGCCCCAGCCGGCGGATCCAGCCGGCCAGCTTCCGATCACTGCGCTGCAGGTGCGCCAGCGCCTGATCGACATCGAAACCACGCGCATGACGCGGCATGGGGTCAGCGCTTCAGCGCACTGAACGCCAGCAGCACCCAGCCCCCCATCAGGGTCGTGCCGCCGGCCGGTGCAAGCGTGGTCGGCCACTGCGCCAGCACGTTGCCGGCCAGGCTGCCGGAGAACAGCAGCGTCCCCAGCAGCAGCACATACAGCGCGACCCGCGCGAGACCGTTCAACGACGACCCGCCCAACACCGCCAGCACCGCGCCATGGCCCAACGCATACAGCGCGGCGGTGTTCAGGTGCGACTGCGCCAGCGGCTCGCTCACGCCGTGCGAGGCATAGGCCGACAGCCCGATCGCCACGGCCGCCAGCAAGCCGCCGCAGAACCCCAGAAAAGAAGGTTTACGCGAACGTCGTTCCTGTCCAAGCATGTGCCTGCTCCCGTCTACGGGCCGGCCAGGCCGGCCCCAAAAAAAACGCGCCGCAGGGAGCGGCGCGTTTTCGTGTATCACTTCACCAGCAACATCCGGCCGCTTACTTGACGGCCCAGTAGATGTCGTAGGTGCCGTCGGTGGTGAACCCCTTGTCCACGCCACCCTTCCACGACTCGTACGGACGATCCACCACTTCGTTGCCCATGGTGGTTGCCCAGGCACGCAGCGCGTTGCGGGCGACATCCAGGCCAGCCATGTGGCCGGTGTAGGCAGCGGTGGCAGCACGGTGCGGCGTGGTGTGCACGTAGGTGACCGGGTTGCCGGACGGGATCTTGACGGTCAGTGCATCACCGGAAGCGGCAACCGGAGCCGCCGGGGCGGCAGCTTCGCCGTCCTTCTTGTCCTTGTCGCCGGCGGCAGCCGGAGCAGCACTGCCCTTGCGGACCGGCAGGACCACGTCGAAGGCGTACTTCTCGGCACCGAAGTCGGTGGTCACGATGCGCACCGGACCGGCGGCGACCAGGCCGTTGGCATCCATCGCACGCTTGATCCACTCCATGTTGTCGTTGATCGACTGCTTGATGGAGTCGTTGTTGCGGTCGATGTTGCCGGCGTTGACGACCAGCAGGTTCTCGGCCGGCAGCTCGACGACCTTCAGGTCGGTCAGCGGCGCTTCGGCAGCGGCGTAGTCAACGTTCGGCACCGAGGCCAGCATGTTGGCCATGCGCGACAGGCCCAGCTTCAGGTCGTCGCCGACGTGGCGGCTGACGTACAGGCCGGCGTAACGGCCGAACAGGTCGAAGCCGTACTTGACCGAGTAGTCCTGGGTGATCTTGACGTTGCGATCGTTCTTGCCGGTCGGCTCCAGGGTGAAGGTGGTCACCTTGTCCGTGCCGCGGGTCACGTCGTCGATGGCGATCACGACGCGCTTGTTCTTCTCGCTTTCCTTGATCTCCCAGCTGCCCTGGCCCAGGGCGTCATTCTTGGAGGAGTACTCCATGCGGGCACCGACGCCAGCATCCGGGCCGCTGTACTTCAGCTCGACCGCCTTGTCGCGCAGCACCAGCGGGTTCCAGTCCTTGAAGCGGCGCAGGCTGTTGACCGTGTCATACACGATCGTCATCTTGCGGTTGGTTTCGATGCTTTCGGAAATGTGGCGCTCACCCGGCAGACACACGCCGATGATGACAAACAAGCCAGCCACGATCCCCAAGGCAATCAGGAACTCGATAATACGGGTCATTCAGGAGTCTCCGGGGCCGATCCCACGGCCGGGTTGATTGAAGCGAAGCCCCCATCCTATCAGGCTTTTCGCACGATGTTGATTACAAATGGCGTACCGGTTTCCATCCCCGGATGGCGGCGTCAGATCGACAGACCGCAGGGTAGCGCATCAACCGCCAAGCAGATGTGCCTTCATGCATTCGTCAAGGCCATGTGATGACCCTGAGCCGCCCATTCTCACTCCAGTGGCACCGCCGGCACCAGTACCCCACGCGTATTCATCCAACTCTCCCACCGCTCAGACCAGCTGCAGCTCGAAGGCCTTGAGCACGGCACGGGTGCGGTCGCGCACGCCGAGCTTGGACAGGATGTTGGAAACGTGGTTCTTGATGGTGCCCTCGGCCACGCCCAATGAGTTGGCGATCTCCTTGTTGGAGAAGCCGCTGGCCATCAGCCGCAGGATCTCGGTCTCGCGGTCGGTCAGCGGGTCCGGGCGGTCCAGGCTGACGAACTCGTTGCGCATGTGCTCCAGCCCGGACAGCAGCCGCTGGGTCACCGCCGGCTGCACCAGCGAGCCGCCCTCGGACACGGTGCGGATCGCACCGACCAGCTGCTCCAGGGTGACGTCCTTGAGCAGGTAGCCCTTGGCCCCGGCCTTGAGCCCGGCCAGCACCAGTTGGTCGTCGTCGAAGGTGGTCAGGATGATCGACGGCGGCAGCTGGCCCAACCGGCTCAGGGTCTGCAACGCCTCCAGCCCGGACATCACCGGCATGCGCATGTCCATCAGCACCACGTCCGGCTTCACGGTCGGGATCATCTCCACCGCCTGCCGGCCGTCGGTGGCCTCGGCCACCACTTCGATGCCGTCGTCCAGCGCCAACAACGAACGGATGCCCTGCCGTACCAGGGTTTGGTCGTCCACCAGGCAGACACGGATCATCAGTTCACTCCTTGTGGCCCCGAGGCCAACATCATATGGGTAGTCACCGGCAGGCTGGCGCGAAGGCGGAAGCCCTCCCCCTTGCGTGCCGACACATCGAGGCTGCCCTGGTACTGGGCCAGCCGCTCACGCATGCCGCGCAGGCCATTTCCCGGCAGGATCTCGTCAACTTCACCGCCAATGCCGTCATCATGGGCATCAATGACGATCTCACCCCCTTCCCGCTCGACCTGGATCCAGAGGTTGCGGGCGCCGGCATGACGCACCGCATTGGTGATGATTTCCTGGGTGCAGCGCAGCAGCACATGGGCGCGCTCGGGGTCCTCGACGTTCAGCGGGTCATCCATCTGCAGATGGATGTCCAGCGACGGCACCCGCTCGGTCAGCGGCCGCAGCGCCGCGGCCAGGTCGATGGCCCCGCTCTCGCGCAGCTGGCTGACCGCCTCGCGCACGTCGGTGAGCAGCAGCTTGGCCAGCGTGTGCGCCTGCCGGACATGCTCCTGGGCCTGGCCCTCGGTGATGTGGCCGGCCACTTCCAGGTTCAGGCTCAACGCCGTCAGGTGGTGCCCGAGCAGGTCATGCAGCTCGCGGGAAATGCGGGTGCGCTCGTTGACCCGGGCGCTTTCGGCCAGCAGCAGGCGCGTGGCGCGCAGTTCGGCGTTGAGCCGGCGCTGCTCCTCGCGGGCCAGCGTCTGCTGGCGGGCGACCAGGCTGGTGACGAACACGAACATCGAGAAACCGCCGTACAGCAGCGACTGCAACAGCGCCTCGAACAGCGGCAGGCCGATGATCAGGCTGTAGACCGGCAGCACCGCCAGCTGGCTGACCACCAGCCACAGCACGCCCACCCACTTGCTCAGCAGCCACGGGATCACCCCCGCCGCCACCATCATCAGGATGCTGCCCAGCCCGGTGCCGGAGATGTAGCTGACCACCAGCGCCGAGATGGTCAGCAGCAGCAGGGCCAGCCGGTCGTACCAGCCGGTATGCCCGGCGGCATTGAGCCCCCGGGTCAGCCAGAAGTAGCAGCCACCGAAGGACAGGTAGGCGATGAACAGCCAGGCGGCCTCGTTGGCGCCCGGCTGCATCATCCCTTCTTCGGGCGCGTACTGCGTATAGATCAGCGGCAGGCTGACCAGGGCCCAGGTGAACAGGCCGGCCAGGCGGAGGACGCGGGTATGGCTGAGGTATCCCAACATGCGTGCATGGTAAGGATTGCAGGGCCCGTGCGCTCTCCCACGGAAGTCATGCCCGCCAACGGCATGGGGCCGCTCGCCGCCCCTGCGCCAGCCATGCGATAATCGCGGCAAAGCCCGCAGGGCCGACGACCGTTTCACCCCCACGGAGTCACAATGTCGATTGTCATCCGCGACGTGCGCGAGCACGAGCTTGATTCCGTTCTGGCACTGAACAATAACGCTGGCTTGGCGATCCTCCCGCTGGATGCGGCCAAGGTCCGTCGCTTCTACGAGACGGCCGAGTATTTCCGCATCGCCGAGCGCGACGGCAACATGGCCGGCTTCCTGGTCGGCTATGGCAGCCACGCCGAGCACGACAGCTGCAACTTCGCCTGGTTCCAGAAGCGTTACCCCAGCTTCTTCTACATTGACCGCATCGTGGTGGCCAGCCGCCGCCGCGGTGGTGGCGTGGGCCGGGCGTTCTACGCCGACGCCCAGAGCTACGCCGAGCTGCGCTATCCGCAGATGGCCTGCGAGGTGTTCCTCGACCATGGCGCCGATGCCGCGCTGCTGTTCCATGGCAGCTTCGGCTTCCGCGAGGTCGGCCAGAACACCATGCCGGACGTGGACGTGCGGGCCAGCATGCTGCTCAAGGACCTGTGCAGCTACGAATGGGTGAAGGAAACCTATGGCGACAACCTGCCCGACGTTCCTTGGGTGGGCAACACACGCCGGCCGCTGCAGCAGCGTCCGACGGGAACCTGAACATGGCAGTGAATTTGGATTACGAACAGGCAGGTGAACTGAAAATCGGGCAGGTCGGCATCGCCAACCTGCGTATCCGCACCCTCGATGTGGCGCGACTGACCCAGGAAATGCACGAGCGCGTGGCGCGTGCGCCGAAGCTGTTCGGCCGTGCCGCGGTGATCCTGGACTTCGGCGGGCTGATCCAGCTCCCCGACCTGGCCACGGCCCAGGCACTGCTCGCCGGCCTGCGCGAGGCCGGCGTACTGCCGGTCGCCCTCGCCTACGGCACCCAGGAAACCGAGCGTCTGGCCGAGCAGCTGGGCCTGCCGCTGCTGGCCAAGTTCCGCGCCCAGTACGAACGGGCCGATGCCGAACCGGCAGCGCGCCCGCGCGCACCGGAACCGGCACCCGCCCCGGCACCGGCGCCCCCCGCGCCTCCGGCCGCTTCGCCGCAGCCGGGCCGCATGCAATTGACCAACGTCCGCTCCGGCCAACAGCTGTACGCGGAGAACTGCGACCTGACCGTACTCTCAACGGTGGGTGCCGGCGCCGAGGTCATTGCCGATGGCAGCATCCATATCTACGGTACCCTGCGTGGCCGTGCCCTGGCTGGCGCGCAAGGCAATGAAGCGGCTCGCATCTTCTGCCGCGACTTCCATGCTGAACTCGTTGCCATTGCAGGACGCTACAAGGTGCTGGACGATATTCCGGACAATCTGCGTGGCAAGTCCGTGCAGGTTTGGCTGGAACAGGACCAGATCATGATCGCTGCGCTGGATTGACGCAGCCCACCCCGAATATTCAGGAGAAATCCTTTGGCTGAAATCATCGTTGTCACTTCCGGCAAAGGCGGCGTGGGCAAGACCACTTCCAGCGCCAGCATCGCGTCTGGTCTTGCACGCCGCGGCAAGAAGGTTGCCGTCATCGACTTCGACGTCGGCCTGCGCAACCTGGACCTGATCATGGGCTGCGAGCGCCGGGTGGTGTACGACTTCGTCAACGTCGTCCATGGCGAGGCCACGCTCAAGCAGGCCCTGATCAAGGACAAGCGTTTCGAGAACCTGTACGTACTGGCTGCCTCGCAGACCCGCGACAAGGACGCACTGAACAAGGAAGGCGTGGAGAAGGTCCTCAAGGACCTGGCCGCCGACGGCTTCGACTACATCATCTGCGACTCCCCGGCAGGCATCGAGAAGGGCGCGTTCCTGGCGATGTACTTCGCCGACCGCGCCGTGGTGGTGGTGAACCCGGAAGTGTCCTCGGTGCGTGACTCGGACCGCATCATCGGCCTGCTCGACTCCAAGACCGCCAAGGCCGAGACCGGCAACGGCGGCGTGCCGGCCTTCCTGCTGCTGACCCGCTACAGCCCGGTCCGCGTGGAAAGCGGCGAGATGCTCAGCATCACCGACGTGGAGGAAGTGCTGGGGCTGAAGGCCATCGGCGTGATCCCCGAATCCGGTGACGTGCTCAACGCCTCCAACAAGGGCGAACCGGTCATCCTGGACGCCGAATCGCCGGCCGGCCAGGCCTATGAAGACGCGGTGGGCCGCATCCTCGGCGAGGAGCGCCCGATGCGCTTCACGACGGTCGAGAAGAAGGGCTTTTTCAGCAAGCTGTTCGGAGGATAAGCATGGGACTGCTCGATTTCCTGAGGCAGAAAAAGAACACCGCCGAAACCGCGAAGAACCGCCTGCAGATCATCATCGCGCAGGAGCGCAGCACCCGCGGCGGCCCGGACTACCTGCCGCTGCTGCAGCGCGAGCTGCTGGAAGTGATCAAGAAGTACGTCAACATCGATGCCGACGCGGTCAAGGTGGACCTGGTCAAGGACGGCGCCAACGACGTGCTCGACATCTCCGTCGCCCTGCCCGACGACAAGTGACACCCACGCGGCGGCCACGGCCGCCGGGCACCCCGTACCCGTGAACGAAACCCTTTCCCCCGAACCGACCGCCACGGTGATGTGCGTCGGCGACATCCAGTGGGACGACGCCGTCGCCCTGCTCGCCCGCCACGGGCTGCGCCTGAACCACGTCGCTGCCGGCGAGACCATTCCCGGCAGCTACTGGGGCGAGCCGGAGGCCGGCATCATCGCCAACGACGTGTACGTGCGCGATGACACGCCGATCCATTCGATGCTGCACGAGTCCTGCCACCTGATCGTGCTGCCGCCCGAACGCCGCGCGCAGGTGCATACCGACGCCACCGATTCGGTGCCCGAGGAAGACGCCACCTGCTACCTGCAGATCGTGCTGGCCGGGCAGTTGCCCGGCGTGGGCAGCGCGCGGCTGATGGCCGACATGGACGCCTGGGGCTACACCTACCGGCTGGGATCGACGCAGGCCTGGTTCGAGCAGGATGCCGACGACGCCCGGCGCTGGCTGGTCGAACGCGCGCTGCTGCCGTCGTTGGGGGCGGCCGCGTCGTAGCAGCGCCCTCAGGCGCGAAGCCAGCCGTCTGCCCGCCCCTTCCCCGCGATCGCCGCCGGCCGCATTGACGCGGGCACGCCCCGCACCCTGCCGTGCCTTCCCGGCTTCGCGGCCGAGGCCGCGCCTACGCCGAGTCCGGCGGCAACGAACTGCCCATGTCGAGGGTGACGCGGGTGCCGCGCTCGGGTTGCGATTGGATGGTCAGCTCCCAGCCCAGGTGGTCGCACAGGCGTGCGATCAGGTCCATGCCGATGCCCGAGCCCGGGTTGCGCTCGCCCTTGGCCAGCCGCGCGTAGAGCTGGGCGACCTCCTCCGGGCTCATGCCGTGACCGGGGTCCTCGATGGTCACCACCGCCTGCGCCGAAGCGCTTATCCGGATCATGCCGCGGTCGCTGTTCTCGATCGCATTGCGCAGCAGGTTGCCGATCGCCGCCTGCACCACGCCCATCGGCGCGATGATCCGGCAGGGCTCCGCGTGCAGCTGCATGTCCAGCTCCTTGCCGTAGGCCAGATGCCGGTGGTCCTCGATGATTTCCGGCAACAGCTGCTCCACCGCCAGCAACTCGCTCATCGCCGACAACCGCGCCGGGTCCCGCGCCAGCACCAGCAGCAACTGGATCAGCTGCTCCACGCCCTGCGCGGTACCACGCACCCGCTCCAGCTGCTGGCGCGCGCGCGGCGGCAGCTCCGGTTGTTCCAGCGCCAGTTCGGCCGCGCCGCTGATCACGGCCACCGGCGTGCGCAGCTCATGGCTGGCCGCGCTGATGAAGGCGCGCTCGCGCTCGACGAAGTGCTCGTTGCGCTGCAGGTAGTCGTTCAACGCACCGGCGATGACCTCCATCTCGGCCGAACCGCGCCGGTCCACCGCCACCCGCTGCCCGCGCTGTTCGGGCCGCAGCGCGGCGATGTCGCTTGCGAGCGCGGACAGGGGGCGCACCAGCCGTGCCACGCCCAGCCATGCCATCAACAGGGTCACGATGACCAACGCCACGCCAGCCAGCAGCGACCAGCGGGTGATGAAGTGCTCCAGCTCACCGAAGTCGGTGATGTCCAGCGCCAGGATCACCCGTCCGTAATCGGAGGTATCGCGCACCATCACCGCGGTCTGCTTGCCCAGAAACAGCGCACCGTCATGCAGGCCGGGATGCAGCGTGGCCATGCTTTCCGGGATGGGCGCGCCACCACGCTCGATGAACAGGTGCAGGGTGTCCGAATCCTGCCAGTGGTAGTTCTGGTCCACGCGCATGTGCGCCAGCACGCTGTCCAGTTCGGTGTTCAGCAGGGAGCGCCAGACCGCATGCTCGGCGTGCTCGTGCACGTAGTTGGCGGCGCTGAACACCACCAGCGTGATCAACGCCAGGTAGATCCCCAACCAACCCAGCAGCTTGCGCCGCAGCGTGGCGCGCCGGCTCATGCAGCGGTTCCGGGCGACGGCGCCGACAACCGGTAGCCGACCCGCGGCAGGGTATGCAGCAGCTTCTGGGCGAACGGGCCATCCACCGCACGCCGCAGCTCATAGATATGGGAGCGCAGCATGTCGCCATCCGGCGGTTCCTCGCCCCACAGGGCGTACTCCAGCTGGTCGCGGGTGACCGCTGCCGGGCTGGCGCGCATCAGCACCTCCAGCAGCTTGCGGCAGGCCGGGTACAGGTGCAGCACCTGCCCGTCGCGCCGGGCCTCCAGCGACCCCAGGTCCAGCTGCAGGTCGTGGACCTCCAGCACTTTGCGCGGGTTGCGCCCCTTGATCCGCGCCAGCACCGCATCCAGCCGCACTTCCAGTTCGGGCAGGGCGAACGGCTTGGTCAGGTAGTCGTCCGCCCCGGCACGGAAGCCGGCGATCTTGTCCGGCAGCTCGTCGCGGGCGGTGAGCATGATCACCGGCACTTCGGAGCGGTGTTCCTCGCGCAGGCGGCGCAGCACTTCCGGCCCCTCCATGCGCGGCAGCATCCAGTCCAGCAGGATCGCGTCGTAGTCCTGGGTCGCCGCCAGGTGCAGGCCGGTCACCCCGTCCGGCGCCACGTCGAGCACGTGCCCGCGGGCCTCGAAGTAGTCGAACAGGTTGGCGATCAGGTTGCGATTGTCTTCCACGACCAGCAGCCGCATTGCGTTGGACCTCTCCGGCCCCGGCCGGGCCCGGGATCAATTCGGCGATCATCCTAGCGCCCCGGCCGTCGGAATGCCGTCGAAACGCGCGACAATTTCGACGCGCTTCCTACGTCGGGAGCGCCATCATCCATGCCGACCCCTCTGTGAGCCGCACGTGCGCCCGTCCAACCACCGCTCATCCTCCACCCGACTCTGGTTCGCCATCCTCATCGCGCTGGTGGTCGCCAGCCTGCTGGCCGGCCTGGGCATGCGCTCGCCGACCCCGCCGGACGAACCCCGCTTCGTGCTGGCGGCCCGGCACATGGTCGAGACCGGGCAATGGCTGCTGCCCCATCGCGGCAGCGAGCTGTATGCCGAGAAGCCGCCGACCTTCATGTGGATCCAGGCCGGCACCTACAAGCTGCTGGGCAGCTGGAACCTGTCCTTCCTGCTGCCGTCCCTGCTGGCGGCGCTGCTGACGCTGTGGCTCACCTGGGACATGGCACGCCGCCTTTGGAATCCCCGGGTAGCGCGCTACGCGGTGCTGGCGCTGTTCGTCACCCTGCAGTTCGGCCTGATGGCCAAGCGCGCGCAGATCGACATGGTGCTGGTCGGCATGACCACGCTGGCGCTGTGGGGGCTGGTCCGGCACCTGCTGCTGGGGCCGAGCTGGGGCGCGCTGGCGCTGGCGGCATTTGCCGCCGGGGTCGGCACCGTGACCAAGGGCGTGGGCTTCCTGCCGCTGTTGATGCTGGTCCCGTGGGTGATCTGGCGCTGGCGGCACCCGCAGGCGGCCGGCCCCGGCCGCAGCTGGAAGTGGTGGCTGCTGCTGCCGGCCTTCCTGGCCGGTACCGCCGTGTGGCTGGCGCCGCTGGGCATCGCGCTGCTGCAGAACCCCGACCCGGCCCTGCAGTCCTACGCGAAGGAACTGCTGTTCAAGCAGACTGGCACCCGCTATGCCAACGCCTGGCACCACCACCAGCCGTTCTGGTACTACCTGCAGGTGATGTTCACCCTGTGGGTGCCGGGCAGCCTGTTGTTCCCGTGGCTGGTGCCGGCGTGGTGGCGCCGCTGCCGCCGCGCCGACCCGCGCTACCTCCTGCTGCTGGGCTGGGCGCTGCTGGTGCTGGTGTTCTTCAGCGCCAGCCCTGGCAAGCGCGAGGTCTACATCCTGCCGATGCTGCCGGCGCTGGCGGTGGCCGCGGCCCCGCTGCTGCCCGGCCTGCTGCGTCGCACCGGCGTGCGCTGGGTGCTGATGCTGTACGCGCTGCTGCTGTCCCTGGCCACGCTGGTGGTCGGTTACGGTGCCGTGCATGGCGATGGCTGGGCGCAGCGCAATGCGGTCAAGCGGGCGATCGACCCGTGGGTGCTGCCGCAGGTGGGGTGGTGGCTGATCGGCTTTGCCGTGGCCACCCTGCTGGTCATCGCGGTACTGCGCCTGCGCCGGGCCGGGCTGGCCGTGGTCCTGACCACGGTGCTGCTGTGGTGCATGTATGGCCTGGGCGCGATGCCGGCGCTGGACCCGTACAGTTCCGCGTCGCGGGTGATGGACCAGGTACGTGAGCGGATCGGCCCCGATGCCGAACTGGGCATGGTGGCCTGGCGCGAGCAGAACCTGCTGCAGACCTGGCCGCAGGCCACCGACTTCGGCTTCAAGCGTCCGGTCGCCGGCCAATGGGAAGATGCAGCCCGCTGGGTGGCACAGGCACCGGAGCGCCGCTGGCTGTTCGTGCTGGACAAGGTGATGAGCCCCTGTGCCGACCGCAGCCAGGTGATCGACATCGGCAGCGCCAACCGCAACAACTGGCAATTGCTGCCCGGCACCGCGCTGCAGGCCGACTGCGTGGCGCGCACGCACGGCGTGGTCGACGATGCCGACGCGGCACTCCAGGACGACGGCGACTGAGCCGTCGTGGGCAACGCGCCGGGCCCGTGGACCGGCGCTGAACCTCCCACATATTTACGACATTGCTCCGACCCGTCTCCGACAGAACGGGGCACAGCATGCGCCCATCGAGCCCTGATGGTGCGCCTGTTCCATGCCCCCCTTCGCTTCTGCCCGCCCGTGGCGCCCGGCGCTGCCGGGAGCCCGCCTGGAGTTCGCCACCCGGGCCCTGTTGATCCCCGCCGCGGTGCTGCTGCTTGCCAGCGTCGTGTTGATGGCCGGCAGCGGCGACCAATGGCTGGCTGACCAGCTGTATCGCTGGCAGGGCAGCCGCTGGGCACTGAAGGACGCCTGGTGGAGCAGCCACCTGGTCCACAAGGGCGGCCGCAACCTGAGCTTCCTCGCCGCCGCGCTGGTCATGCTGGCCCTGCTGCGCACCTGGCTCAACGCGTCATGGCGGCCACTGCGTCGCCCGCTGTCCTACCTGCTGATGGCGGTGGCACTGTCCAGTGGACTGGTGTCCCTGCTCAAGAGCTGGACCCACATGGACTGCCCCTGGGACCTGGAACGCTACGGCGGGCTGCGCCCCTTCATCGGCCTGTTCGAGTCGCGCCCGGTCTCACTGGGCCATGCGGCCTGCTTCCCGGCCGGTCATGCCAGCGCCGGCTACGCCTGGCTGGCCATCTACTTCTTCATGCTGCAGGTCCGCCCGCAATGGCGCTGGCCGGCGACCCTCTCCGTGCTGGGGATCGGCTTGGTGTTCGGCATCACCCAGCAGCTGCGCGGCGCGCACTTCCTGTCCCATGACCTGTGGTCGCTGGCGATCAGCTGGACCGTGGCCGTCGGCCTGTACCTGGTCATGTTCGAGCCCTCCCCGTCCACCGCAACCGCAACCCTGCCAAAGGCACCGGGAGAACACGCATGAGCACCACCCTGCCCCGCCCCGGTGCTTCCCGCCTGTCCTGGAGCGCGCTGCGCGACTGGCGCCCGGAGATCAGCAGCGAAGCCTTGATCCTGCTGTCCAGCATCTTCTTCGCCGTGCTGTGCAATGGCCTGTTCTGGCGCAACGCCATGGCCACCAACCCGGGCAACGGCCTGTTCGCGTTGTCCCTGTTCACCCTGCTGGTCGGCGTGCATGCATTGCTGTTCGGACTGCTGGTGTGGCGCTGGAACGCCAAGGTGCTGCTGAGCGTGCTGTTCATCACCACCGCGTTCGCGGTGCACTACATGAGCAGCTTCAACGTGTACCTGGACGCGGACATGCTGCGCAACGTGCTTGCCACCGACCACAAGGAGTCCGGCGAGCTGATGACCGCGGCATTGATCCTGCCCTTGCTCGGCTACGGCGTGCTGCCCACCGCTCTGCTGTGGCGGCTGCGCATCCGCAGGCGCAGCCTTGGCCGCACCTTCCTGTGGCGCGGCGTGTTCCTGCTTGGCGTGGTGCTGGTCACCGCCGCCGGTGCGATGGCGTCCTTCCAGAACATCTCCTCGCTGATGCGCAACCACCGCGAAGTGCGCTACCTGGCCACGCCGGTGAACTACCTGATCGCGCTGAAGCAGAACCTGTCCAGTGCCAGCCCGATCAAGCACCAACCGAAGCAACCGATCGGCACCGATGCCCAGGCCACGCCGCGCGCGGCGGGCAGCAAGCCACGCCTGCTGGTACTGGTGGTCGGTGAAACCGTGCGTGCCCAGAACTGGGGCCTGAACGGCTACGCCCGCCAGACCACGCCGGAACTGGCGCAGACCGGCGCGATCAACTTCCCCGACATGCATGCCTGCGGCAGCAGCACCGAAGTCTCGCTGCCCTGCATGTTCTCGCCCTACGGCCGCCACGACTACGACGAGAAGGCCATCCGCAACCACCAGTCGTTGCTGCACGTACTCGAGCATGCCGGCATCAGCACCCTGTGGCGCGACAACCAGTCCGGCTGCAAGGGCGTATGCGATGGCCTGCAGATCGAACGGCTGGACGATGCCACCCTGCCCGGGCTGTGCGCCAACGGCCGCTGCATGGACGAGATCCTGATCAACGACCTGGCCGCGCAGGTCCGCGCCAAGCCGGGCGACCGCGTGGTGGTGCTGCACCAGCTGGGCAACCACGGCCCCAGCTACTTCGAGCGCTATCCGGCGCAGTTCCGCCAGTTCGCCCCGACCTGCGACACGGCCGACCTGGGCAAGTGCAGCCGCGAACAGATCGTCAACAGCTATGACAACGCGATCCGCTACA
The DNA here is from genome assembly GCF_056393195.1 of Stenotrophomonas sp. Steno-C18. Taxonomy (NCBI): domain Bacteria; kingdom Pseudomonadati; phylum Pseudomonadota; class Gammaproteobacteria; order Lysobacterales; family Lysobacteraceae; genus Stenotrophomonas; species Stenotrophomonas sp. Steno-C18. The sequence goes on along the minus strand of NZ_JBWJOX010000004.1, from coordinate 152,636 downwards.
CCGACCATTTCCTGAGCCGCACCATCGCCAGCCTGCGCGAGATGGGCGACTACGACACCGCCATGATCTACCTCTCCGACCATGGCGAATCCCTCGGCGAGAAAGGCCTGTACCTGCACGGCATGCCCTATGCCATCGCGCCGGAGGAGCAGACCCGGGTGCCGTTGCTGATGTGGTTCTCGCCCGGCTTCGCCGCCGACCGCGGGCTGGACCTGCAGTGCCTGCGCCAACGCACCCAGCAGCGCGCCGACCAGGACAACCTGTTCCCCTCGGTGCTGGGGCTGATGCAGGTGCGGACCTCGGTGTACGACCGCAGCCGCGACCTGTTCGCCGATTGCACGACTCCGTCGTAGGAGCGCCTTCCGGCGCGGGGCCGATGACCCCGCGCCCTGCCAAAGCCAGGAGGCTGCCGGAATCCCGGCTTCGCGGCCGAGGCCGCTCCGGCCGCGCCCCCTCCCTGACCTGGTCCACTTGCAGGGCCCGCCCCGCCCCACTAGCCTTCGCCGGTATTCGCAACCATTACCGGGGATTTCCGTGAAACATCGTCATCTGTTGCTGGCCGCCGCCGTGGGCGTGGCCGTGCTCTCGTTGGCTGCCTGCAAGAAGGAAGGCACACCGGAGGCCGCCAAGCCGGCCACCAGCGCCGCCGCACCGGCCGAAAGCGCCGACCAGTTCATTGCCCGCGTCAACGCCGAGTACAAGGCGATGTACCCGGAGATGACCTCGGCGCAGTGGCTGTCGTCCACCTACATCAACGACGACTCCGCGCGCGTGGCCGCCAAGGCCAACGAACGCTGGCTGACCACCCTCAACGGCTGGATCGAGCAGGCCGGCAAGTACGAGGGCCAGCCGATGAGCGCCGACACCGCCCGCGCGATCAGCCTGCTCAAGCTGATGACCTCGATGCCCGCCCCGCGTGACCCGCAGAAGCTGGCCGAGCTGGCGGCCATCGCCACCAAGCTGGAAGGCGACTACGGCGCCGGCACCTACTGCGTGGGCGAAGGCGACAGCCGCAACTGCCGCCAGCTGGGTGACCTGGAGAAGGTACTGGCCACCTCGCGCGACTACGACAAGCAGCTCGATGCCTGGCAGGGCTGGCAGTCCACCGCCGTGCCGTCGCGCGCCAACTACCAGCGCTTCGTCGAACTGGTCAACGAAGGCGCCCGCGAACTGGGCTATACCGATGCTGGCCAGATGTGGCGCAGCGGCTACGACATGCCGGCCGACCAGGTTGGCCCGGAAACCGATCGCCTGTGGGAGCAGGTCAAGCCGCTGTACGAGCAGGTGCATTGCTATACCCGCGCCAAGCTGGACAAGGAATACGGCAAGGACAAGGCGGAAGTTGGCGGCGGCATGATCGCCGCGCACCTGACCGGCAACATGTGGCAGCAGGATTGGAGCAACCTGTGGGACATGACCGCGCCGTACCCGAACGCGGGCAGCTTGGACATCACCGCCGCGCTGGAAAAGCAGTACCAGACCAACCTCAGCGCCGCCCTGGCCAAGGCCGGTGGCAGCGACCCGGCGAGCCGCTTCAAGGCACAGCGTGACGCGGAGCTGGCCACCGCCCGGCAGATGACCGAGCGCGCGCAGGATTTCTACGTGTCGCTGGGCATGCCCAAGCTGCCGGAGAGCTACTGGCAGAACACCCAGTTCATCAAGCCGATGGACCGCAACGTGGTCTGCCACGCCAGCGCCTGGGACATGAACATGGGCGGTGACGGCAAGGATGTCGGCCCGGACGTGCGCACCAAGATGTGCATCACCCCGACCGAGGAAAACTTCACCACCATCTACCACGAGCTGGGCCACATCTATTACGACCTGGCCTACAACCCGCTGCCGCCGCTGTTCCAGGGCGGTGCCAACGACGGCTTCCACGAGGCCATCGGTGACACCATCGTGCTGGCGATGACGCCGAAGTACCTGAACTCGATCGGTCTGGTCGGTGCGCAGCAGGAAAGCCGCGAGGCCACCATCAACGCGCAGATGCGCATGGCCATGTCCGGCGTGTCATTCCTGCCGTTCGGCCTGATGATCGACCGCTGGCGCTGGGGCGTGTTCGACGGTTCGATCAAGCCGGACCAGTACAACCAGAAGTGGTGGGAACTGAAGGCCCAGTACCAGGGCGTGGCCCCGGCCAGCGCACGCGGCGAGGAGTTCTTCGACGCCGGCGCCAAGTACCACGTGCCGGGCAACACCCCGTACCTGCGCTACTTCCTGGCGCGCATCCTGCAGTACCAGTTCTACAAGGGCCTGTGCGATGCGTCCGGTTACACCGGCCCGCTCAACGAGTGCAGCTTCTATGGCAACAAGGAAGCCGGCCAGAAGTTCTGGGCGATGCTGAGCAAGGGCTCCAGCCAGCCGTGGCAGGCCACGCTCAAGGAGCTGACCGGCAACGACAAGCTCGACGCCGGCCCGATGCTGGAATACTTCGCCCCGCTGCAGGAATGGCTGAAGCAGCAGAACGAAGGCCAGATGTGCGGCTGGACGGCAGCACCGCCGGCAGCCGTCGCCGCACCGACGAGCACGCCGTAAACACGACGGACCGGGTTGACCACGAAGGGCGCCGTTTCGGCGCCCTTCGTTCATCCACGGTCAGGCGCATGACGGAGATCATGCGGATGCGGGCCAGGCTCCACCGGCCCGACATTGACAGCCCGCATTGGCATGAACATCTTGCCCGCCTACTCCTGGAGACCCGAATGCCCCCTGCAGCGCGCACCGTGCTTTTCCTCCTGCTCGCCACGCAGACTGCGGCCGGATGGGCGGCACAACACACCGAGCCCCTCCGCGTCGGCTACACCGAACGCGATCGCGCCTTCGGCTTCACGTTCACACCGCCGGCGGGCAAGGACTGGAAACAGGACAAGTGGGGCAGCGGAAACCTCAGCGTCGACTGGAACGCGGGCTCGACCACCGACAGCAGGAAGATCGAGGCCTACATGACCCGGCCCGATGTCCCGACCAGCCCCCTTTCCGGCTACATCGAGAACATCCGGCGCAAGCTGGAGCAGGACTTCTCCAACAGTCCCGTCGCCACCATCAACCACCTGCAGGTAAGCGAATACCCGGCGGACAAGCGCTGCGCCAGCATCCACCTGCGGCTTGAGCTGCGGCAACCCGCCGCCGATGGACAACGGCAATGGGCCGAGCAATACACCTTGTCCTGCGGTTCGCCGCGCTACGCCGATGTTGGCTACGAGCTGCGCTACTTCCACCGCTACACCGACGCTCACCGCGACCCGAACCTGCAGGCCAAGGCCGAGCAGGTGCTGGGCAGCATGCGGATCGAAGAGGACTGATTACCGGGCCAGGCAGCTGGATGGAAGGCCGCTCCTGCGGATCCCTGGCGACCGGGTCGGTGTGCCATCGGGGCCCATGGCGTCATCGTTGCCGCTTTTCCCGGCACCGTTGCCACTTCCCGCGGCATCGCTGGAACATCCCACCCGATGCCTGCCATCCGAAGCGGCATGACTGACGCTTTTTTCGACATCCGTGCCGCTTCAACGGGCAATGCCGGCGCCCCATGTGACATCACAGGCATAGGGGCGACATCGCTGCACCTTGAAGGGATGGGCCTGCCGCTCCAGGTGACACGCCTGCCGCAGAAACAACAAAGGCGCCCTGGGCGCCTTCGCTGATCCGGCAACTTCCCCGCAGACGCTCAATGCGTGCCAGCGGCGCTCTTCGCGCCCACGCCCAGCTCACCGGCCAGGTTGCGCTTGTAGGTGTCGAAATCGATACCCTGCTCGGCTACCTCCGCGTGCGCGGCGTCCTTCAGTGCGTCGGAATACATCAGGCGCACCGGGGTGTTGTTGTTCTCGTGCCATTCGGCGGCCTGCATGATCAGCGCCAGCACGCGTGCGGCGCTGGTGGTCTCCCCGGCGATCTTGCCGTCCATGCCCAGCACCCACTCGCCGTCGCGGCGGACGATGCCCGCCAGCAGGCTGCGCTGCTGGTCACGCAGTTCGGCGTGCGGCTCGACCTTGGCCTTCGGTGCCGGGTTGGCCTCGGCCTGGTTGCGGGCGCGCTCGGCCAGTTTCTTCTTCGCCTCGCGGCGGCCCTTGGATTGAATCGACATCGTGATGTGCTCTTTGCCGTCGCCGCTGATGGCGGCAGGGATAGTGTCCCCGATCGGGGGTGAAGATGGATCAGGCCGCCGGGGTGTTGCGTTGGGCGCGCTGGCTGATGCGCTCCCACTTCCACATCAGCCCGCTACCCAGCGCGAACAACGCCGCGCCGATGGCCAGGCTCAGGCCACTGCGGCTGAGCAGCGGCGACAGCACGCCGGCGATGACCGCATTGGTCACCAGCGTGCTGAAGGCCTGCATCGAGGAGGCCGTGCCGCGCTGGCGCGGGTACATGTCCAGGATCGCCAGGCTCAGGATCGGGAAGATCAGCGCCACGCCGAACGAATTGAGGGTCAGCGCCAGCACCGCCCACGGCACGCTCATCTGCGGGGCCAACGCGTTGTAGGCGATGTTGTAGACCGCCGCCACCGCCATGAACGCATAGCCGATCCGCACCGCGCGCGCGCCGGCGATGCGCCCGGCCGCGCGGCCGGAGGCATAGGCGCCCAGCGCCATGCCGCCGATGGTCGGGATGAACAACCAGGCGAACTGCTGCTCGTTCAGGTGCAGCAGGTCCAGGATGAAGGCCGGTGCCGAGGCGATGTACAGGAACAGCCCGCCAAAGCCCAGCGAGCCGGCCAGGGCCAGGCGCAGGAAGCGCGGGTTGACCGCGATGCTCCAGTAATCCTGGGCCAGCCGTGCCGGGCGCAGGCTCAGCCGGGCCTGCGGCGGGTGGGTTTCCGGCAGCCACAGGCAGGTAACCACCAGCAGCAGCGTGGAGAACGCCACCAGGAACCAGAAGATGCCCTGCCAATGGCTCCAGCCCAGCAGCCAGCCACCGATGATCGGGGCGATGGCCGGGGCGATGGAAAAGATCATCGACACCTGGCTCATCAGCCGCTGGGCGTCGTCGCCGTCGTACAGGTCACGGATGACCGCCCGGCCGATGATGTAGCCCACGCCGGCGGACAGGCCCTGCAGGCCGCGGAACAGCAGCAGCGAGCCCATGTCGCGCGACAGCGCGCAGCCGATCGAGGCCAGGATGAACACCACCAGCCCACCGATGATCACCCGCTTGCGGCCCAGCGCATCGGACAGCGCGCCGTGGACCAGGCTCATCAGCGCATAGGTGAGCAGGTAGACGCTGATGACCTGCTGCATGGCCAGTTTGTCGGCGCCCATCTGCGCGCCGATCTGCGGGAACGCGGGGAACACCGCGTCGATGGCGAACGGGCCGAACATCGACAACCCGGCCACCAGTGCGGCGATCCGTCGCAGCGAAACCTGCTTGCTTGCTTTCATGGCTTCCTGTGGAACAACGTGCATCGGCACCGGCAGGCACACCGGTGCGGGAGGGAAAATGAACAGGGCCGGACACGGTAACGCCGCGCGGCCATATCGCGCCTGTTTATCCGGACATGAACCCGCGTCAGCCCGCGGTACCGGCCTCCCCGCCCACCGCGTGCAACGCGCGATCCTCGGGCCGGGAACGGAATGGTAATCCAAGCCGGTGCGCAGGTCTGCCCCGGGCTATAATCGGCCAGCTGTACGAACACGGTGGGAGAAGCGGCTGACCCCGCTGCCGAAGGCGCAAACGCCCGTAAATCGCTCAGGCCCGATACCACCTGCACCAAAACTCTGGAGAGACCGGTTCAATCCGGCGCCGAAGGGGCACGAAGCACACGATCCTCGTCGCGTTGCTTCCAAACTCTCAGGCAAAAGGACAGAGGGGCGCGAGGCAAGCCACCGGCTTGCCGGCCGTGATGCCGCCTGCGCGGCAGCAGGGCCGTACCGGTGCTTGCCTGGCTCACCGCCCCAGCCCTGCATGCCTTCTCCGGACGTCAGCCATGACCCAGAACACCCCTTCGCTGCGCGAACTCGAACACTCCTCCGCGTTCGTCGACCGCCACATCGGCCCCAACGATGCCGAAATCGCGCAGATGCTGCGCACCGTTGGCCATGATTCGCTTGAAGCCCTGACCGACGCCATCGTGCCGGGCTCGATCAAGTCGCCGGCACCGCTGGCGCTGCCCGAATCGCTCACCGAGGTCGAGGCGCTGGCCAAGATCCGCGCCATCGCCGGCAAGAACAAGGTGCTGCGCAGCTTCATCGGCCAGGGCTACTACGGCACCCACACGCCGAACGTGATCCTGCGCAACATCCTGGAGAACCCGGCCTGGTACACCGCCTACACCCCGTACCAGGCGGAGATCTCGCAGGGTCGCATGGAAGCGCTGATCAACTTCCAGACCCTGGTCGCCGACCTGACCGGCATGGAGATCGCCAACGCCTCGCTGCTGGACGAAGCCACCGCTGCCGCCGAGGCGATGACCCTGGCCAAGCGTTCGGCCAAGTCCAGGTCCAAGGTGTTCTTCGTGCACGACGCCGTGCACCCGCAGACGCTGGAACTGCTGCGCACCCGCGCCGAGCCGATGGGCATCGAGCTGCAGGTCGGCACCCCGGCCGAAGCCATGACCGCCGACGTGTTCGGCGTGCTGCTGCAGTACCCGGACACCACCGGCCACATCGGTGACCACAAGGCGCTGGTCGAGGCCATCCACGCCCGCCAGGGCCTGGTCGCCGTGGCCACCGACCTGCTCGCGCTGACCCTGATCGCCGCTCCCGGTGAATGGGGCGCGGACATCGCCATCGGCAACAGCCAGCGTTTCGGCGTGCCGTTCGGCTTCGGTGGCCCGCATGCGGCGTTCATGGCCTGCCGTGACGCCTACAAGCGCTCGATGCCGGGTCGCCTGATCGGCGTGTCGGTCGATGCCGAAGGCAAGCCGGCCTACCGCCTCACCCTGCAGACCCGTGAGCAGCACATCCGCCGCGAGAAGGCCACCTCCAACATCTGCACCGCGCAGGTGCTGCTGGCGGTGATGGCCTCGATGTACGCCGTCTACCACGGCCCGGAAGGCCTGCTGCGCATCGCCCGCCGCACCCACCGCCTGGCCGCGATCCTGGCCAGCGCGCTGCGCACGGCCGGTGTTGCTGTGGGCAATGACTTCTTCGATACCCTGCACGTCACCGGCGTCGACGCCGCGGCGGTACAGGCCAAGGCCGTGGCCGCGGGCATCAACGTGCGCGTGATCGATGCCGGCGCGGTCAGCATCAGCTTGGACGAAACCGCCACCCGCGCCGACATCGTCGCGCTGGGCCAGCTGTTTGGTGCCACGGTCGACGTGGATGCACTGGACGCCGCCACCGCCGATGCCCTGCCCAAGGGTCTGCTGCGCACCAGTGCGTTCCTGACCCACCCGGTGTTCAACACGCACCACAGCGAGCACGAGATGCTGCGCTACCTGCGCTCGCTGGCCGACAAGGACCTGGCGATGGATCGCACCATGATCCCGCTGGGCAGCTGCACCATGAAGCTCAACGCCACCGCCGAGATGATCCCGGTGACCTGGCCGGAGTTCGCCAACATCCACCCGCTGGCACCGGCCGACCAGGCGCAGGGCTACAAGGAACTGATCGACGGGCTGGAAGCGATGCTGGTCGAATGTACCGGCTACGACGCGGTGAGCCTGCAGCCGAACTCCGGCGCGCAGGGCGAATACGCCGGCCTGCTGGCGATCCGCGCCTACCACCGCTCGCGCGGCGAAGGCCATCGCGACATCTGCCTGATCCCGGATTCGGCGCACGGCACCAACCCGGCCTCGGCGCAGATGTGCGGCATGACCGTCGTCGTCACCAAAACCGATGCCAACGGCAACGTCGACGTCGAGGACATCCGCCGCAACGCCGAGAAGTACAGCGACCGCCTGGCCGCGATCATGATGACCTACCCGTCCACGCACGGCGTGTTCGAGGAAGAGGTGGTCGAGATCTGCCAGATCATCCACCAGCATGGCGGTCAGGTGTACACCGACGGCGCCAACATGAACGCCCTGGTCGGCGTGGCCAAGCCCGGCAAGTGGGGCTCGGACGTGTCGCACCTGAACCTGCACAAGACCTTCTGCATCCCGCACGGCGGCGGCGGCCCGGGCGTGGGCCCGTGCGCGGTCAAGTCGCACCTTGCCCCGTTCCTGCCGGGCAAGCTCGGTGACAACGGCCCGGTCGGCATGGTCAGCGCGGCCAGCTTCGGCAGCGCCTCGATCCTGCCGATCAGCTGGATGTACATCACCCTGATGGGCACCGCCGGCCTGCGCAAGGCCACCCAGGTGGCACTGCTCAATGCCAACTACATCGCCAAGCGCCTGGCCCCGCACTACAAGACGCTGTACACCGGCCGCAACGGCCTGGTGGCACACGAGTGCATCCTGGACGTGCGTCCGCTGGAGAAGACCTCCGGCATCGGCGCCGAGGACGTGGCCAAGCGCCTGATCGACTTCGGCTTCCACGCCCCGACCCTGAGCTTCCCGGTCGCCGGCACGCTGATGGTGGAGCCGACCGAGAGCGAATCGCAGCACGAGCTGGACCGTTTCATCGACGCGATGATCCAGATCCGCGAGGAGATCCAGGCCATCGAGGACGGTCGCCTGGACCGCGAGGACAACCCGCTCAAGCACGCCCCGCACACCGCCGGCGCGGTGTCGGCCAGCGAGTGGACCCACGCCTATCCGCGCGAACTGGCCGCCTTCCCGCTGCCGTCGCTGAAGCTGCAGAAGTACTGGCCGCCGGTGGCACGCGTGGACAACGTGTACGGCGACAAGAACATCATGTGTGCCTGCATCCCGGTGGATGCGTACAAGGAAGACGTGGAAGCCTGATCGGCTTCTGCGTTGGCTTGATGTGACAAAGCCAGCCGGTGCAAACCGGCTGGCTTTTTGTTTGGGCGCTGGGGGCTGAGAGCTAGAAGCCGCCCTCACCCCAACCCCTCTCCCGCAGGCGGGAGAGGGGCTTTAAAGCGGCAATTGCCAGCAATGCTTCAACCTGCAGGGAACTGAGCCCCTCTCCCGCCTGCGGGAGAGGGGTTGGGGTGAGGGCAGCCTCCCCAAAGCGCCTCAGTACCCGTTCTTCCGCAACCAGGCATCCACCTGTGGCTTGCGCTCGGCGCGCAGCTTCACCCGCGTCTGGATACCGGCGATCACCGTCTCCGCATCGCGGCGCGAGGTGGCGGCGATGTACTTGTCGGCGAAGGCGTTGATCTTGTCGACCATCTGCAGGTTGTCGGCCGAGGCCCCCAGCTGCGGGAAGTAGCCTGCCCGCGAGGTACCGTCCACCAGCGTCTCCACCTTCTCGCGGTTGGCCACCGCGAAGTCGAAGGCCAGGTCCGGGTGCTCGCGCGACACGCCGCCGATCATGCCGGCACCGTTGGTCGCGCCCGGCTCTTCGGTCAAGGCCATGTCCAGCGCACGCTGTGCCAGCGTCACGTCCTTGCTCTGCGCCAGCAGGTGGTAGTACTGGTCGCGCACCATCGAGGACGTCTCCTTCTTCGCCAGGGCATGCAACTGCTCCCAGGTCGCGGCATCGGCGTGTCGTGCGACCACGCCCAGCACGGTGCGGCGCAACTCCGGCGACAGCGATTCGGGCTTGGCCAGGAAGGCGGCGAAGCGGCGGCGCGCTTCGGCGATCACCTGCGGGTCGTCCATCGCGCCGAGCATGGCGATCAGGCCGCCGCGCAGCTGGCGCGTCTGCGCCGATTCGCCGTCCCGGTCATCCCAGCCCAGCGAGGCCAGCACCGGCTCCAGACGGGCGTAGGCGTACTTGCGGAATGCCGCCTGGCGCGTGGCATCACCTTCGAACAGGTCGTCCAGCCCACCCAGCGTGCGCGACACGCGCTGCCACAGGTCCGGCGGCGCATCGCCGGCCACCTTGGCGGTGAGGTCCAGCGTATCGGCCTCCGGCTGCAGGCCGACGGCTGCCAGCGCGCTGGCATCCATCATCACCCCGAGCTGGTCGACCACCGGCAGGCGCTCGAAGCCATCGCTCAATGCCTTGAACTGCTCCGGCGAGTACAGCGTGCGGTAGTAGCCCTTCTGCCCGGCGTTGACCAGTACCGGCCCGGCGCAGCCCGGCAGGTCGACGGTGGCGCTGCCGTCGACCAGGGTACGCACGTCCTTGCCGTCGGCGCCGCGCACGGTCACCGGCACGCGCCAGCGCAACGGCTGCTTGTCCTTGCGGTCGATGGTGTATTCGCCCTGCTGCAGCGTCACCCGGGTCTTGCCGTCGATGCAGGCGCTGGCGCTGCGGATCAGCGGGATGCCCGGCTGCAGGGTGAAATCGTGTGCCACTTCGATGAACTGCTTGTCCGGCGCCGCCTTGGCGATCTCGCGCCAGAGGTCATCGGTGACCGCATTGCCGTAGGCATGCGCGCGCACGTAGCTGCGCACACCATCGCGCCATGCGTCGCTGCCCACGTAGTCCTCGAACATGCTGATCACCGCCGCGCCCTTGCCGTAGGTGATGCCGTCGAAGGCCTGGCTGGCCTGCTCCACGGTGGCCACGTGCTGCACGATCGGATGCGTGGTCGCCATCGCATCGCGCCCCATCGCACCACGGCTGGTCATGGCCGCGTCGACGTTGTTCAGGTCCCACTCCGGGTGCAGCTTGCGGGTGGTGCGGCCTTCCATCCAGGTGGCGAAGCCTTCGTTGAGCCACAGGTCGTCCCACCACGCCATGGTCACCAGGTTGCCGAACCACTGGTGCGCGATCTCATGCGCGGCGATGCTGAAGACCGCCTGCTTGTCCGAGACGCTGGAAACCGCCGGGTCCAGCAACAGCGCGTATTCGAAGGTGAAGATCGCGCCCCAGTTCTCCATCGCGCTGAAGAACTGGCTGCCGCCCGGCGCGGCCACGTTGTCGAGCTTGGGCAGCGGATACGGCACGCCGAAGTAGTCGTTGTACTCGGCGATCACGTCACGGCTGGCGTCCAGCGCGAACTGCGCCTGCGACAGCTTGCCGGCCGGCACCACCACGCCGATCTCGGTGCCGTTGTCGGCGGTGACGGCGCTGCGCTCGAACTCGCCGGCCGACATGAAGAGCAGGTAGGTCGACATCTTCGGCGTGGTCTGGAAGACCACCTGCTTGAGCCCGTTGCCCAGCTCGCGGGTGGCGGTGGCCGGCATGTTGCTCACCGCCATCTGCGCGCTGGGCACATTGAGGGTCAGGTCGAAGGTGGCCTTGAACCCCGGCTCGTCCCACGAGGGGATGAAGCGCCGCGCATCGGAGTTCTCGAATTGGGTGAACAGCGCGCGCTTCTTGCCCGAGTCGGTCGGGTAATCCAGCGCGAACAGCCCGTTGGCCTGGGTATTGATGGTGCCGCGGTACGCGGTGCTCAGCGTGTAGCGCCCCGGTGCCAGCGGCTTGTCGAAGGCGAAGGTGGCGGTCTGGTTGTCGGCATCGACGCTGACCTTGGCGACCAGCGGCTGGCCCTTGCCGCCATCACTGAGGCGGCTGTCGCCGAACTCCAGCGCAGCGGCCTGCAGCACGATGCGGTCGGTGGCCGACAACACCTCGATGTCGATGCTCACCTTGCCGTCGAAACGCATCTGCTCCGCATGCGGGGTGATCTCCACCCGGTAGTGCAGCGGCTTGGCCGTGCGCGGCAGCTGGGTGGTGATCTCGGCGACGCCCGGCGCCGAGGGAGCGACCTGCGCGAACGAAGGAACGGCAACAGTGGCCAACGCCACCGCAATGGCTGCAGCAAGGGAGCAACGCATCAAGTCTTCTCCTGGACGGAAGAAACAAAGGGATGAACGACAGTGCGCCGATCATCCGCTTCGCCCAGGGGTGCCGACAGCGCCGGAAGTCATACCGGCGCCGATGCACGCGTTGCCGGCGGCGCCGTGGATCTCAAATCATCACGGCGCGACGGCGATTACTTCCACTCCATCTCACCCTTGGCCACCTTGGCACTGAGCACCAGCGAGTCGGCGCCCTTCAGGGACGGATAGCGCTTCTGCATGGCCTCGACCAATTGCGCAGCATCCTTCGCCTTGGCGGCCTCCTCGTCGAAGGCACGGATGTAGTCGGCGGTGAACGTCACCGCGGCTAGGTCCTGCGGCGCGCCTTCGGCGTAGTGGCCGGGGATCACGCGCGCCGGCTGCAACGCGGCGATGCGCTCCAGCGCGGCCAGCCAGTCCTGGTGCGACTGCGGCGTCTGCGTATCGGCCATGAACACATGTTGCCCGGCATCCACCAGCACGCCGCCCATCACCGTGCGGATCGACGGCACCCACAGCGCGGTGCGCTCGGGGCTGGGACCCTCCAGGCCGATGACCTTCAGCGCCTGCCCTTCCAGCGTCAGCGTGTCGCCCTGCAGCGGCGTCGGCACCAGCAGCTCGGCCGGCGCGTTCGCGCCGAGTTGTGGCCCCCACACCTTCAGCTTGGCGTCCTTGGTCGCCTGGATGTGCGCCACCGTCTGCGGCGTGGCGACGATCCGCGCGTCCGGGAATGCGGCATGCAGCGTGGACAGGCCGAAATAGAAGTCCGGGTCGCCGTGGCTGATGTAGATGGTGGTCAGCTGCTTGCCGGACGCCTTGATCTTCTCCACCAGTTGGGCGGCCTCGGCGGTGGAGAACTGCGCATCGACCAGGATGGCCTCGCGCGCGCCACTGACCAGTTCGGAGGACACCGCGAAGATGGCGCGCTCGCCCGGGTTGAACACCTCCACCGACAAGGGCGCCGGCGCAGGCGTCACCGTTTCCCCGGCGGCCACCGCCGGGACCTGTGGGGCATCCGCCGTGGCCGGCGCATTCCGGTCACAGGCCGCCAGCAGGGCCGTGGCCAGCAACAGGGCAACCGGCAGCAGGTGTTGGGGGTTCGTCTTGAGCTTCATGGAGTCTCCCGGGTTCGGATCGACACCGCCGCGATGGTGCGCGGCAGCGTGCAGTGGTGCGTGCAGGCCGGCAATGCTGGCAAGGCAACGGTTAGCGGGCCGTCAAACGGCCGGCGCGAGCCCTAATGCACGTCCATGGAAAAGCCCGCCAGCGAACTGGCGGGCCATCCGGCTTGCATCAACGCGTGGGGGAGAGCGTCGTGCCGACGAGGATCAGCCGAACACCTTGAAGCGGGCTTCGTCTTCCATGTAGGTCTTTTCGCCGTGCGGGGCCTCGTTGGAACCGAACGGCATCTGCGCGCGCAGGGTCCAATGGGCCGGCACGCCCCAGGCTTCACGCACGCCCTGGTCCACCAGCGGGTTGTAATGCTGCAGGCTGGCACCGATGTCGGCATCGGCCAGCGCGGTCCAGACCGCGAACTGCGCCATGCCGTTGGACTGCTCGGCCCAGACCGGGAAGTTGTCGGCATACAGGGCGAACTGCTCCTGCAGGCCCTTGACCACGTCGGTGTCGACGAAGAACAGCACGGTGCCGGCGCCGGCGGCGAAGCTGTTGAGCTTGCCTTCGGTGGCGGCGAACGCTTCGGCCGGGACGATCTTGCGCAGTTCGTCCTTGGCACGCTCCCAGAACTTCTGGCTCTCGGCACCGAACAGGATCACCGCACGCGAGGACTGCGCGTTGAAGGCCGACGGCGCCTCGCGCACGGCCTGCTTGATCAGGTGGGTGACGTCGTTCTGGCTCACCGGCAGGCTCTTGCCCAGGGCGTACTGCGAACGGCGCTTCTTGAACAGGGAAATGGCTTGGCTGGACACGGTCGAATCCTCTTGGAGATGGAAGCAGACCGGCGGGCTGCCGATCCGTGCTTGACGGGGCCCATTTTATTTGCCGACAAATTCAGAACAATTACCCATTAACCAATAAATCGTTTCATTTTCAGAACAAATATCGCAGCCACCTGCGATCCAAGGCCCAGCCAGCGGCGGCAGGCCCTGGCGCGGCCCGCTGATAACCCCCCGTTTCCAGCACAGAGCCGCTGGTCATCAGCGCGCATGCGCCGCGCTAACGGTTACTGGCGATACTTTCCTGATCCCTGCAACGCGCTGTACCCATGACGCTCAACGACTTCCCCTACCTGCACGGCTTCTCCGCCACCGAGCAGGCCCGGCTGCGCAAACAGGCGCGGCTGTTCGAACCGTCCATCTTCCAGGACATCGACTTCGGCAACTCCCGCCACGTGCTCGAAGTGGGCAGCGGGGTGGGCGCGCAGACCGAGATCCTGCTGCGCCGCTTCCCGGACCTGCAGGTCACCGGCATCGACCTCAACGAGCGCCAGCTGGCCGCCGCCAACGAACACATGGCGCAGATGCCGTGGCTACGCGAGCGCTGCAGCTTCCAGCGTGCCGATGCCACCGACCTGCCGTTCGAGCCACGCAGCTTCGACGGTGCGTTCCTGTGCTGGGTGCTCGAACACGTCCCCTCCCCGGCCCGCGCACTGGCCGAAGTACGGCGCGTGCTCAGCCCCGGCGCGCCGGTGTACGTGACCGAGGTGATGAACGCCTCGTTCCTGCTGGACCCGTACTCGCCCAACCTGTGGCGCTACTGGATGGCCTTCAACGACTTCCAGATCGACAGCGGCGGCGACCCGTTCGTCGGCGCCAAGCTGGGCAACCTGCTGCTGGCCGGCGGCTTCCGCGACGTGCAGACCCGCACCAAGACCGTGCACCTGGACAACCGCGAGCCGGCCCGGCGCAAGGTGATGTTCGCGCTGTGGGAGGAGCTGCTGCTGTCGGCGGCCGACCAGTTGCTGGAAGCCGGCAAGGTCGACGCGGCCACGGTCGACGGCATGCGCCGCGAGTTCGGCCAGGTGCAGAACGACCCGAATGCGGTGTTCTTCTATTCCTACGTGCAGGCCCAGGCCACGGTCTACTGAACGCCCGCGGCAGCCGGCCGGTCCTGCGGGGCCTGCCAGATCCGCTGCCACACCTGCCCCAGTCGCTGCCGCAGCACGCCGCGGTTGCCGGCTTGCCGGTAGGCCGGCAGCACCTGGCGCGGGGCGATGCCCCGCCAGCCATCCCCGTCGGCCGCGGCCACGGCGAAGTTGAAGTTGTAGTCCGGCTCCAGCCCCATGCGCAGGTCACTGAGCACCAGCTCGCCGTCCTGCACCTGGGCGCGCATGAAACCGTGGTTGAACCAGGCCAGCCGCGCGACTGCGGGCAGGTCCGCGGCCTGGCGCAGGGCCTGCACGTTCGACGGATGGCCGCTGAACTGCATCGGGCCGTGGTCGGCCCACAGCGAGCGGTCGCCGACGACATAGCCCTGCGGGGTCATCGCCACCACCCGCCACAGGACGGTATTGAAGGGCATCGGCACCGAGAAGCGCGGCGCGTCGGCCAGCCCCATGCGGGCCAGCGCCTGGTCGGCGGCGCGATCGACCTGCGCCTTGGCCAGCAGCGACCAACCCAGGTAGCCCGTGCTCAGCACCAACCCCAGCACCAGTGCCCGCTGCGCCAGCGGCATGGCCCGCGCGAACCACGCCACCGTACAGCCAAGCAGCAACCACACGGTGTACAGCGGGTCGATGATGAAGACGCTGGACCACATCGTCGGTGGCGGTGCCAGCGGCCACCACAGCTGCGTGCCGTAGACGGTGAAGGCATCCAGCAGCGGATGGGTGACCAGCGCCAGCACGATCGCCCACCACCAGCGCGCCGGCGCGGCGGCCACCCGGCCCTTGCCGTAGCGGCGGAACAGCCACCAGATCAGCGTGCCCAGCAACGGCAGCACGAACAGCGAGTGGCTGAAGCTGCGGTGGATGGTCATCAGGCTCACCGGGTTGTCGGTGAAGGCCCAGATCAGCGCCCCATCCAAGTCTGGCAACGTGGCCAGCGCCGCACCTGCCAGCAGGGCGGCACGACGGTGGGCGGCAGGCGTGGTGGCGGCGGCGATGGCACCGCCAAGGACGATCTGGCTGAGGGAATCCATGCGCCGATGCTAGCAGCCGTCCGGCCGCCGCTTCACCCCCGCGGGGTGCCGCGCAGCCGCCAGCAGGCCAGCGCACCGTAGAGCAGCGCCAGCAGCCCCAGGTTGAGCAGCTCCCCGCCCACCTCCGGCAGCCGCGCGCCCATCTGCTGGGCCCGGACGATGGCATTGATGCCGGGGGTGGTCGGCAGCAACTTGGCCAGGGCCACCAGCAGCGGCGGCGAGGCCAGCGCCGGCCAGGACAGGTTGGACAGGAAGAACAGCGGGATCGACACCCCGGTGACGTACTGGAAGGCGCGTTCGCGGGTGCTGAAGAAGCTGCCGACGAACAACCCGAACGGCACCGTTGCCAGTGCGAACAACAGCACCGACAGCATCAGCACCGGCACGTTGCCGCCGCGCGGGTAGTCCTGCACCCAGGCGGTGAAGCCCACGTAGTACAGCAATCCGCACACGCCCACCAGCACGAACGCCGCGCCCATCCCGAGCAGTGAGGGCGCGTCGAACCGCAGGCGACGGCCCAGCTGCGCGCGCCGGCTGCCCAGCAGCACGCCGATACCGAGCAGCAGCGTCTGGTGCACGATCAGCTCCGACACGCCCGGCACCACGCTGCTGCCATAACCTTCGCGGGTGTTGTAGAGCGGGCGTTGCACCAGCACCAGCGGCGCCGCCTGCGGCGCCCCCATGAACGCGGCCTGGTGCACCGCCTGCTGGCGCGCGAACGCGGTGACGCCTTCGGCCAGCCCACTGAGGATCGCGCTGGCCCGGCTCAGATAGGCACCGTTGCCCAGCAGCACCAGTTCACCGCTGCCACCGCGCAGGATGTCGCGTTCCAACCGCGCCGGAATCAACACGATGCCGTCCACCTGCCCGGCCTCCAGCTGCGCCCTGGCCTGGGCCAGGTCCGCCGGTTGCGATACCACCTGCACCACGCGCAACGCATCGACATGGCGGACCAGCGCGCGGCTGGTCGCGCTGCGGTCGGCATCGACCACTGCGATCGGCAGCGCGCTGGCCACCTGGTGCCGGTACGCGGCCGGGTAGAAGAACGAGTACAGCAGCACCGCGCCGACCATCACCGTCACCGCTGCCTGGTCGGCGAACACCGCCAACAGCGTGGTGCGGAAGGCGGTCAGCACGCGCCTCATGCCGGCACCGGCGCACGCGCGGCACGCAGCAGGCGCAGCCCGCCCAGGCCACCGCTGACCAGCGCCATCAGCAACAGCACCGCCAGCGGCTTCAGCGATACCTGCCATGGCGAACCCATGAACATCTGCTGCATCTGCACCTGCACGTAGGCGGTCAGCGGCAGCAGGGCGTTCCATACCCGGGTGAACAGCGGTGCCTCGATCACCGGGAACGTCGCCCCGGAGAATGCCAATGCCGTGCCGATGGTCAGGCCCACCAGCGACAGGCCGCTGCCCATGTCGCGCGCCACCGCGACGAACAGCAACCCGAAGCAGCAGCAGGCCAGGTAGAACAAGGGCTGGGCCAGCAGCAACAGGCCCAGGCTGCCGTTGATGCCGTCGCCGCGCAGGTAACCCAGGTACAGCACGCCCAGTCCGCCGTACAGCGAGAACAGCGCCACGTAGGGAAACAGCTTGCCGGCGATCGCCGCCCACGGCCGTTGCCCCAGCCAGTCGGCCAACAGGCCGTCGCGACGCTCGCGGCCGAACGCACCGCCGGCGGCCAGCGCGGCCAGCAGCGACAACACCGCCGGGAAAATCAGCGGCAGCAGGAACAATTCATAGCTGCGCGCCGGGTTATGCAGCACCGTGGCCTGCACGCTGACCGGTGCCGCACGCAGCCTGGTCGGCCCGGTCTGGCGGGCGATCTGCTCCTTCAGCAGGCGTGCGTTGTAGGCTGCGACCGCATCGGCGATGTCACGCCCGGCCGATTGCCCGGTGGCCATGTAGGTGGCGTTGTAGAACGCATAAACCGGTGCCTCCTCGCCCCGCAGTGCACGCCGGCTCATGTCGCGCGGCACCAGCACCACGGCGAATACCTCCAGCGCGCGCAGCTGTGCCTGCGCCTCCTGCAGCGCGGCCGGCTGGCTGACGATCGCCAGCCCGGGGCTGGCATCGAGCGTGCGCGCCAGCCCGCGGCTGGCCGGGCTGGCGTCCAGGTCCACCAACGCCACCGGCACCTGCCGCAGCACGGCGCCGGAGAACAACCACATCATCAGCGCCATCAGCAGCCACGGCAGCAGGGTGACCAGTCCCAGCTCCCAGCGGTCGCCGCGCCAATGGCGCAGCTCGCGCCGTACCGAGGCGACGAACGCGCTGCCCGGGCTCAGCCCTGCGGCCATGCGAACAGCACGCTCATGCCGGGGCGGAAGCCCTCGATGGGCTGGCGCGGCCGCACCCGCACCTCGAAGCTGCGCACGTCGTAGCCGGATGACTGACGGGTGCTGCGCCAGGTCGCGTAGTCACCGGCCGGGTTGATGAAATACACCTCGAAGGCGGCCTTGCGCCCACCCAGCGCCGGAATGTTGCCCTCCACCACCGCACCGGGCTTGAGGCCATGCAGCTGGTCCTCGCGCAGGTGCATGGCCACCCACATCCGGTCGATGTCCACCAGCGTGAACACCGGGTAGCCGGCCGGCACCAGTTCGCCGACATCGGACATGCGCTTGCCCACTTCGCCGGCCTGCGGCGCGCGGCCCAGGGTCTCCTGCCGCGCGGCATCCACCTCGGCCTTGGCTCCCTCCGCCTGGCGCACCTGCGCCAGCGCGGCCTGCTTATCCTGGGTACGGGCACCGGCCAGGGCCAGGTCGTACTGCGCGCGCGCGGCACGGGCCAGTTCCTCCGAACTGCGCGCCTGCGCCTGCGCCTCGTCGCGCTTCTGCCGGGTCATCACGCCTTCGCGGTACAGGTTGTCCAGCCGCCGGAAAGTGCTGGTGGCCAGCTCGGCGCCGGCCAGCGCGCGCCGCCAGTTGGCCTCGGCGGCACGGATGTCCTCGCTGCGTGCGCCCTCCTCCGCCTTGGCCGCCATCGCCTGCGCCGCGGCCACCACCGCCTCGGCCTGGCGCTCCTTGGCCGCCACCTCCGGGCTGTCCAGCTCGAACAGCACCTGGCCGGCGCTCACCCGGTCGCCCTCGCGCACCCGCAGGCGCTCCAGCCGCGCGGTGACCTTGGCCGAGACATTGATGTTGTCGGCATCGGCCATGCCCTGCACCTGGTCGCGCGGCGTGCGCAGCCCCAGCCACAGGCCGATCACGACCAGCAGCAACAACAGCACGCCACCGATGGCGAAGAGGCGGCGTTGCCGCGGGTTGGCTTCCGCCTGCAGGGAGTCGCTCATTCCAGCACCTTGTCCGCACGCCGGCGGAAGTCGTCATACCGTTGCAGTTGCCCGCTCACTTCCAGCAGCTGGGCCAGCGCCACGTCGAACTGGTAGGCGGCCTGGGCGCGCTCCACCCGCGCCCCGCCCAGTGCCAGCCGCGCGTCGATCACGTCCAGCGAGGTGGCCTGCCCTTCGCGGAAGGACAGCTCCTGCAGGCGCAGGTTCTCCTCGGCCTGGGCGATGCTGCTGTCGAGCAGGCGGAACTGCGCGCGCGCGGTGTCCAGTTCGTTCCAGGCCTTGCCGACGCCGAGCTGCAGCTGGTTCTCCACTTCGCTGATGCCGGACTGCGCCTGCTCCAGCTGCGCGCGCGCGGCGCTGACCTGCAGTGGCCGCGCGTTGGGAGAGAGGAAGGTGTAGCGCAGGCCGATCCCGAACGCCCAGTCGGCGTCGGTCAGCAGTGCATCGCGGCGGCGCAGGTCGTACTGGCCGAACAGGTACAGCTGCGGCTTGAGCTTGGCCTGTTGCACGCGCACGCCCTGCTCGGCCTGCGCCGCCAGCGCGCGCATGCGGTCGACCTGCGGATGCCGCTGCAGCGCACTGCGCTCGAATTCCTCGCGCGTGCCGAGCGGTGCGCTGATGACGAACAGCGGCGAGCTCGTGCCCACCGTGCCGCCGCTGCGCAGCAGGGTTGCCAGCGCCTGCTGCAGCGTGGCCAGGTCGTTGACCGCCTTCTGGTACTCGCGCTCGGCCTTGTCGCGCGCGACGTTGGCCTGCAGCCGTTGCGCCTTGGTGGCGAAGCCCTCGCGCTCGAGCTTCTGCGCGTCCTGCAGGTGGCGCTCCAGGCCATCGCGCACCTCGCGTCGCACCTGCACCGCCTGCTCCGCCAGCTGCTGGCCGAAGTAGGCCTGCACCAGCTGCAGCGACAACGATTGCCGCTGCGCCTCGCGCTCGGCCTGCGCCATCGTGGTGGCGGCCTGCGCGGCCTGCTGGGCGGCGGGAATCAACCCGCCGCTGTACAGCGGCAGCGTCGCGGTGATGATCGGTCGGGTGCGCCAATCCCGCTCCACGAACTCCAGTGGGGACTCGATGCCGAATGCCTCGGCCACCGGCGCCAGCGAGCCCAGCGGCAGGTTGAGGGTCTTCTGGAACTGCATGCGACGCACGTCACCGGTGATCTCCGGCAAGCGCAGGTAATGGGTGGCGTCCTGCAGGTCCTGCTTGTTGCGCACCCCGGCCTGGGCCGCGGCCAGCGCATCGGAAACCTGCTCCAGCCGCTCGCGGGCCTGCTCGAAGCTCAGCGCCGGCACGTCCGCTGCCAGGGCGGCCGGTGCCAGCCACGCACAGGCCACCGCCACGCAGATCCTTATCGTTACCGGCTGTTTCGCTGCCACCCGGACACTCCCTGTTTCCACAGCTGGGGCCAGCATAGCTGGCTGTCCAGTCATGAAAAAGGCAAGACGGGCGGTTCAGGCCACCCGCGCCAGCCCGGCCGCCCCGGGCAGGCAGGCTAGGCTGTTGCCGGCATGGTCGAGCAGGCGCAGGCTGCCGTCATGGTCCTCGGCCAGCGCGGTCAGGCTCTCGACCCAGTCGCCATCGTTGGCGTAGACCAGCCCGTCACGCTCGACCAGCGCGGCGCGGTGGATGTGCCCGCAGACGATGCCGTCCAGGCCGCGCCGCCGCACGTCCTCCAACCCGGCCTGCACGAACCGCTCGATGTAGCGCTCGGCCGCGCCGCTCTGCCGCTTCAGGAACTCCGACAGCGACCAATACCGCAGCCCCAGCCGCTGCCGCAGCTGGTTGAGCAGGCGGTTGCCGGTGAGGATGCGGTAGTACAGCCAGTCGCCGAAGCGCTCCTGCAGGCCCCCGAAATGGGTGACCCCGTCGTAGTCGTCGCCGTGCACCACCAGCAGGCGGCGACCATCGGCGGTGACATGGATGGCGCGGCGGCGCACCTGCATGGCCGGCAGCATCAGCCCGCAGGTACGGCGCAGCGGCGCGTCATGGTTGCCGGGGATGTAGATGATCTCGGTGCCGGCGCGGCGCAGCGCGTGCAGCGCCTCGATCACGTCATTGTGGGCAGGTCGCCAGCTGGCGCGCTTGTGCGACAACCACCACAGGTCGACGATGTCGCCGACCAGGTACAACCGTTCGCAGCGCAGCGCGCCGAGGAAACGGGCCAGCTCGGCGGCATGGCAATGCCGTGCACCCAGGTGGGTATCGGAGATGAACACGGTGCGGCGGTGCGGTTGCAGCACCCGCGGCGCGTTCACGCCACCGCCCCGGCGTCGCGCAGGTAGCGCTTGCGCTTGTTGGGGCGGATCGCCTGCAGGTCGACCTCGATCAGGCCGTCGATGGAGTCGCTGAAGTCCGGGTCCACCCCGAATGCCAGGAACCGCGCCCCGCCCGGTTCGCACAGGTCGATGTACTGGCGGTACAGGGTCGGCACGCTGGTGCCCAGCGCCGCCAGGTTGGCCTTGAGCACCTCGAACGCCGCCGTGGCATCCATCTCGCCGAAGCTCGGCGGCGCGGCGAAGTACTGGAACGGCCGGTTGGATTCGACCAGGCCCGCGCCGGCGCCGTAATAGCGCTGGTAGTAGGCCACCAGCTGCTCGCGCGCGGCCAGCGGCAGCGCGGCGCTGATCGACACCGCGCCAAACAGGTAACGGATGCCAGGCTGGCGCTGCAGGTAGGCGCCGATGCCCTGCCACAGGTAGTCCAGGCTGCGGCTGCCCCAGTAGTCGGGCACCACGAAGCTGCGGCCCAGCTCCATGCCTTCGGCGATGCGCGGGATGGCATCGTCGGAGTAACGGAACAGGCTGGCCGTGTACAGGCCCGGCAGGCCGTTGCGGGCCAGCGCGGTGGCACCGCGCATGATCCGGTAGGCCCCGGCGATGCGCTGCACCGCCGCGTCCCAGACCACGATGTGCGGGTAATGCGGGTCGTAGTCATCCAGGTCACGGCTGCGCCCGGTGCCCTCGCCGACCTGGCGGAAAGTCAGCTCGCGCAGCCGGCCCAGCTCCAGCAGCAGCGGCGAACCGGCCGCGCAACGCGCCAGCCGGATCTGCTTGCCGTCGCTGGTCTGGCCCAGCAGCTCCGCGGCCTCCAGCGCGTCGGCCACCACGGTGGCGTCGATCGGCTCGGCCAATGGCTCCGGGCCAGCGTCCGGCACTGCCGGCAACGTCGGTTCCTCGCCCAGCGCATACAGCGCCCGGCGCACTTGTTCCAACTGCTCGGCCGGGTTGCCCGCGTCGTCCAGCTGCATGGGCTGGCCGACCCGCAGCCGCAGCGGTCGGCCACGGCGGGCGAACATCTCCCGCGCCAACAACGCAGTGCCGGCCGGCTTGAACACCGCCGAGGCGCCGTAGAACAACGCCGAGTTGCGCGCCTCCACCCGCACCGGCAACACCGGTGCCTGGCAGGCGCGGGCAAAGCGGACGAAGCCGCGGTTCCAGCGCCCATCGCGGATGCCCTGCAGCGACAACCGCGACACCTCGCCGGCCGGGAACACGATCACGCACTGTTCTGCCTCCAGTGCCTGCTCGATGGCCTGCAGGCTGGCGCGCTGCGCCCGTCCGCCCAGGATCCGCACCGGCAGCAGCAGCTCGCGCAGCGGCTCCAGCGCCAGCAGCATGTCGTTGGCGATGATGCGCACGTCGCGGCGAACCTTGCCCACCGCGTCCAGCAGCGCCAGCGCATCCAGCGCGCCGGAGGGGTGATTGGCCACGATCAGCAACCGCCCGCTGGCCGGGATCCGGGCCAGTGCGGCGGCGTCGACCGTGTAGCCGGCCTGCAGGAACGCCAGCGCGGCGCTGACGAAGTCGAAGCCGTGCTGATCGGCGCTGCGCGCCAGGAAGGCGTCCATCCGGTCAAACCCCGACCAGCGCCCCACCGTGCGCAGCAACGGCCGCGCCAGGTGGCCGCGCCGGCCACGGAACCAATCGGGATAGCGCTGCTGCAGGCGGTGCTCGATCTGTTGCATGGGGATACCCCGACGGCCCTGTTGGCCGGCAGCCTGCGCCCGCCAGAAGGCAGGCCGGTTGCGGTTTTGCGGCAGTTCGATGACCCCGGCTTAACCGTATGGCAACGGCGCCCCCTGCACTATTCCCCCCCGGCCCCGAGCGTGTATCATTCGCGGCTATCTTTTCATCCGCATACAGGGATACAAGCTCATGTCCAGCTATCTCTTCACCTCCGAGTCGGTCTCCGAAGGCCATCCGGACAAGATCGCCGACCAGATCTCCGATGCCGTGCTTGACGCTATCCTGGCCCAGGACAAGCGCGCCCGCGTCGCCTGCGAGACGCTGGTCAAGACCGGTGCCGCCATCGTCGCCGGCGAAGTCACTACCTCGGCCTGGGTCGACATCGAGGAGCTGACCCGCAACGTCATCAACTCGATCGGCTATGACAACTCCAACGTCGGCTTCGACGGTCATACCTGCGCCATCATCAACATGCTCGGCAAGCAGTCCCCGGACATCGCCGCCGGCGTGGACGGCACCGACAAGAAGAGCAAGAAGCCGGAAGAACAGGGCGCTGGCGACCAGGGCTTGATGTTCGGCTACGCCTGCAACGAAGCCCCGGAGTTCATGCCGGCGCCGATCTACTACTCGCACCGCCTGGTCGAGCAGCAGGCCAAGGTCCGCAAGAAGAAGAACTCGCCGCTGCCGTGGCTGCGCCCGGACGCCAAGAGCCAGGTCACCCTGCGCTACGGCCAGGACGGCAAGATCGAAGGCCTGGACGCGGTGGTGCTGTCGACCCAGCACGACCCGGGCGTGAAGCAGAAGGACCTGATCGAGGCCGTGCGCGAGCACATCCTCAAGCCGGTCCTGCCGAAGGCATGGCTGGACAAGCTGCCGAAGAACAAGGTGCACATCAACCCGACCGGCATCTTCGTGATCGGCGGCCCGGTGGGCGACTGCGGCCTGACCGGCCGCAAGATCATCGTCGACACCTACGGCGGCATGGCCCGTCACGGTGGTGGCGCGTTCTCCGGCAAGGACCCGTCCAAGGTTGACCGTTCGGCCGCCTACGCCGCCCGCTACGTCGCCAAGAACGTGGTTGCCGCCGGCCTGGCCGACAAGTGCGAAGTGCAGGTCTCCTACGCCATCGGCGTGGCCGAGCCGACCTCGATCTCGGTGACCACCTTCGGCACCGGCAAGATCCCGGACGCGCAGATCGAGAAGCTGATCCGTGCGCACTTCGACCTGCGCCCGTACGGCATCATCAAGATGCTCGACCTGATCCACCCGATGTACCAGCAGACCGCCGCCTACGGCCACTTCGGCCGCAAGCCGAAGGAATTCTCGTACGTCGACGGCGATGGCAAGACCCAGAACGCGACCGCCTTCTCCTGGGAGAAGACCGACCGCGCCGAGGCCCTGCGCAAGGCCGCCAAGCTGAAGTAAGCGCGACCGGCTCCGCCAGTTGCACCCCGACGGGCCGCGCAAGCGGCCCGTCGTCGTTTGCGCAGTTGCCCTTGCAATGCCGCCATCACCCCGCTCACGATGGCTGGCATTCACAAGGAGCGTTGGCATGTTTCAGGCATTGATCGGCAGACTGTTCAAGGACAAACCCGACCCGGACCGCTTCGCCCGCACGTTCATGGCCGCGGTACGCGCCAACGGCTACACGCAGGCGCTGCACTACGAGCCGGACACCTTCCGCATCCGCCATGCCAACGGCTCGTACTTCAACCTTCACAACGCTTACCAGGCCTACCTGGGGGCCCCGCGTGGCGAGCAACGCAAGGCGTTGCAGGCCTTCAGCCAGCTGCTCGGCGTGCATGACAACGACGAGGAAATGACGCTGGAGCAGGCGCGCCCGCTGCTGCGTCCGCTGATCCGCAGCATCACCCAGCTGGAGGAGATCACCCTGCACCATGCCGAGCAGGAGGGCTGGAGTGCACCGCCGCAGCGCCTGCAGTACCGCCGCCTGAGCGAGGAATGCGTGGAACTGCTGGCCGTCGACCACCCCGACCATACCGCCACCCTCACCCAGGGCCCGCCGGAGGAGTGGGACATCAGCTTCGACGAGGCGTTGGTCATCGCCCGCACCAACCTGCGCCAAAGCCCGGACGAACCCTTCGTCGAGGTGGCCCCCGGCCTCTATCAGGCCGCCTGGGGCGACGCCTACGACAGCAGCCGCGCCCTGCTGCCGGACCTGCTGCACCGCGTGCCGGTCGCCGGCCTGCCGGTGTTCATGCTCGCCACCCGCGACATGCTGCTGGTCGCTGGCGAAGGTGACCTGCGCGCGCAGGCGGCGATGCTGGAACTGGCCGGCCAGGCATTCGCCGACGGCCGCGTGATCTCCTGGGAAGTACTGCGCTATGACGATGGCCAGTTGCATCCGCACGTGCTGGCCGACCCTGCGTTGCGCGAGCGGCAACGGCAGCTGCGGCTGGAACTGGACGGCGATGCCTACGCCATGCAGAAGCAACTGCTCGACCGCGTGCACCAGGCCCACGACGAGGATGTGTTCGTGGCCAATTTCATGGTCCACAGCGAGGAGCGGCATTCGCTGTGCGCCTGGACCGAAGGGGTGGCCAGCTCGCTGCCGCGCACCGACCGCATCGTGCTGGTAATGCCGGTCAACGAGGACGATGCGCACACGCTGGTCGTGGACTGGGAGCAGGCCCAGCCGCTGATCGGCCACCTGCTGCAGCAGGACAGCCGCCACCTGCACCCGCCCCGCTACCTCACCCTGGGCTTCCCGGACGCCGAAACGCGCGCCCGCTTGCAGCCGCTCTGACTCGCTCACCGGATGCTCCTGCCACCCCGGCGATGCACTACCATCGCCGCCATGGGGAAAGAAGACCGCAGACCAATCGCCGCCCGTTCCACCGGCTGGGCCCAGGCCCTGAGCGCCGCGTTGGCACGCTCCTCCGTCACGCCGAACCAGATTTCGGTACTGAGCATCTTCTTCGCCGTGATCGGCGCGGTGGGATTGCTGGCCGCGCCCAGCCTGCTCGGCCTGGTCGCCTGCATCATCGGCGTGCAGCTGCGCCTGGTCTGCAACCTGCTCGATGGCATGGTCGCCATGGAGGGCGGCAAACAGACCCCGACCGGGGCGCTGTACAACGAATACCCGGACCGGATCGCCGATTCGCTGCTGATCGTCGCGCTCGGCTACGCCGCCGGCATGCCCTGGCTGGGCTGGCTGGGCGCACTGCTCGCCGCGCTTACCGCCTACGTGCGGCTGTCCGGGGCCAGCCTTGGCCTGCCGCAGGACTTCCGTGGCCCGATGGCCAAGCAGCACCGCATGTTCGTGCTGACCCTGGCCTGCGTGGCGGCGATCATCGAGCAATGGGTCAGCCACACCGGCTACGCCCTGCAGGTGGCCGCCGTGGTGATCGCCGCCGGCGCGCTGCTGACCTGCATCACCCGCACCCGCGCGATCGCCGCGCAACTGAAGGCAAGGTCCTGATGCTCTCCAGCCTGCTGGTCGCCGCCGTCAAGGTCTTCATCGGTGCCTACCCGCGTTGGGTCGGCAGCCGCCCCAACGACACCCAGCGCATCTACTTCGCCAACCATTCCAGCCACCTGGACACGGTGGCGCTGTGGTCGGCGCTGCCGCCAGCCCAGCGCGAGCACACCCGCCCGGTCGCCGCCCGCGACTACTGGAGCAAGGGCATCCGCAAGGTCATCGCTGACAGGGGCTTCAACGCCGTGCTGATCGAGCGCGACCGCAACAAGGTCGAGGGCGACCCGCTGCAACCGCTGTACGACGCGCTGGACGGCGGGGCTTCGCTGATCATCTTCCCGGAAGGCACCCGCAACCACGAACCCATGCCGCAGCCGTTCAAGGCCGGCCTGTTCCACCTGGCCCAGCACTACCCGCACGTGGAACTGGTGCCGGTGTACCTGGACAACGCACGCCGCGCCCTGCCCAAGGGTAGCCTGGTGCCGGTGCCGCTGGTATGCACGGCGCGCTTCGGCCCGTCGCTCAACCGCATTCCCGATGAAGACAAGGCGCAGTTCCTGCAACGCGCCCGGCAGGCCGTGGTGGATCTGGCATGAACAACGTATTCCAGCAATTGCCCCTGGGCAGCTTCCTGCAGCAGGCCATCGAGCGCGCACCTCCCAAGTTCTGGTGGATGATCGGCGGCGTGTTCGGGGTGCTGGTGCTGGCCAGCCTGATCGGCTTCATCATCGGCCGCTTCAAGTCCGGCTCGGTGGTGGACAACCTCAACGCCCGCATCCGTGCCTGGTGGGTGATGGCCGCGGTGCTGCTGTTCTGCTTCGTGCTGGGCAAGATCGCCACGCTGGTGTTCTTCGGCCTGCTCTCGTTCTTCGCGCTGCGCGAGTTCATCTCGCTCACCCCGACCCGACGCGGCGACCACCTGGCACTGTGCCTGTGTTTCTACATCGCCATCCCGCTGCAGTACTGGTTGATCGGCATCGACTGGTACGGCCTGTTCGTGATGTGCATCCCGGTGTACGGCTTCCTGACCCTGCCGGCGGTATCGGCGCTGTCCGGCGACACCGAGAACTTCCTGGAGCGCAACACCAAGATCCAGTGGGGCGTGATGCTCACCGTGTTCTGCCTGAGCCATGCGCCGGCGCTGATGCTGCTGCGCATCCCCGGCTACGAAGGGCAGAACCTGATGCTGCTGTTCTACCTGCTGCTGGTGGTCCAGCTCAGCGACGTGCTGCAGTACGTGTTCGGCAAACTGTTCGGCAAACACCTGCTGGCCCCGCAGGTCAGCCCATCCAAGACCATCGAAGGCCTGGTCGGGGGCGGTCTGGCGGCCACCGGCGTGGGCGCGGCGCTGTACTGGATCACCCCGTTCTCGCCGCTGCAGTCCGCGGCGCTGTCGCTGCTGATCGTGGTCTGCGGCTTCCTCGGCGGCCTGGCGCTGTCGGCGGTCAAGCGCAGCCTCGGCGCCAAGGACTGGGGCGAGATGATCGAGGGCCACGGCGGCATCCTGGACCGGCTGGATTCGGTGGTGTTCTCCGCACCGGTGTTCTTCCACGTGGTGCGCTACAACTTCCAGTAAGCGGCGGCCACGCCATCGCCCCTGCCGCACCGGCACGGGGTACGGCCCCTACCCCCTTCACCCGCAAGGGAGTAGCCTGCGGCTCCCGCCGTCGCAGCCAGCGCCATGATGTCCGAACACAAATCCCACCAGCTCTCGATGACCGTGCTGATGTCCCCGGAGATGGCCAACTTCTCCGGCAAGGTGCACGGTGGCGCGGTCCTGCGCCTGCTCGACCAGGTCGCCTACGCCTGCGCCAGCCGCTACGCCGGCAACTACGTGGTGACGCTGTCGGTGGACCAGGTGACGTTCCGCCAGCCCATCGCGGTCGGCGAGCTGGTCAGCTTCCTGGCATCGGTCAACTACACCGGCACCTCGTCGATGGAAGTAGGCATCAAGGTGGTGGCCGAGGACATCCGCAAGGGCAGCGTGCGCCACGCCAACAGCTGCTTCTTCACCATGGTGGCCGTTGATGACGACGGCAAGCCGACCCCGGTGCCGCCGCTGCAGCCGGAGACGTCCGACGAGAAGCGTCGCTTCGCCGCCGCGCAGATCCGCCGCCAGCTGCGCCAGGAGATGGAACAGCGGCATCTGGAGCTGCTCAAGAGCAACCCTTCGCCCGACGCCTGAGCCCCCCTACGCCCGCAGGCCGGGATGCACTCCCAGCCCGGTGGCGCGCACCGGTCATCGCGACGCCGGGATCAGGCCGCGCTGCATCCCGGCCCATGGTCGGACCCTCAACCTGTGTTCTGCACGCCCTGCGAGACACCGTTGACGCAGGCCACCAGGGCGCGCAGCAACGCCTCATCCTGGCGGTCGCTCGCCCGCCAGCGCTGCAGCAGGTCCACCTGCAGCGTGCTGATCGGGTCGATGTACGGGTTGCGCAGGCGGATGGACAGTGCCAGCCGCGGGTCATGCTCCAGCAGCTCCTGCTGCCCGCTCAGGCGCATCACCCAGCGCTTGGTCAACGCCAGCTCCTCGCCGATGCGCGGGAAGAACTGGTCATGCAACGGCCCGGCCAGGCGCGAGAACTGCTCGGCGATGTGGATGTCGCCCTTGCTCAGCACCATCGACATGTCGTCCAGGAAGGTCTCGAAGAACGGCCAGTCATGCGCCATCTCACGCAGCAGATCTTCCTGCCCGGCATCGGCGGCCGCCTGCAGGCCGCTGCCCACGCCGAACCAGCCCGGGATCGCCGCACGCGCCTGGCTCCAGGCGAACACCCACGGGATCGCACGCAGGTTGCCCAGCGCCGCATCCTGGCCCAATCGCCGCGACGGGCGCGAGCCCAGGGTCATGCGCTCGATCACGTCGATCGGCGTGGCCTGGCGGAAATAGTTCATGAACTGCGGGTCACCCACGAACGCCCGGTAGGCCTGCGAGCTCTGCTCGGCGACCCGCGCCATCACCGGCTTCCACAGCGCCTCGCGCGGCTCGGCCGCACGCGGGCGCAGGCTGGCGCGCAGCACCGCACCGGCGGACTGCTCCAGCGAGCGCAGCGCCAGTGCACGGATGCCGTACTTGCGATGGATCACCTCGCCCTGCTCGGTCACGCGCAGGCGCCCGTCGATGCTGCCGCGCGGCGAGGCGTTCACCGCATGCGTGGTCTTGGTGCCGCCGCGGCTGATCGAGCCGCCGCGACCGTGGAAGAAGGTCAGGTGCACGCCGTGCGCGCTGGCCACCTCCAGCAGTTCGACCTGCGCCTGCTGCAGGCCCCAGCGCGAGGCCGCGATACCGCCATCCTTGCCGCTGTCCGAGTAACCCAGCATCACCATCTGCACGTCGCCGCGTGCGGCCAGATGGGCGCGGTAGACCGGGTCGGCCAGCAGGTCGCGCAGGGTGTCGGTGCCACGCCCCAGGTCGTCGACGGTCTCGAACAGCGGCGCGATATCCAGCGGCACCGCACCGTTGTCATCCTGCAGGCCGCCGCGGCGTGCCAATGCCAGCACCGCCAGCACGTCGCCACGGTCATGCGCCATCGAGATGATGTAGCTGCCCAGCGCATCGGCACCGTGCCGGCGGCGCGCATCGGCCAACGCCGTGAACACCTTGTCCAACCGCTGCCCCCCTTCGTCGGCCCCCGCCGGCAACGCGGCGTCGCCGGCCGCATACGGCGCCAGCGTCCGCGCACGCGCCGCGCCGTCCAGCGCATCGAATGCTTCCTGCCCGCCCAGCACCTCGGCCAATGCACGCGAATGCACGCTCGACTCCTGGCGCACGTCCAACCGTGCCAGGTGGAAGCCGAAGGTGCGCACGCGCCACAGCAGCCGGCGCACCGAGAACCAGCCGGCGTGCTTGCCCTTGTTGGCCTCCAGGCTGTCCAGGATCAGCTGGATGTCGTGGATGAGTTCTTCCGGCGCGGCATACGCACCGGGCGCATCCTGCAGCGTCGCCTGCAGGCGCGCACGCATGCGGTCGTTGAGCAGCCGGTAAGGCATGTCGGCATGGCGCGGGCGCGACTGCACGTCGGGCAGCAGTTCACGGTATTCCTGCACGCGTGCCTGCACCGCGTCACTGACACCGATCAGCTCGGTGGACTGGCTGAGCAGGCTGGCCAGCTTCAACAGGTCCTGGATGTACAGCTCCAGCACCGCGCGCCGTTGTGCATTGAGCGTGGCAGCGACCGTGCTGGCGTCCACGTTGGGATTGCCGTCCATGTCACCGCCCACCCAGGTACCGAAGCGCAGCAGCCGCGGCAACGGCAGGCTGCGCCCCCAGGTATCGAGCAACGCCTGCTCCAGCGATTCGTAGAACACCGGGATCACCCGGTACAGCACGCGGGTCAGGTAGAAACCCACGTGCTCACGCTCGTCGTCCACCGTCGGGCGTACCGGTGAGGAATCGGCGGTCTGCCACGAGGCGGTGAGCGCCATGCGGAACCGCGCGGCATCGGCGGCCTGCTCGCCGGGGGTGCGCTGGCCGTCGAGGTTGTCGACCAGCGCGGCGACCATCAGTTGTTCTTTTTCAAGCAGTGCACGGCGCACCGCTTCGGTTGGGTGTGCGGTGAACACCGGCTCGATGTCGATGCGCGGCAGCCACTGCGCCAGCTCCTCCAGCGTCACGCCCTGGGCCTTGAGCTGGATCAACGCATCATGCAGGCCATCGGGCTGCGGGCGCTTGGTGCCGGCGCGCTGGTAGTCACGGCGACGGCGGATGCGGTGCACGCGCTCGGCGATGTTCACCACCTGGAAGTAGGTACTGAACGCACGCACCAGCGCCTCGGCTTCGCGTGGCGATCGGCCGGCCAGCTGCGTGCTGAGGCCGGCCAGCGGCCCCTGCGTTTCGCGACGGGCGATGGCGGCGGTGCGCACCTCTTCCACTTCGTCCAGGAAGCCCGGTGACACCTGCTCGGCAAGAAGGTCACCCACCAGCGTGCCCAGCCGGCGCACATCGTCGCGCAGGGGCAGATCGGGAGTGGCGAAGACAACGCTGCTACGGTACTCGTTCATCCAGGACGCACAAGCCTTGAGAGCGGGAATCCCCCAAGCCTAACCGAAAAAATGTCCGGTTTTTGCAGTGCATCAAAGGTGAAACAGTTGCATGTGAACCTTGTCCGGACGCTGTCTTTGCAGACAGGAAACGACGCAGTTCCGGCGTCTCGGCGGACATTCGTTGGCATGTGAACGGGACGCACCTACGTCGGGAGCGCCCCCTCCCCAACCCTCCCCCGCGCTTCGCGCGAGGGAGGGAGTAGAGCGCTGCGTCGCGCACTGACACGTCGCGCAGAACCGCCCCTCCCCTTGCCTGCGCAGCAGGCAGGGGGAGGTTGGGAGGGGGTGCATTTCACGACCCACGTCAGAAGCGCCCCTCCCCAACCCTCCCCCGCGCTTCGCGCGATGGAGGGAGTAGAGCGCAGCGTCGCGCACTGACACATTGCGCAGAGCCGCCCTCCCCCTGCGCTTCACGCAAGGGAGGGCGTTCGTCCTCAGCGCTTCTTGCCAGCCTTGCCGTCGGCCGCGCCCAACCACTGGTCCAGCCAGCTTTCACTCTCGGCCAGCATCGTCATGATCGACTCGCGTGCGCGATAGGCGTGCGATTCATTCGGCAGCATCACCAGCCGCGCCGTGCCGCCCAGCCCCTTCACCGCGGCGAACATGCGCTCGCTCTGGATCGGGAACGTGCCGGAATTGTTGTCGTTCTCGCCATGGATGAACAGGATCGGGTCCTTGATCCTGTCGGCGCTGTTGAACGGCGACATCTTCAGGTACACGTCCTGCGCCTGCCAGAAGTTGCGTTCCTCGGCCTGGAAGCCGAACGGCGTCAGCGTGCGGTTGTAGGCGCCCGAACGCGCGATGCCCGCCTTGAACAGGCGCGTATGCGCCAGCAGGTTGGCGGTCATGAACGCACCGTACGAATGCCCGCCCACGGCGATGCGCTCGCGATCACCCACGCCACGCTTGACCACTTCGTCCACCGCCGCCTGTGCACTGGCCACCAGCTGCTGCACGTAGGTGTCGTTCGGCTCGGCATCGCCCTCGCCGATGATCGGCATGGTCGGGTTGTTGAGCACCACGTAGCCCTTGGCCAGGAACGCCTGCGGGCCCCAGTAGCTGATCGCGTTGAAGCGGTGCGGCGAGCCGGTGACCTGGCTGGCGTCCTGCGCGGATTTGAACTCGGCCGGATAGGCCCACATCAGCACCGGGCGCGGGCCATCCTTCTTCGGGTCATAACCCGGCGGCAGCAGCAGGTCGGCGGTCAGTTCGACGCCATCATTGCGCGTGTAGCGGATCTGCTCCTTCTTCACCCCACGCAACGCCGGCAGCGGATGCGCGAAACGGGTCAGCTCCACCGGTGCCGCGTCGGCTGCCAGGCCACGCGCGAACAGGTTGCCCGGCACATCGTTGGACTCGCGGTAGGTGAGGATGCGTGCATCCCCGCCTTCGATGATGGCCAGCGGCTGCTCGTAGTACGGCGCCTGCGAATGGAACAGGCGCTCGCTCTTGCCCGAGGCCAGGTCCACGCGGTCCAGGAACGGGCGGTCGCCCTCGGCCGACGCACCGGTGCCGATGCGGAAGAAACTCTTGCCATCGGTGCCCAGCTGCAGCCGCTCGCGCCCGCTCTCATCGGACTGCAGCAGCGGATCGCCCGGATCAGCGTAGCGGTCATCCTCCGACCGCTCGACCAGCAGCACCGGTGCCTGGTCCGGGCTGCCCGGGTTGATCTTCCACTGCTTCATCTGGCGGCTCTTCCACCAGTACTCGTCCAGCAACGCGACATCGTCCTTGCCCCAGGTGATGCCGGCGTAGCGCGACCCCAGCTGCATCAGCGTGGCTGGCGGCTTGTCGAACGGCGCCGACTGCACCAGCACCGCATCGCGGATGGCCGCCTGTCGTGACGGGTCACCGCCGTCCTGCGCTTCGGCCCAGACCAGCGTGGCCGGCGCATCGGCGCGCCAGCTGATCGAACGCACGCCGGTCGGCACGGCATCGTTGCCGGTCGGCAGCCCGTCGACCAGCGGCAGGCGGGCAACCGTATGCACCTGCATGCCCTGCGCATCGAGCACGTCGATGCGGCGCGGGAAGCTGCTCACCGGCACCGAATACGAGAACGGCCGCTCGACGCGACGGCTGAGCAGGTACTTGCCGTCCGGCGACGGCGACAGCCCCATGAACAGGCCGGGCAGGCCCACCGGACTGGCCTGGCCGGTGATCGATACCCGCACCGGCTGTGCCTGCAGGTAGTACTCGAACAGGCGCGCATCGTCCTCGTTGCGCAGCAGGTCCTGGTAGGTCCGCACCGAACGCACGCCCTGCCCGGCCACGGTCTCCTGCACGGCGGGGCCGGTCGGCACGCCATCCCCCTTCGGCGGCGCGCCCTGCCCGGCCGGGCGCTGCAGCACCAGCAGCCCGTCGCTGCCCGGCAACCACGAATACCCTCGGCCGACGATGCTGTTCAGGCGCTCGGCGATGCGACGGGCGCTGCCCACCTCCACATCCACCAACCACAGCTCGTTGCTGCCGCTGGCCGGGTCCACCTGGTTGAAGGCCAGGTACTTCTGGTCGGGCGACCAGCCCAGCGAGGCCACCGACAATGGCTGCGGCAGGCCGCTGATCTGGCGCTCCCTGCCGTCCAGCGTGGACACCAGCGACAACTTGTTGCCGAACGAGAAACGGCTGTCGGAGAAGGTCTTCGGGTTGATGCGCAGGCCGGCCAGCTTCAGCTCCGGCTGCGCCACCTGGGCGATGGACGGCAGCGATGGGGTCTGCAGCATCGCCGCCAGGTCGCGCCTGGGCGACAGCGACAGGCTGGGCGCACGCGGGGCGTCGACGATGGCCTGCAACGCGGCCGAGGGCAGGCGGTAGCCCTGCGCCTGTTCGGCCGCCTGCGGCGGGGCCAGCGCCAGCACCGGCGGCACCGCCAGCAGCAGGCCGGCGCACAGGACCAGGGCCGCGGAAGTACGGCGGCGGCGGGCGGGGGACAGGTTCATGGCGCTCCTTGGCAGGGGAATAAACCCCCAACTTAACAATCTCTGTCGCCACCCTCCCCTGCCGTTGGTTGGGCTGGCCGCCGCGATATAATCACCGGCCCCGCTCCGAGGGGCGCTGCGACTGTCCGGGAACCCCCGCCACAGCCAGGCTCGGGGCGGCATCCATGCAACAACGGCGCCCGGCGAACGCGAGCCTGCTCGCACCACACCGGAGCTTTACATGAATGCTGTTGCCAGGACCTTCTCCCAGGAAGGTGACTACAAGATCGCCGACATCTCGCTGGCCGATTGGGGCCGCAAGGAACTGGACATCGCCGAGCACGAGATGCCGGGCCTGATGTCCATCCGCCGCAAGTACGCCGCACAGAAGCCGCTGGCCGGCGTGCGCGTGACCGGCTCGCTGCACATGACCATCCAGACCGCGGTGCTGATCGAGACGCTGAAGGACATCGGCGGCGACGTGCGCTGGGCCTCGTGCAACATCTTCTCCACCCAGGACCAGGCCGCCGCCGCCATCGCCGCCACCGGCACCCCGGTGTTCGCCTGGAAGGGTGAAACGCTGGAAGAATACTGGGACTGCACCCTGGAAGCGCTGACCTTCAAGGCCGCCGACGGCACCCTGCTGGGCCCGGAACTGGTGGTCGACGACGGCGGTGACGTCACCTTGCTGATCCACAAGGGCTATGAGCTGGAAAACGGCAGCGACTGGGTCAATACCGCGTCCGGCTCGCACGAAGAGCAGGTCATCAAGAACCTGCTCAAGCGCGTGGCCACCGAGCGCCCGGGCTACTGGACCCGCGTGGTCAAGGACTGGAAGGGCGTCTCCGAGGAGACCACCACCGGCGTGCACCGCCTGTACCAGCTGGCCGAAGCCGGCACGCTGCTGGTCCCGGCCATCAACGTCAACGACTCGGTCACCAAGAGCAAGTTCGACAACCTGTACGGCTGCCGCGAGTCGCTGGCCGACGGCCTGAAGCGCGCGATGGACGTGATGCTGGCCGGCAAGGTGGCCGTGGTCTGCGGCTACGGTGATGTCGGCAAGGGTTCGGCCCACTCGCTGCGCGCCTACGGCGCCCGCGTCATCGTCACCGAGATCGACCCGATCTGCGCCCTGCAGGCGGCGATGGAAGGCTTCGAGGTCAACACCATCGAATCCACCCTGGGCCGCGGCGACATCTACGTCACCACCACCGGCAACAAGGACATCATCCGCATCGAGCACCTGAGCGCGATGAAGGACCAGGCCATCGTCTGCAACATCGGCCACTTCGACAACGAGATCCAGGTCGATGCGCTGGTGAAGTTCCCGGGCGTGCAGCACATCAACATCAAGCCGCAGGTGGACAAGTACGTGTTCCCGAACGGCAACGCGATCTTCCTGCTGGCCGAAGGCCGCCTGGTGAACCTGGGCTGCGCCACCGGCCACCCGAGCTTCGTGATGTCCAACAGCTTCGCCAACCAGACCCTGGCGCAGATCGACCTGTGGGCCAACAAGGACAGCTACAAGGCCGACGTCTACCGCCTGCCGAAGAAGCTGGACGAGGAAGTGGCGCGCCTGCACCTGGAAAAGATCGGCGTGAAGCTGACCACGCTGACCCAGGAACAGGCCGACTACCTCGGCGTGCCGGTGGAAGGCCCGTTCAAGCCGGAGCACTACCGCTACTGATCGGCGAAAGCCTGCAGGCAGCCCCCCCCTCTCCCGCACGCGGCAGAGGGGTGTGGAGTGAGGGCCACTGCCCCGTGCAAGCCCCCACTCCCGCCGCGTCACCAAGCGCTGGAATGCCTCAGCATTGTTCCCGACAAAACGAGCACCGAAAGGTGCTCTTTCTGTTTTCAGGGCCGATGGATCGGAGATGCCACCAGGGAAGTCCCTTCAAGCCAACACCGCCTCGGGTCAACTCCCGCACCAGCCCCCATCCACCGGGTCGCTTCGCCGCTCGGCATGGCTCGCACGATTCGTGTCCTGTCCCGCATCCGCGATGCGCGCCACGCCCTGCCTGACTCCACGCACGGTTTCGCCGCGGTCCATTTCCGTGCAGCATTGCGGACAGGACCACTACCGCCTCATGGCACCCAACGGATACCTCCATGCATCCCAGCGACGAGCGAAAGGTACTCGAGCAGCTCCTGAAAGAGATCGACTCCCCCGGCAAGGCGTCATCGGGGTGGAGTGATGTACCGGTCTGGATCTCGATCGCGGTGATCACGGCGTCCTGCTTCCATTTCTTCGGCCACCCCAGCCTTCCCCATGCCCTCCTGATGGCAGGCTTTTTCCTGGCCGGGCTGGTGTATGCGCAGGTGCGCCTCCGACGAAAGTCGGCCAGGAACTGGCCAATGCTGCGTCCTTTCCTCGACCGGGCGCGGGTCGAGGCACGGCTGCGCGAAATCCTGCTGACGGGCCACTGACGCCCCCTGCGCCCTGCCCTTCCTCGAATCGAACCCGGCATCCCCTCGAATGCACCCCATCGTTTCCCTCTGGCATGTCACCCATGGCGGCCCACAACATGGCCAGATGCTGCGCAAGCTGGAGCGCCTGGCGGGTTTCACCGCCGTTTCACCGATGGTGGAGCGGCTCGTGTGGGAGGGCCGCAAGGAGGCGCATGTGACGTTCGAAGTCCACCACGCCACCGGATCCCATGAAGCGACCGAAGCGGCCCTGCTCGCGCTTGCGTGGCAACTCGCACCGACGTGGCGGATCACCCGTGCTTCCGGCGACCTGGAGGGCGAATGGTCCCAATCGGCGGTCGGCCCCGATCATCCCTTCGAGGCGATCATCGCCGGTTGCACGCGCATCCGCTGGCAGTTGCATGCATCACAGCAGTACACGCGGCCGAACTTCCTGGCGGGCGGCGACAACCACTGGTAGGCACCTGGCGTCACTGCCGTGCTGCGCGCGCTCCGCCGGAGCGCGGCCATTGCCCTGTGGCATCATCCGCAGCACATGCCGGGGCCTTGCATCTACCCGGCCATTTCAGACAGGACAGCAGGACGCATGCCCGTGGAAACCCTGGAAGCGCAGATCACCCGTACGTTGTTGCCCGGCATGCATCTGCCGCCGGCGCTGAAGGCACTGTTTGGCTGGATCGAGGACAACGGCCTTTACATCGACCGGCCGGACAGCACCCGCATCGGTTTCCTGTTCCCCGAGGAAGCCCTGCGCGAGAGCTGGACGGACGACGAGCGTCAGGGCGGAACCAACATCACCTTCTTCGCCGAGGGCAATGCCAACCTGAAGTACTGGTTCGGCCACGCGCGTGCCGAGGTACTCGACCGGCTCTGCGTGTTCGCCAAGACCGGCGCGGAAGGATCGATGGCGGCACTCTGGCTCGCGCCCGACGGCACGCAGAAGATCGTCCATCTGGGCTCGGGCTCCGGCTCGGTCACCGTCTGCGTGCTGGCCGACGATGCGCTCGACTTCCTGCGACTGCTGGCCATCGGCTACGACGAAATCTGCTGGGGTGGTGAACTGGGATCGCCGCCGCCACGCGAGGGCGAATTCGTCGTTCATCCCAATGTGGCCTACCAGCAGTGGGTCCGCAGCCGGTTCGCCACGACCATCCCGGAGATCGGCACCGAGATCGTCAGGCATCCCGAGGACATGCACATCGAGGACGCGGCAGACCCGTTCAACCGCTGGGTCAGCGCGAACTGCGCCTGACCCGGGCCGTTCCACCCGCAGTCGATAGTTTCGCGCAGTAGGCGGCGCGGCACCCAGCGCGTCTGCGCATGCGGTGGCAATACCCTGTTGAGCCCCGCGCTCGCCCCTTCCAACAAGGCCTTCCGATGATCCGCGCCCTGCTCCTGGCATCACTGCTCGCCACCTCCACGAACGCGGCGGCCATCGTCATCCGCCACGATGTCGATGATGCGCAGTACCGGGTACCGGCATCCGAATTGCCGGCGCTGGTCGACATGCCCGGCGAGGGACACGGCGTGCTGATCGCGCCGCAATGGGCGGTGACCGCCGCACACACGCTCCCCCGCCAGGGTCGGCTCGAACAGGTGGTCATCAACGGGGTGGCACGGGACGTGGAGCGGGTCGTCACCCACCCGGGGTACCGCACCCCGCCGCAGGCGCTGATCGACCAGGCGATGGCCAGCGGTGAAGCGATGCTGCTGGTGGTCTTCCTTGGCGGCTCGGACGACATCGCGCTGATCCGCTTGCGCCAACCCATCACCGACATCCCGCCGATCCGCCTGTATGCCGGCAGCGACGAGCCCGGCAAACGCGTCACGCTGCTGGGAAAAGGGGCCACCGGCACCGGCGCCGATGGGCATGATCCGCGAGGGCCCAACCGTACCGGGTTGCGGCGTGCGTTCAACACCGTCACCAGTGCGTATGACCGCTGGCTCTGCTACGTCTTCGATGCACCACCGGATGGTCTTCCGCTTGAGGGCATGCTCGGCAATGGCGACAGCGGCGGCCCGGTACTGCTCCAGTCCGGCGCGCAATGGCAGCTGGCAGGGCTGGCCTCCTGGAAGGTCGTGCAGGGCAACGTGATGACCGCCCGTCCCGGCCGCTACGGGCAGACCGCCTGCAACGTCCGCCTGAGCCACTACCATGACTGGATCGAACAGGTGATCTCCGCAACACCGCAGGCAAGCGGCCAGGATGGATCCCACGCAGGCCCCTGACTGATTCCCCTCCCACCCGCCGCACCGGAACACGCATGAGAGACCCCGCCCGCATCGACACCGTCCTGGCCACGCTTCGCGCGCTTTGGGAAACCTCGCCCGACCTGCGGCTGGGCCAGCTGATCGTCATCGCCGCCGCGCCGCGCGAGCCGGTTCCGGAAATCTTCCATATCGAAGACGACGTGTTGCTGGAAAACCTCGAGCAGCACCTGCGCCGCGCAGCCGTCGCGGCCCTGAGCCCGCTGGAACCGTCGAGGACCCTGCTCGATGCCCCTGGATGACCTGGCCGGCGAAGCCCTGCGTGGCGCATTGCGCGTCGTCGGCCGCATGCTGGTCGAGCTGGTCTTCGAGATCCTGCTCAAGGGTACCGGCCACGTGGTGATCCGTCTGTTCCGTCCCGGCAAGGAACCCGGCGATGCGGCGTGCGCCCTGGTCGGCCTGCTGGTCTGGGCCGGTGTCGCTGCCGGCGCCTTCCTGCTCCATCGGCAGATGACCGGCTGATACCGCGGGAGTGGGTTCTGGATAGAATCCACCGCTATACGGAACCAGGACGGCAGGGATCGCACGCCCGCATCCAGCCGCGTCCCTCAATCCCAGGAACCCCGATGGCTGACCCCTACAACTCCCCCGCGATCCCCGCCGCAACCCCTCACCTCACCGATGCCATGGTCACCACCGCCATGGAACTGCCCGGCCTGCGCGTCACCCGCAGCCTGGGCCTGGTGCGCGGCATCACCGTGCGTTCGCGCTCGGTCGTGGGCAACTTCATCGGCGGCCTGCAGACCCTGTTCGGCGGCAACATCACCATCTACACCGAGCTATGCGAGCAGGCCCGCAACGAGACCTACCGCGACATGGTGCAGCACGCGCGCATGCTCGGCGCCAATGCCATCATCGCGGTCCGCTACGACGCCACCGAACTGATGACCGGCCTGACCGAAGTGCTGTGCTATGGCACCGCCGTGGTGGTCGAGCCGCAGCGCTGAGGCCTCCCTCGCACAACACCCGCGATCACGTCATTGGGCAGGAAGCCGGATTCCATGGGTATTTTCAGCAGGTTCTTCAAAGGTCCGCCGGCGCCCGAGCCGGCCTTGCCACTTCGGCTACTGCTCGAAGCGACCAGGGCATCGGACCCGCACGCCCGCCTCGTCGATGGGCAGGTACACCTGTCCAGCGGCATCACGCTGGGCGTCGAACATATCGAGACGTTCCGCTTCGACAACGGCAACGTACGCACTGCGACGGTCACCACGGCCAGGCACCCGACGTTCTTCACCGAAGGGCTGGTCGAGTTCCAGCATGCAATGGGTGCCGATGAGCAGGCCTCGATGTCGAGCGGCTTCCGCAGCTGGGCGCAGATGGATCTGGCAACCCTGTCCGATGCCGTCCAAGCCGATCCACGGCATTGCCTGGTGATGGAAATCACCCTGCCCGCCTCGGAACAGGCGTCGGAGGCGGTGCGCCAGATCGTGCTGGGCCCGGTCGCGCACTACGCCTCCGAGCCGGTGGATGCCGACGAGGAGCACCCGTTCTGCCCGTGCTGCCTGCTCACCCGGAGCCTGGAGGCCTTCATGCCGGTCCTGCGCGCGGAACAGTTCCTCGGCGTGCGCCTGTTCGCCAGTCGTGCCGACGATGGCAGTTTCAGCGCCGATTGCCGCATCAACGGGCAGGACCATCCCGATGCACTGCCCGCCCTGGTCGAGTACGCCCGGCAATGGGCAGGTACCGGCACGGAGTTCCGCAAGCAGTACGTGATCATTCGCCCGCGGCCATGAGCGTCGGCGCGAGCGCCGGTTTCCCCGCACTTACCTCCCACGCAGACAGGCGCATCGCATGCCTTCCAACGCCGAACTCGAACGTCGCAAAGCCCTGCTGCGCGGGCTCGCCGAGCAGCATCACGCCCAGGCCATCGCGGCGCTGCCGCTGCCGCGGGAAGCATTGACGGCCCTGTTCGATCACCTTGACCAGGCACTGGAGGCCGGCTGCGACCATTCGCTGCGGTTCACCCGCCAGTTCCTGCAACAGCAGGCGCTCGATGAAGCCACGGTGGTGCCGTGGCTGCAGGCCAACGGCGGCTACTGTGACTGCGAGGTGCTGGCCAACGTCGAGGACGCCTGGCAATGATGTTCCTGATCGGCCAGGGCGAGCGCGTGGTCGCGCTGGGCGAACCCGAACAACGTCACTGCCCGAAATGCGGCCAGCTCACCGCATTCCAGAAGCAGCTGCGCTACAAGTACGGCAGCTTCGACATGCTGTTCGGCTTCGCCTACGACAAGCGTTACCAACTGGCCTGCCTGCAGTGCAACCATGGCTGGATCCTGGATACGCGCACCACCGAACGCGAGCTCGGCCGCGTGCCGATCCCGTTCCACCTGCGCTATGGCCTGTGCGTGCTGGCGGTGCTGGCCGCCCTGCTGGGCGCGTCGGCCATGGCCGTGAACGGCCTGCTCTGAACCCGGCGCTACAGTGGGCAACCCGTCGCTGCCGGATGCCCCGCCATGCCCCTGAAACAGCTGATCCCGATGCAGCCGGTGACACACCTGCCGGCCAGCATCGCCTTCTACCGCAAGCTCGGCTTCGAGGTCGAGGACCACAATGACGCCTGGGGTTGGGCGATGCTGCGCTGCGGCCCCTGCCAGGTCATGCTCGATCAGTCCATCAATCCACCGCCCGGCAGTGCGCGCAGCGCCGTGCTCTATCTCTATCCCGATGACCTGCGTGCCTTCCATGCGCAAGCGCGCCAGAACGGCCTGGAGGTACCACCGCTGGAAACCACGTTCTATGGGATGAGCGAATTCCGGCTGCAGGACCCGGACGGCAATCGGCTCTGGATCGGCCAACCCGGTGACTGAGCGACGCCGGCCCGGCCACGATGGACGACGCCAACCGGCCGAATCCGCGCTATAAAGCGCGTGTTTCCCCAGGAGCCACTGTCATGAGCAAGTCCGGATTCAGCGCCGAAGAACGTGCCGCCATGAAGGAGCGCGCCCGCGAACTGGCGGCCGAGGCCAAGGCCGGTCGCAGGAAAGCCGAGGGCGAGGCCGAGGTGTTGGCCCGCATTGCCGAGATGCCAGCGGCCGAGCGCGACATGGCCGGACGGCTGCACGGGATCATCACCACCACCGCGCCGGCATTGTCACCCAAGACCTGGTATGGGATGCCGGCCTATGCCAATGCCGACGGCAAGGTGGTGGTGTTCTTCCAGGGCGCGAGCAAGTTCGGCGCGCGCTATTCCACGCTGGGGTTCAACGACAGTGCCGCACTCGACGACGGCGACATGTGGCCCACCTCGTTCGCGCTCACCGCGCTCACCCCTGCAGTGGAAAAGAAGGTCACCACGCTGGTGAAGAAGGCCGCACGCGCCGCCGGCACCACCAGCCGATAGCCATGCGCGGGGGTGGGCAGCTATCGTGTCCTGCCACGCACCGACCGAAACGCATGCCTTTCTGGACCTGGTTATTCCCCCGTACGCCTGCCGTGTTCCCCAGCCCGCTGCCGCGCGCGCAGGCCGTGCAGAACCTGCGCGCGGCCACCGCACGCGGCAACATCACCGCAACCGGCACCATCGTCGGTTCGGTGGAGGCCGCACGGGTGAACCTGTATCACCGCAGCGCGTTGCGCAACTCGTT
This sequence comes from Stenotrophomonas sp. Steno-C18, assembly GCF_056393195.1. Classification (NCBI taxonomy): domain Bacteria; kingdom Pseudomonadati; phylum Pseudomonadota; class Gammaproteobacteria; order Lysobacterales; family Lysobacteraceae; genus Stenotrophomonas; species Stenotrophomonas sp. Steno-C18. Next base: position 109,911 of record NZ_JBWJOX010000004.1, on the reverse strand, counting down.
CAAGCCGCATTTCCGTGGCCACTTCGTGGACACCGCGCAGGGCTGCGCGCTGCACGGCCGCTTCGCGCCGCCCGCGCTCGTGCATGCCTTCATGGTGTTCTGGCTGGGCTTCTGCGTGCTGGGGACGACGATCAGCGTCGTGCAGCTTGGCAGGATGGACCCGATGCTGATCCCGGCCGCCCTGCCCGGCGTGTTGATGGCCGCCTTCGGCATTGGCCTGGTGCGGCTTGGGCAACACCTGTCCGCCAACGACCCTGCCATCCTGTCGCGCGTGATCCGTCAGGCGTTGCAGTCACACCACACTGAGCCATGAGATCGCGCCAGGCCCGCATGCCCGACCACGACCCGATCGTTGAACTGCACAGACTGCAGACCGAGACGATGCAGCAACTTGAACGCATCGCCGAGGACATCAAGGCCGGCCGTGTTCCGGCAGAGGAAGGCGGGCAACGCGCCCGCGCCCTGGTGGCCGCCAGCGACGCACGCCGCAGCGCATTGTTTGCCGCCGGCGCTGCGGCGGCGGACCGGCGTACACGCCGTGCCTGGCTGATGGCGCTGGCGGTCGTGGTGGCTGCCGCTGTCGCCGTGCTTGGGCGGGTGCTGCTCGGCTAGCCCGGCCCGTCTCTGCCCTCAGCCCAACCCCTCTCCCGCAGCGCGGGAGAGGGGTTGGGCTGAGGGCCGTTCCGGGCTCAGGCATCGGCCGCCACGAACCCACCGGTCTGACGCGCCCACAAGCGCGCGTACAGGCCACCGGCGGCGACCAGCTCGGCATGGGTGCCGGTCTCCACGATCCTGCCCTGGTCCATCACCACCAGCCGGTCCATCCGCGCGATGGTCGACAACCGGTGCGCGATCGCGATCACCGTCTTGTTGCCCATCAGTTCGTCCAGGCTGTCCTGGATCGCCGCTTCCACTTCCGAATCCAATGCCGAGGTCGCCTCATCCAGGATCAGGATCGGCGCATCCTTCAGCAGCACCCGCGCGATGGCGATGCGCTGACGCTGGCCACCGGAGAGCTTCACGCCGCGCTCGCCGACATGCGCGTCGTAACCCTGCCGGCCCTGCCCGTCCACCAGCGCGTCGATGAAGCCTTCCGCACGCGCCTTGGCCACGGCCGCGCGCACCTGGTCTTCGGTCGCATCCGGGCGCCCGTACAGCAGGTTGTCGCGGATCGAACGGTGCAGCAGCGAGGTGTCCTGGGTCACCACGCCGATCTGCGCGCGCAGGCTGTCCTGGGTGACGCGGGCGATGTCCTGCCCGTCGATCAGGATGCGTCCGCTCTCCAGGTCGTACAGGCGCAGCAGCACGTTCACCAGGGTGGACTTGCCGGCACCGGATGGGCCGACCAGGCCGATCTTCTCGCCCGGCTTCACCGACAGGTTCAGCCCGGCCATCACGCCGCCGCGCTTGCCGTAGTGGAAGTGCACGTCCTTGAAGTCCACCGCGCCGGCGCGCACCTGCAGTGGCACGGCGTCGGCCTGGTCCTGCACGGCGATTGGCTGGGCGATGGTTTCCATGCCGTCCTGCACCGTGCCGATGTCCTCGAAGATGCCGTTCACCGTCCACATGATCCAGCCGGACATGTTGTGGATGCGGATCACCAGGCCGGTGGCCAGGGTGATCGCGCCAACGCTGATCAGGCGATCGTTCCACAACCACAGCGCCAGCCCGCAGGTACCGACGATCAGGAAGCCGTTGAGGATGGCGATCACCAGTTCCAGCCCGGTGGTGATGCGGGTCTGCGCGCGGTGCTTCTCGGCCAGCTCCTGGATCGACTCGGCCACGTAGGCCTGCTCGTGCCCGCTGTGCGCGAACAACTTGAGCGTGGAGATGTTGGTGTAGCCGTCGACGATGCGGCCCATGGCCCGTGACCGTGCATCCGAGGCGATCCATGCCCGCTGCTTCATGCGCGGCACGAAGTACACGCCGATGGCCACGTACGCCACCAGCCACACGGCCAGCGGCACCATCAAGCGCCAGTCCACCTGCGCGAACAGGTACAGCGCGGTGCCGGTGTAGACCACGATGTACCAGAGCGAATCCACCATCTGCACGGCGGATTCGCGCAGCGAGGTGCCAGTCTGCATCACCCGGTTGGCGACGCTGCCGGCGAAGTCGTTCTGGAAGAAGGTCAGGCTCTGCCGCACCACGTAGTTGTGCATCAGCCAGCGCGAGCGGTTGCTCAACCCCGGCACGATGGCCTGGTTGACCAGCAGGTTGTGCAGGGCCACCAGCACCGGGCGCGCCAGCAGCGTGATGCCGGCCATCCACAGCAGCTCCGTTGCGTGCCGCCGGAAGAACCCCGGGCCCGCGTTGTCCGAGAGCATGTCCACGATGCGCCCGAGGAAGTCGAACATCGCCACTTCCACCAGCGCCAGCAGCAGGCCGGCCACCAGCGTGGCCAGCAGCACCGGCCACACCGGGCGCAGGTAATGCAGGTAGAAACGCACCACGCCGCGCGGTGGCATGCGGGCATCCACCGGCGGGAATACGGGAATCAACGACTCGAACCAGCGCAACATCGCCACGGCCTGCAAAAACAGAACAGGCCGCGATTGTCCCATCGCGGCCTGTGTTGTGTCTGTCTACGGCATGCGCTTGCCCGCCAGCGGGAGCGGTCCCGGCCGCGACGCCGTTGCCCTCCCCATCCACGATCCTCCGAAGCGCCGCGGGCAATGCCACGGCGGGAACGCCATCCCCGCCGTGGCCGCGGGATCGTTGCGCGCTGCTTACTCTGCCTTAGGCTTGAGCAGCAGGTCCTGGAAATCGAAGCTGAAGTCGGTCAGCGACGACACCGCTTCCATCCGTACCTCGCGCACCTTGCCGTCCGGGGTCAGGCTGAAGTTGACGAAGGCATCGGCGTTGAGCGAGCGGTTGTCCCAGCGCACGATGAAGGTGTCGTGCTGCCAGTGCTCCATCGTGCCGACCAGATCGGCGGTGGCACCGAAGCGCAGGCGCAGCTTGCCGCCCTTCTGCTCGATGACCACATCGCCATACCACGCATCGCGGTATGTGCCGGCATAACCACTCAGCGGCAGCGAGGGCGTGCTCCTGGCGTCACGCGCAGCCACGTGCCGTGCCCAGCCTTCGTCCGCGTTGTCCTGCGCCTTGGCGACGCTGGCCGCATACGCCGCCACCCAGTCATGCGGCGGGGCCCCGAGCATCGCGTCGAGCACGCTCATGGTGATGGCGTTGAAGGCCGCACCCGATTCCTGGTTGGTCAGCACCACCACGCCCAGGCCCTGGCCGGGCACCAGCGTCAGCCGCGACACCTGCCCCGGCCAGCCGCCGGTGTGCCACACCAGCTTCTGCCCGCGGTAGTCACTCAGGCTCCAGCCTTCACCGTAACCGGCGAAGTTCGGGCGCGCGGCTTCCAGCTCCGGCACCGATGGCTTGGGCACCACCTGCGGGATCTGCATCTGCCACATCTGCTGCTGGGTCTTTTCACTGAACAGCGGCGTGCCATCGGCCAGCTTGCCCTCGGCCAACTGCACGTTCATCCACCTGGCCAGGTCGTGCACGCTGGAGTAGATGCCACCGGCGCCGGCGTTGTTGGACCAGGTCAGCGGCGCCACCGGGCGCAGGTCGGTGAAGTCGAACTTGGCGTGGCCGACGGCGGCCTTGTCGCCGGGCTTGAGATGGTCGGCGTTGTAGCGGGTGCCGGCCATGCCGACCTTGTCGAAGATGCGCTGCTGCAGGAACGCGGCGAACGGCTGCCCGGACACCTTCTCGATCACCTGCTGGGCAACCGCGTACAGGATGTTGTCGTAGGCGTAACGGTCGCGGAAACCGTTCTTCAACGGCACCTGGCCCAGTCGCGCCACCACCTCGGCGTTGCTGTAGGTGGTGGTCGGCCAGAACAGCAGGTCGCCGGCGCCCAGGCTCAGCCCGCTGCGGTGCGAGAGCAGGTCGCGGATGCGCATCTCGCCGGTGACGTAGGGATCGGACATGCGGAACGACGGCAGGTGGTCGATCACCCGGTCATCCATCTTCAGCTTGCCTTCCTCGGCCAGCAGGTTCAGCGAGGTAGCGGTGAATGCCTTGGTGTTGGAGGCGATGGCGAACAGCGTGTCGGACTGCACCGGCTCGGGCTTGCCCAACTCGCGCAGGCCCCAGCCGCGCTCCAGCACCACCTTGCCGTCCTTGACCACCGCCACCGCCACGCCCGGCACGTCGAACTGCTGGCGCACGCGCTCCACCGTGGCATCGAGTTGCTGCAGCTCCGCCGGCACCGCCGCCTCCTGTGCATCGGCCACCTGGGCCACCACGCTCATCGCGAGCACCAGCCCGCCCCCAAACCATTTATTCAAAGCGCTCTCCCTCTGGATCGATGCCGGCCCATGGCCGGGCCGGCCTTCTCGCGATGGTAACGCGAGCGCGCCCACGCTCGCCTTTCCGCTCCTGCCCTGAGGCCGCCATGGACCTCGCCGCCACGACCACCGCCACCATCATTCCCTGCCTGCGCTACCGCGATGCCCCGGCCGCCATCGACTGGCTGTGCGACGCCTTCGGCTTCCAGCGCCACGCGGTCTACCAGGAGGGCAACGTCGTGCTGCATGCCCAACTGGTATTCGGCAACGGCATGGTGATGCTCGGCTCGGTGCAGCCCAGCGAATGGGGCAGCAACATGATCCAGCCCGACGAAGTCGGTGGCATGGAAACCCAGAGCGCCTGCGTGATCGTCAGCGACGCCGACGCCCACTACGCCCAGGCCAAGGCAGCCGGCGCGGAGATCGTCATCGACATCGCCGACCAGCACTATGGCGGCCGCGGCTACGCCTGCCGTGACCCGGAAGGCCACCTGTGGTGGTTCGGCAGCTACGACCCCTGGAAAGCCGCGTAGGCGCGGCCTTGGCCGCCGAGCCGTTGAATCCCCGGACCAGGACCTTCCCGATGTCGCGGTCCAGGCCGCTCCCACCGGTTGGCTTGCAGGTACATTGACGGCTTCGCGGCCACGGCCGCTCCTGCCCCGGGGTGTGACTTGAACGACTTGTTTGCCGGTACGGCCAATACCCCCGGGGTCCATATCGGCATCGGCGGCTGGACCTATGTGCCGTGGCGCGGCGGCACCTTCTATCCGATCGGGCTGGTGCAGCGCCGTGAGTTGGAGTTCGCCAGCCGCCAGCTGACCAGCATCGAGATCAACGGCACCTACTACGGCACCCAGAAGCCAGCCATCTACGCCGGCTGGCGCGATGCCACGCCGGAAGGTTTCGTGTTCTCGGCCAAGGCGCCCAAGCGCATCGTCAGCGCCCGCAAGCTGGCCGGGACCGGCGCGCAGATCAATGACTTCATCGATGGCATCGGCCACCTCGGTGACCGGCTCGGTCCACTGGTGTGGCAGTTCGATGCCGGTCGCACGCTGGACCCGGACGACTTCGCCGCGTTCCTGCAGCTGCTGCCGCGGCAGGTCAACGGCCGCCGCCAGCGCCACGCGCTGGAAGTGCGCGACCGTGCGTTCTTCGACGAACGGCTGGTTGGCCTGGCCCGCCAGCACGGGCTGGCACTGGTCTACACCGACTCACCGGACTACCCCAACGCGGCCGACCTCGGCGCGGACTTCGTCTATGCCCGGCTCATGCGCAGCCGCGATGCCTGCGACACCGGCTACCCGGCGGCGGAACTGGCGCAATGGGCCGAGCGCGTGATGGCGTGGCGGCGCGGACAGGACCCGCACGACCTGCCCCACCTCGCCGCGCCTGCGGGGCCTGCGCCGGAGGGGCGCGAGGTATACCTGTACTTCATCAGCGCCGCCAAGCACCGCAACCCGGCCGCGGCGCGCCAGCTGCAGCAACGCGTCGACAAAAACTGAAGCGATCGATGCGGCAATGCGTCGGCACATCGGCGACAATTCGCCGATGGCGACGAACGAACACCGCAAGGCCCTGCTGCAAATCCATTTCTGCGTCCTGCTGTGGGGCATTACCGCCATCCTCGGCAAGCTGATCACCCTGCCCGCCCTCCCGCTGGTGTGGTGGCGCATGCTGCTGGTGGTGGCCATGCTGGCCCTGCTGCCGCGCGTATGGCGCGGGCTGTCCACGCTCAGCCCGAAGGTGGCGCTGGGCTACGCCGGCATCGGCGCGCTGGTGGCGCTGCACTGGCTCACGTTCTATGGCTCGGTGAAGCTGGCCAATGCTTCGGTCGCGGCCACCTGCATCGCGCTGGCCCCGGTGTTCACCTCGGTGATCGAGCCGTGGATCGCGCGTCGGCCGTTCCAGATGAAGGAACTGGCGCTGGGCATCGTGGTGCTGCCGGGCGTGGCGCTGGTGGTGGGCGGCGTTCCCGACGGCATGCGCCTGGGCGTGGCGGTCGGCGCGTTGTCGGCCCTGCTGGTGGCGGTGTTCGGCTCGTTCAACAAGCGCATGGTCGGCCACGCCGACCCATTGACCGTCACCGGCCTGGAACTGGGTGCCGGCGTACTCACACTGACCCTGCTGGCCCCGGCCATGCCGGTGCTGCTGCCGGCCCTGGCCAGCGACCTGTGGGTGCTGCCCAACCTGCACGACGGGCTGTTGCTGCTGGCGCTTTCGGGCCTGTGCACGCTGTTGCCGTTCGCCTTGGCGCTGGTCGCCCTGCGCCACCTCAGCGCCTACACGGTGCAGTTGGTGACCAACCTGGAACCGGTCTACGCCATCGTGCTGGCCATGCTGTTCCTGCGCGAACAGCATGAGCTGACCCCGCAGTTCTACCTGGGCGTGGCGATCATCCTCGGCGGCGTGTTCCTGCACCCGCTGCTGAACCGGCTGCGCCCGGCCGCCACCGCGTAGGCGCGGTCAGGTGGCCACGACCACCCGGTCGCGGCCGTCCTGCTTGGCCTGGTAGAGCGCGCTGTCGGCGCGGTGCAGGGTGTCCTGCGGGCTTTCGCCGGCACGATGCGCGGCCAGGCCGATGCTGACCGTGACCGGCAGCCCGATCGGCAGCAGGCCCACCGACTCACGCAGGTACTGGCATTGCAGCTCGGCCTGCTGCAGCGGCGTGTCCGGCATCAGGATCACGAACTCCTCGCCACCGTAACGGGCGGCCATGCCGCGCCCGGCAAACTGCGCGCGCAGCACGCCAGCCATCTCGGTCAGCACCCGGTCGCCCTCGGCGTGGCCGTGGATATCGTTGACCAGCTTGAAATGGTCGATGTCGACGATGGCCACCGCCGGCGGCACCTCGCCGGCACGCTCGATGGCCTCGCTCAATGCGGTGGCCAGTGCACGGCGGTTGGACAGGCCGGTCAGCGGATCGGTGCGGGTCTGCTCGGACAGCTCGCTGTTCACCTGCTCCAGCTGCAGGTAGTACTCGCCCAGGCGGGCCTCGTACCAGTCATGTTCCTGCTGGTGATGTTCCAGCTCGTGGCGCAGCTTGCGCATCTCCATCATCCGCCCGACCTGGCGTGACAGCGCGCGCAGCGCGTCGGCCTGGCGCTGGCCCAGTACGCCGGGCACCGAGTCGAACACGCACAGCGAGCCCAGTGCGTAGCCGTCGCTGCTCAGCAGCGGTGCACCGGCATAGAAGCGGATATGCGGGTCGCCCACCACCGACGGATTGCCACTGAAGCGCGCGTCCAGCCGCGCGTCCTCGACCACGGTCAGCTCCTGCGGGCGCAGGATGGTATGCGCGCAGAAGGCATCCTCGCGCGGGGTCTGCTCGCCTTCGAGCCCCTGCATCGACTTGAACCATTGCCGCTCGCGGTCGATCAGCGTCACCGCCCCGCAGGCGGTGCCGCAGATGGTGCGGGCGATGGTCACCAGGTCTTCGTACTCCTGCTCGCGCGGCGTATCCAGTATCCGGTAGCGCTGCAGGGCAGCCAGGCGCTGGGATTCATTGGCAGGGATCGCAGGCTTGATCATGCGCGGTTCCGTATCGTGCGGTGGTCAAGGTAAGGCTGGGGCAAGTCTAGCGGCGAGGCGGCATCACCGCGTCAAGGCAGTCACACTTCACCACTCCCGCTGTTGCGGCAGCAGGCCACGCAGCTCCTGTTCGGTGAGGTTGCGCCACTGGCCGGGCTTGAGTGCGCCGATCTTGATGTTGTCGATGCGCACGCGGCGCAACTGGGTGACGCGGTAGCCGAACTCGGCCGCCATCAGGCGGATCTGCCGGTTCAGGCCCTGCTCCAGGATGATGCGGAAGCCGAACTTGGCGATGCGCGAGGTACGGCACGGCAGCGTCATCTGGTTGTGGATGCGCACGCCGCGGGCCATGCCGCGCAGGAACTCGTCGGTGACCGGCTTGTTCACCGCCACCAGGTACTCCTTCTGGTGGCCGTTCTCGGCGCGCAGGATCTGGTTGACGATGTCGCCGTTGCTGGTCATCAGGATCAGCCCTTCGGATTCCTTGTCCAGGCGGCCGATCGGGAAGATGCGCTGCTCATGGCCGACGAAGTCGACGATGTTGCCCTTCACCGCGCTTTCGGTGGTGCAGGTCACGCCCACCGGCTTGTTCAGCGCGATGTAGACATGCTTGCGCCCGGTGCTTTTCTGCACGGTGCGTGCGCGCAGCGGCTGGCCGTCGACGCGGACTTCGTCCCCCTCGCCCACCTCGGCGCCAGTGCCGGCGACGATGCCGTTGACGGTGACGCGGCGGGCGCTGATCAGGCGGTCGGCCTCGCGGCGGGAACAGAAGCCGGTTTCGGCAATGTGCTTGTTGAGTCGGTTGGTCATCGGCGGATTATCCGCCATCGCCCCGTCCCGGGACAGCGCGGCTCAGGCGATCTGCTGCTCGTCGCGCGCATCCACCACCTGGTTGCGCCCGCCCCGCTTGGCCCGGTACATCGCGTTGTCGGCACGGCGCAGCAGCGCCGCCATGTCCTGGTCGTCGGGCTCCAGCTCGGCCAGGCCGATGCTGGCGGTGACCGACAGCCCCGCGTGCTGCAGCGCCTGGCTGTTCTGGGTCACCCGTTCGCGCAGCTGCTCCAGCCGTGGCAGCGCATGGTCGGCGCTGTTGCCGGGCAGCAGGATCAGGAATTCCTCACCGCCCATGCGGATCACGTCGTTGCGGCTGCGCACGCCGGCCTCCAGCGTGCGGGCGACCGACACCAGCACCTCGTCGCCGACATCGTGGCCGTAGCGGTCGTTGATCTGCTTGAACAGGTCGATGTCCAGGAAGCCGATCGACAGCGGCTGCTGGCTGGCCTTGGCATCGCGCAGGTAGCGCTCCAGCTGGCGCAGGCCGGCACGCCGGTTGGGCAGCCCGGTCAGCGTGTCGGTGTCGGCCAGCTGGCGCATCTCGTCACGCTGCTGGCGCAGCTGGCCCAGGCCGCGGTTGAGCGAATAGGCCGACATCATCAGGAACCAGGTAACGGCCACCTGGATCACCTCCACCCGGTACTCCACCAGCAGGCGGCTGCCGAGCAGGTCGGCCAGGTTCATCAGCAGCAGCGGCACCACCGCGACGATGCCGTCCACCGCGGTGTAGCGCCCGGTCCGCACCGATACCGCCGCCAGCAGCAGGATCACCAGGCAGATCACCGTGAACAGGTCATCCAGCGCCGCCGCCGTCCAGCCCAGCACCTGCCAGGACATCAACGGGGTCGCCAGCGCCACCACCAGCAGGGCCAGCATCATCCCCAGCACCCAGCGCCGCGATGCCGGCAGCAGGCGACGACCGCCACTCATCCGCCACAGCACCCAGCCCATCACCGCATAGCTGAGTGCGCTGACCGCCACCATCCACACCGGCGCTGCGCGGCCCAGCGGCAACCACGGCTCGGGATAGCCGCTGAGCCCGCTGAGGATCGCCTGCCAGGTCACCAGCAGCGCGCAGACCAGCACGTACATCAGGAAGTTGCGGCTACGCGTGGTGAAGAACCCCATCAGCGCGGACAGCGCCAGGGCCAGGGCCACCGCCAGGCAGGCGGTGCGCACCAACAGGCGCGCGGTGTCGATCTGCTGCACCGGGCTGGGCGCGCCCAGCCGCACGGTGGGAATCCAGCGCGACTTGAGCGGGGTTTCCCAGGCGACCAGGATCGGGTCGGTGTCGCCCTTGCGCGGCACCACCACCATGCCGATGCCGGCACGGAATCGGGAATCACGGGTGCGCGCGTCCTGCATGTGGCCGCATACCTCGCGGTCGCCATGGCTGATCATCACTTCGCCGCCGTAGATGTTGAACACATCCACCGCCTGGGGGGCACCGGACCACCCGCCCGCCGGCGCGTCGATCTCCACCGGCTCCTGCAGGCGCGCCATGATCTCCGGCGTGCAGGCGCGCACCGGCGCCTGCTGGTCGGTGGCCGCCCCTACCTGCAGCAGGTCGCGGCCCACCTGGGGCGTCTGGGCCGGGGACAGCGCCGGCAGCCACAGGACAAGCAGCACGAACAGCCAACGCACTGTCCAGCCCCACCTGTTGTGCCCCGCAACCGCGCCCCCGTCCTCCGCCATGACCATCCTTTCGCGTTCCCCGACGCGCTTGGGCGGATTATCGCAACAACCCACTGACAGCAGCACGTGAAATCTGTCGCGTGTTCAGCTTGTCGTCTGCGTGCAGCGTGCCGGCATGAAACAGAACAGCCCCGGTTTCCCGGGGCTGTTCAGGCAGGCAGGTGCCGGCGTGGGACTCAGAACTTGCGCGGGCCACGCGGCGGCTTGTTGAAGCCACCTTCACGGCGCGGACGCTCGCCCGGGCCACCCGGACGCGGGCCGGGACGGCCGCCCGGCTTGCTGTCCTTGTTGAAGCGCGGCTTGAACGACGGGCCGGCGTTGACGTCCTCGCCCGGCTCGACCTTGCGCATCTGCAACTGCTGGCCGGACACCCACACCTTCTTCAGGTGCTGCAGCACGTCGCTGGGCATGTCGGCCGGCAGGTCCAGCACCGAGTGGCCGTCATGGATGTCGATGCGGCCGATGTAGCGGCTTTCCAGGCCGGCCTCGTTGGCGATGGCGCCGACGATGTTGGCCGGCTTCACGCCGTGCTGGTGGCCCACTTCGATGCGGTAGGTCTCCATGCCGAATTCCGGGGCGCTGCGCGGCGGCATCTCGCGGCGCGGACGCTCGCCGAACTCACCTTCGCCACGCGGCGGGCGCGGTCCGCGCTCGTCGTCCTGGCGCGGACCACGCTCGAAGCGCGGCTCGAAGCGGGCCGGACGCTCACCACGCTCCTCGCGCTGGCGCGGGAAGCCGCCATCACGCTGCGGACGCTCGGAACGCTCCGGGCGATCGCTGCGCGGCTCGCGGCGCTCGCGCACCGGCGGGGTCAGCAGGAACGGGGCATCACCCTGCAGCAGCTTGGCCAGCGCGGCGGCGATGTCGATGGCCGGCACGTTGTGCTCGCCTTCGTAACGCTGCAGCAGGTCGCGGTAGAAATCCATGTCGCCGCCGGCCAGGGTCTGGCTGATGCGGTCCATGAACTTGCTCACGCGGTGGTCGTTGACCGCGTCCACGCTCGGCAGCTGCATCTCTTCGATCGGCTGGCGGGTGGCACGCTCGATCTGGCGCAGCATGCCCTTCTCGCGCGGGGTGACGAACAGGATCGCCTCGCCGCTGCGGCCGGCACGGCCGGTACGGCCGATGCGGTGCACGTAGCTTTCGGTGTCGTACGGGATGTCGTAGTTCAGCACGTGGCTGATGCGCTCCACGTCCAGGCCGCGTGCGGCCACGTCGGTGGCGACCAGGATGTCGAGCTTGCCTTCCTTCAGCTGGCCGATGGTGCGCTCGCGCTGGGCCTGCTGCATGTCACCGTTGATGGCGGCCGCGGCCAGGCCACGCGCCTGCAGCTTGCCGGCCAGTTCCTCGGTGCCGGCCTTGGTGCGCGCGAAGATGATCATCGCATCGAAGGTTTCCACCTCCAGGATGCGGGTCAGCGCGTCCAGCTTGTGCATGCCCGCCACCCACCAGTAGCGCTGGCGGATGTTGGCCGAGGTGGTGGTCTTGGACGCAATGGTCACTTCCACCGGGTCGCGCAGGTAGGTCTGGGCGATGCGGCGGATCTGCTGCGGCATGGTGGCCGAGAACAGCGCGACCTGGCGGGTCTCCGGCAGCTTCTTGAGCACGGCCTCGACGTCGTCGATGAAGCCCATGCGCAGCATTTCGTCGGCTTCGTCCAGCACCAGCGTCTTCAGCTCGGACAGGTCCAGGGTGCCGCGGTCCAGGTGGTCGATGACGCGGCCCGGGGTGCCGACCACGACGTGCACGCCGCGGCGCAGCGCCGACAGCTGCTGGCCGTACGGCTGGCCGCCGTACACCGGCAGCACGCGGAAGCCCGGCATCGAGGCCGAATAGGTCTGGAACGCCTCGGCGACCTGGATGGCCAGTTCGCGGGTCGGGGCCAGCACCAGCACCTGCGGCTTGGTGGCGGAAAGGTCGATGTTGGACAGCACCGGCAGCGCGAAGGCACCGGTCTTGCCGGTACCGGTCTGCGCCTGGCCGAGCACGTCGCGGCCTTCCAGCATCGCCGGGATGGTGGCGGCCTGGATGGGCGACGGGGTCTCGTAACCGACGTCGGCGACCGCTTTCATCACAGGCTCTGAGAGGCCGAGATCTGCGAACAGCAGCGGCGCGGGGGATTCTTGGGACATGGGAACTCCGGGGGCACCGCCGCGAACGGGCGGGCGAAAAGACGCATATTGTGCGCCCAGAACCCCCTTGCTGTCGCGGGGTTTGCCGATGTCCGTTCAGCTTGCCACCACATGGCCAACGGGTTCAGCCCCCTGCCCGGCCGGCCTTGCCGCACAATAGCGCCCGTTTTTTACCCGGGAACACCATGCAGACCATCGATTTCGAACTGGACCGCGAGTACGTGGAACTGAAGCAACTGCTCAAGCTCACCGACCTGGTGGCCAGCGGCGGCGAGGCCAAGATGATCATCGGCGAGGGCCAGGTGAGCGTGGATGGCCAGATCGAGCTGCGCAAGGCCTGCAAGATCCGCGCGGGCCAGCAGGTCGAGCTGGGCGACGTCCGCATCCGCGTCCTGGCCGCCGAATAACACCTGCAGCAGCGGCCTGGGCCGCGAAACCGATGGCGCTGCCGCCCTGCCGGCGCCTTGCGATGACGTGCATCAGGGCAGCGGACGGGACGCCAGCCTCGCGGCCGGGGGCTCCTATCCGGTGGATCAGGCCAGGCGCTGGGTCAGGTGCCCGGCGATCATTTTCCTGAACGGAACCAGCCCATGCGCGGCCCGCAAGGCGGCCCCGCGCAGCAGCCGGGCCGGCAGGCGGCTGTCGTTGTAGAGGGTGGCGATGGCATTGGTGGCCTCGTACAGCGGCCGGGTCGCCAGCCGGTGGCTGCGCTCGTAGCGGCCCAGCAGGTCCGCCTCGCCGATGTCCCCGCCCCGCTGCGCCGCCGCAGTGACCAGGTCCGCCAGCCGCTGCTGGCTCTGCAGGCCGAAGTTGAAACCGTGCGCGGTGACCGGATGCATGCCCACCGCCGCGTCACCAACCAGCGCATGGCGCGGGCCGACGAAACGGCGCGCATACACGCCGACCAGCGGGTACACATGGCGGGTGCCGGCCGGCACCATCTCCCCCAGCCGGCGTTCGAAGAAGCCGGTGACGACGGCACCGAACTGCGCCGCATCCATCGCCATCAATGCCTGGACCTGCTGCGGCGGCAACGTGATCACCGCCGAGGCCTGGTTGCGCGGCAACGGCAGCATCGCCAACGTGCGGCCGTAGCCGAACCATTCCCAGGCTTCATGGTGATGCGGCCGTTCGCATTGCAGGCGGCAGACCAGCATCGACTTGCCGAAGTCACGCATCTGCGCGCCGATCCCCATCATCCGCCGCGTGCTGGAGAAGCGGCTGTCGGCCGAGACCACCAGCCGGGCCTGCAGGCGGCGCCCATCGCCCAGGGTGACGGTGTTGCCGGCGGTGCCGGTTTCGATCGCGGTGACCGAGGTGCCATCGAGCAGCTCCAGCCCCTGCTGCCCCTGCACCACCTCCCAGGCGGCCTTGCGGATCAGGTGGTTGGGCACCAGCCAGCCCAGTTCATCGACGTTCTCGCGCTCGGCGGCAAAGCCCAGCGCGAACGGCGAGCTGCCGTTCATGACACGGGCACTGCGCAGCGGGGAGATCTCGGCCGGGTCGATGCATTGCCACATGCCCATGGCCTGCAGGATCTGCCGCGAGGCGTGGGTCAGCGCGATCTCGCGCCCGTCGAACGCCGGCTCGGCCAGCGCGGCCGCGCTCTGGGGCTCGACCAATGCCAACGACAGGCCGCTGCCGGCCAGGCTCCGGGCCAGGCTCAATCCCGCCGGCCCGGCACCGACCACCAGTACATCCACCTTGCGCATATCCAGCTCCGCTTTCGCACTGGAGCGCAGGGTAGGCCGCGCGATGTAAGGATTCATTGATCTGGATCAGCCACCCGTGGGAGCGGCTCCGGCCGCAAGGCCGGAAACGCCGGACCACCGCGACCACCTCCGCCATCGTGGGAAGGCCAGTCGTCGCGCCGGGGGATAGCTCAGCCAGCGTCGCGGCCGAGGCCGCTCCCACCGGTCAGTTGGTCGCCGCGCGCACGCTGTAGCCCGAGGTGCGCCAGACCTTGTCCTCGTCCAGGCGGAAGGACACCAGTTCGCGCACCGGCTGTGCGTTGTTGGCGAAGCGGGTCGGGAAGCTCACGTTGATATAGATGCCTTCCGGCACCGCCGCGCCTGCCGGGTACTGCACGCGGGTGATCGAGGGCTTGCCGCGCGACACCAGCGCACCCAGCTTGGTGCGGTCGGAGCTGATGTTGCTGGCGAACTGGTCCCGCGTCACCGCCTTGCGGGCCACCCCGGAGGCCCCGTCCCAGACTTCGGCGGCCTTGTTGCCATCGACCAGCTGCGCCACGCGCTGCGCGGCCTGCGTCATCTGCGCGTCCTGCTGGGCCACCTGCGCCTGCTGCGCGGCACTCAATGCCGGGCCCGGTGCCCGCGTGGCCTGCGTTGCGGCGGCGGCCGGGGCAGCGGCCGGCGCGGGGGCCGCCTGCTGCGCCAGGGCATTTCCACCGACCAGGGACAGCAGCACCAACAAATGACTGGGACGCATGATTGGCTCCATGACGCGTTCGCTTGAAGGGACGCTCATCCAATCATGAAAGCGCGACCGGCGTTGTAAATTTCAGGTCAATGCTGGCCGGCCGGCGCATTCAGCTGGGCAGCGGCGGCCGGCGCGGTGGCCGGCACCTGCGGGTCAGGCGTGGCCTCCAACCGCGGCACCAGCAGGGCGGTGTCGATTTCCGACAACGGGCTTTCGTCCGGGCACACCTCGTCCGGGAAGCCGAACTGCTCCTTCAGCGTCTGCCCGCAGTTGTTCACCGCTTCCAGGTCGGCGCCTTCAACCTTGCACTCGCGGTCGAAGGCGATCAGGAAGGCGTCCTTGCGGCGCACGAAGTCGTCGCCGCACTTGCGCATCTGCTTGATGCGCTCCAGGTCGTCCTGCACCGCATTGGTGCCGTCCAGGCCGTACTGCTTGAGCTCGTCGCTGGTCAGCAGGCGCAGGCTGCGGTTGGGCACGGTCATCATCAGGTCGGCCACGCCCACCGCCACGCCGTTGCGCTGCAGGTAGTCCTTCACGTTGTCGTAGACCTCGTGCAGCTCCTTGTTCAATTCCGCACGCGAGGTGGCGGTGGAACTGATGCGCATCATCCGGTGGATGCCCACCTTGCCGGAGATCAGCCGGTTGTCGCCGGCGGCCAGCACGAACACGCAGGCACTGTGGCAGATCGAGCCTTCGCGCACCCAGATGGTCCAGCCGGACTCACCGATGCTGTCACCGGCCACGATCGCCGCTTCCACCTGCCCGCCGCTGGAGTCCAGGTCCAGGATGCGCTTGCCGATCTTCATCGCATCGGCCACCACCGCCAGCCGCGACACCAGCCCGGCGAAGGAAGGGTTGATCTTGCCCGCATAGCGCACGCGCACCAGCCCGCGCTCCTTGCACGGCTCCAGCGCGGCGTCCAGGCTCTTGCGGTCCAGCGCCTCGAGCGCGGCGCCATCACCGTTCTCGCCGCTGTAATCGGTGTCGCAGCTCACCCATGCCTTGCCGTTCTCCAGCACCAGCTCCGGCCATTCACGGTCCTTGGCCGGCACCACCACCGGCGGCGGTGGCGGCGCGTCGGCGGCGTTGATCGAGACCATGTGGTCGCCATCGGCCGCCAACGCCGTGGCCGGGTCGGCCACCGGCTTCTTCTCCTGCTCCTGCCCATTGCAGGCCAGCAGCCCGACACACAACAACGGCGACCACCAGAATCTGGGCAACATAGGAATGCAATCAGGTCCATGCAGGGCGCAGGCGCGCCGGAAAGTGCACACAGTCTAGTGCCCCTTGGCGCGATGTCCTCAATTGAACCTAAACAACGGTTCGTCATGAGCATTGATGTCCGGAAATGGCCAGTCAGCACGGTCCGATCGGCCTAGACTGGCCGCATGCACAATCCAGCCCTGCCCAGCTACGAGCAATGCGAACAGGCGCGCCTGGCGCGGGACGCCCGCTTCGACGGGCTGTTCTTCACCGCCGTGCGCAGCACCGGCATCTACTGCCGGCCGGTCTGCCCCGCCCCGCCGCCACAGCGGCGCAACGTCAGCTACTACCCCAGCGCGGCGGCGGCCACGGCCGCGGGCTACCGCCCGTGCCTGCGCTGTCGCCCGGAGCTGTCCCCGGACGACGCCAGCCTGGTGCAGGACCACACCCTGCACCGCGCCCTGGCACTGCTCAACGAAGGCATCCTGCAGGACCAGCCGGTCGATGCGCTGGCCCAGGCCATGGAACTGAGCCCGCGCCAGCTGCAGCGGCTGTTCGTGGCCCGGCTTGGCGCGACCCCGGCGCAGCTGCATTCCACCCGCCGCCTGCTGCTGGCCAAGCAGTTGCTGACCGAGACCGCGCTGCCGGTGACGCAGGTGGCGCTCGCCGCCGGCTTCAACAGCCTGCGCCGCTTCAACAGTGCCTTCCTCGCCGGCTGCGGCATGCCGCCCAGTGCACTGCGCAAGCAGCATGGCGCGGTGCCCGGCGGCGAGCCGGTGCTGCGGCTGGCCTACCGCCCGCCGCTGGACTTCCCGTTGATGCTGGCCTTCCTGCGCAAGCGCTCGCTGCCGGGCATCGAGTGCATCGGCCCAGACAGCTACCAGCGCGTGATCGTCAGCAACGGCAGCGCCAGCCTGATCCGGGTCACCGCCGATCCCCGCCGGCCGGAGCTGCGGCTGCAACTGGGCACGACCGACCCCCGCGCGATCCCGGCCATCGTCGCGCGGGTGCGCCGGGTGTTCGACCTGGATGCCGACCTGGGCACCGTGCATGCCACGCTGGCGCAGGAGCCGCTGCTCGCCCGCGGCATCGCCCGGCGTCCGGGGTTGCGCCTTCCCGGTGGCTGGGACGGCTTCGAGGTCGCCGCGCGCGCGGTGCTCGGCCAGCAGGTCAGCGTGGCCGCCGCCACGACCCTGGCGCGACGCCTGGTGGACCGCTTCGGCGCGCATCTGGACGGCATGCCGGAAGGGCTGGACCGCCAGTTCCCGACGCCGGAGGTGCTGTTGGACGCACCGCTGGAATCGATCGGCCTGCCGCGCACGCGTGCAGCCACCCTGCGCGCCATTGCCCGCGCCTGCGCCGAAGGCCACCTGGACTTCAGCCGCGCGCAGACGCTGGAGCATTTCGTCCAGCAAGCGGTCGGCCTGCCCGGCATCGGGCCGTGGACCGCGCATTACATGGCATTGCGGGCGATGGGCATGCCCGATGCGTTCCCGGCCGGCGACCTGATCCTGCAGCAGGTGCTGGGCGAAGGCCAACGCCTGAGCGAACGCGACACCGAACGCCGCTCGCAGCCGTGGCGGCCGTGGCGTGCCTACGCCGTGCTGCACCTGTGGCATCTGGCCGCGGAAACGAACAAGGAGACCTGACCATGACGATCTACTACGACCGCTTCGACAGCCCGATCGGCCCGCTCACCGTCGCCGCCGACGAGAACGGCGTGCGCCACATCCTGTTCGCCGAGAACCGGCACGACGCCAAGGGACGCGAGCAATGGCAGCGTGACCCGGACGCGGTGGCCGAGCCGCGGCGCCAGTTGTTGGAATACCTGCAGGGCAAACGCCGCCGGTTCGACCTGATCCTGGCCCCGGCCGGCACCGACTTCCAGCTCGATGTCTGGCAGATGCTGGCGCAGATCCCGTTCGGCGCGACCTGGAGCTACAAGGAACTGGCCGAGCGCCTGGGCAAACCCACCGCCACCCGCGCGGTCGGTGCCGCCAACGGTCGCAACCCCTTGCCGATCGTGCTGCCCTGCCACCGGGTGATCGGCAACAACGGCGCGCTGACCGGCTTCGGCGGCGGCCTGCCGACCAAGGTCGCGCTGCTGAAACTGGAAGGCGTGCCGGTGGAAGATGAGCGGGTGCCGGATCTGTTTGGTTGAGGCCTGCCGGCCGGGGCAGGCAGCGCCATTGCCCCCGGCCCTCCCTTCGGCGCCGCCAGGGACAGGGCCAGGGAGGCCCGCCTCCCAACCTGGCGTTTCGCCCTGCCCATCGCCATCACGCCAACCACCCAACCCGGCAAGCTCCCGCCCCCAAAGTCGTATTCGTCGCGTCATGCGCGCGAACTATCATGCGCGGATGACTTCGTACCGCCTTCCGCTCCTGTTGCTGGGCACCAGTCTGCTGGTTGCCTGTGCCTCCTCCCCGCATCGCGCCCCGGCCGATTCCACTCCGCCCGCCACTGTCATCCTGCTGTCCATCGACGGACTGCGCGCGGACATGCTCGACAGCGGCAACAGCCCCAACCTGTCGCGCCTGGCGCGCGAAGGCGTGCGCTCGGTGGGCATGCGCCCGTCGTACCCGTCGCTGACCTTCCCCAACCACTACACCCTGGTCACCGGGCTGCGCCCGGATCACCACGGCCTGATCCACAACAGCATGTGGAGCGACGCGCTCGGCCAGTTCCGCGTGGGCGATTCGCAGTCGGTCCGCAACGCGACCTGGTGGGAGGGTGGCGAGCCGATCTGGGTCTCGGTCGAGAAGGCCGGCTACACCAGCGCGACCTGGTCCTGGCCCGGCAGCGAAGCCCCCATCCACGGCATCCAGGCCAGCCTGCGCCACCCCTACGATGAAAGCGTGGCGCTGCCCGAGCGCATGCGCACGGTGCTGTCCTGGCTGCATGGCGCGCCCGGCGTGCAGAAGCCGCGCTTCATCGGCGCCTACATGGAGCAGGTGGACAAGGCCGGGCATGCACACGGCCCGGACTCCCACGAGTACGCCGCCGCGCTGCGCCAGGTCGATGCCGCCATCGGCGTGCTGATCGACGGCCTGGCCCGCGAGGGACAACTCGACCGCACCAACCTGATCGTGGTCTCCGACCATGGCATGGCCAACGTGGCCGCCGACCACGTCGTGGCCACCGAAACGATGGTGCCGCCGGAGGTGGCACGTGTGGTCTCCGAAGGCCAGTCGGTCGGTTTTGCACCGCTGCCGGGCCAGCAGGCGGCGGCGGAACAGGCCCTGCTCGGCCGCCACGCCCACCACGAATGCTGGAACAAGGCCGACCTGCCCACCCGCTGGCATTACGGCAGCAATCCGCGCGTGCCGGCCATCGTCTGCCAGATGGACGAAGGCTGGGATGCGTTGACCCCGGCCTCGCGCAGCAAGCGCTCCCCCGGGATGCGCGGCTCGCACGGCTATGACCCGGCCCTGCCGTCGATGCAGGCGGTCTTCATCGCCCGTGGCCCGGCATTCGCGCAGGGCAAACAGCTCACCGTTTTCGACAACGTCGACGTCTACCCGCTGCTGGCGCGTCTGATCGGTATTCCCGCGCAGCCCAATGACGGCGACCCGCAGGCACTGCAACAGGCGCTGCGCGCTCCCGCCCACTGAAACCCGGGCACAAAAAAAGCGGCGCAAGCGCCGCTTTTTTCTTGCCACGCCAGGCCGGATCAGCCGGCCTTGGCCACCGTCTTCTTGGCGACGGCCTTCTTGGCCGGGGCCTTGGCGACAGTCTTCTTGGCGACCGGCGCAGCTGCGCCCACGGCCACCTTGTTCACGTGCGAGCGCGAATTGCCGTAGCTGGCGTTGTAGCGCTTGCCCTTGGCGGTCTTACGGTCACCCTTACCCATGTCGTCAACTCCTTCAAGTATGAAATCCAAAAAAACCCGTCCGGGACGGGTTCGGCAGGCTCGCAACCGGCTCACCTGCGCCTGAGATGAGAGCCTAGCATGCGTGATTCAATGTGCGCAGCTGGCATCGTGCACGTGGTGATGGTTCAAGCGCAGGTTCAGCAGGTGCGCCAAGGCCACCAGGACGCCGCCAAGCGTCATCACGATGGCATGCGGCACCTGCGAATGATGCAGCTCGGCATGCAGCAGCCCGGCCCACAGCAGCGCCAGCCCCGGGACCAGCACCGCCAGCGCGCGCAGCGCGCGGTGCCGGTAATAGCCCCACAACAGGCTGGCCAGGCCCAGCACGGTGACGAAGATCACCACGGTCAGCTCGACGCTGTCGCTCAGCCAGAACGACAGCCCCAGCGACGGCGCGATCGCCAGCAGGGCCGGCAATACCGCGCAATGCACTGCGCACAACAGCGAACCGGTGGCTCCGAAGCGGTCCAGGTACTGACGTAACGCGGCAGGCAGGGGCATGACTTTCAGCAGGGTCGGCGAATCGTTATGGAATAATATAACATAATCGTCAGCCCGCCAGTCCAAGCCTTCGATCACCTCCCCCATCGCCGTGGGTTTCCCACACCCCTCAGTTGATACACAGTAACAAAAGAGACATCGCCACCATGCCTATCTCCCAACGCCCCCTCCGCCGCCACCTGCTCAGCCTGGCCCTGGCCAGCCTGCTGCCTTCGGCCGCCTACGCCGCCGACAATGACGCCGGCCCCCAAAGCCACAACCTGACCGAGTTGTCGGCGGTCAAGGTCACCGCATCGCCGTTGCAGGGTTCGGCCGACTCGCTGGCACGCCCGGTCGACGTGCTGGCTGGTGAGCGCCTGGACGAGCAGAAGTCCGGCACGCTCGGCGATACCGTCGGCAAGCTGCCCGGCGTGCAGAGCACCTTCTTCGGCCCCGGCGTGGGCCGCCCGATCATCCGCGGCCAGGAAGGCCCGCGCGTGCAGGTGCTGTCCAACGGCGTCGGCAACATGGATGCCTCCACCGTCAGCGCCGACCACGCCACCAGCATCGAACCGTTCCTGGCCGACCAGATCGAGGTGCTCAAGGGCCCGGCCACATTGCTGTTCGGCAGCGGCGCGATCGGTGGCGCGGTGAACGTGGTCGATGGCCGCATCGCCAGCGAACTGCCGGACCGCCCGCTCAGCGGTCGCGCCGAGCTGCGCGGCAATTCGGTCAATGACGAGCGCAGCGGCATGTTCCGGCTCGATGGCGTGAACGGCAACTGGGTGCTGCATGTCGACGGCCTGGTCCGCAACGGCGACGACTACCGGATCCCGGGCTATGCCGTCATCGATGGCCTGGAGGAACACGACGGGCACGACCACGACGAAGCCGATGCGCCACGCCGCGGCACCCTGGACAACAGTTCCATCCGCACCCGCGCCGGTGGCGTCGGCGCAACCTGGCTGGGCGAAGGCGGCTACTTCGGCGTGTCGGCCGGCACCTACCGCACCAACTACGGCATCCCCAACGGCGCGCACGTGCACGCCGACGATGACCATGGCCATGACCACGACGACCATGGCCACGACCACGAGGAAGAAGGCGGCGAGCACGATGTCCGCATCGACATGGTGCAGAACCGCTTCGATACCAAGGCCGGCATCTACGACCCGACCGCGTTCCTGAAGAACATCAACCTGCGCATCGGCTACACCGACTACGAGCACACCGAGCTGGAGGCCGGCACGCCGTCCACCCGCTTCACCAACCGCGGCATCGAAGGCCGGCTGGAAGCGGTGCAGCAGCCCATCGCCGGCTGGGACGGCGCCTTCGGCCTGCAGTTCAGCAACGGCGACTTCGGCGCCAAGGGCGAGGAAGCCTTCGTGCCGGACACCGGCACCCGCAGCCTGGGCCTGTTCGTGCTGCAGGAAAAGCAGTTCGGCCCGTTCAAGCTGGAACTGGGCGGCCGCCATGACCAGGTCAAGCTCGACCCGGCCGACGGCTATCGCCCACGCACCTTCGACGCGACCAACCTGTCGGCCTCCGGCATCTGGAAGCTCAATGATGCGGTGGACCTGCGCTTCGGCCTGGACAGCTCCGAGCGCGCGCCGACCAACGAAGAGCTCTATGCCGCCGGTGCCCACATCGCCACCCGCTCGCTGGAACTGGGCGATGCCAACCTGAAGACCGAGCGCGGGCAGCGTGCGGAACTGGGCATCCACACCCACACCGACCGCCTGGACTTCACCGCATCGATCTACCAGACCAGGTTCAAGGACTTCATCTACCTGGCCGACACCGGCGTGACCGAATCGCTGCCGGTGCGCCAGTGGACCCAGCAGGACGCCACCTTCAAGGGCGCCGAGGCCGAGGCCACCGTGCACATGTTCGAAGGTGACAGCGGTGACTGGGACCTGCGCCTGTTCGGCGACTACGTGAAGGCCGAACTGGATGGCAGCGGCAGCCGCCGGGTCGACATCGCCGTCCCGCACGGCGACCACAACCACAACTACACCGTGGACCTGGCCAACAGCGGCTACCTGCCGCGCATCCCGCCGACCCGCTTCGGCGCCGACCTGCGCTGGTCGCGCGACGGCTGGCGTGCCTCGGTGGGGGCGGTGCGTTACGGCAGCCAGAAGGATGTCGCGCAGAACGAGGAACCCAGTGCCGGCTACACGCTGGTGGATGCACACTTCGCCTACCGCTGGGACCGCAACGCCAGCAACAGCTACGAGGTGTTCCTGGATGGCAGCAACCTGACCAACCGCGAAGCACGCCCGCACACCTCGCTGCTGCGTGACTACTCGCCGTTGCCCGGCCGTGGCGTCGCCTTCGGCATCCGCGCCTGGTTCTGAGCCCGGACAGGCAGGTGCCGGGCATGCCCCGGCACCTGCCTTCCCATCCAAGGGCCAGCACAGCACCGCAGCGTTCCATCCCACCGCGCCCCGATATAGGTGCATATGCACCTATAATCGCGTCCACCGTTTCCCCGGATCCCGCGATGGACGCCACCCGCCCCTGCACCTGCTTCCAGCTGCGCCGTGCCGCGCGCCGGGTGAGCCAGCTCTACGACCAGCACCTGGCCGCCGCAGAGCTCAGCCTCAACGCCTATTCGATCCTGCGCCGCGCGCGGGACCCGCGTCCGCTGGGGGAACTGGCCGACGCCCTGGGCATGGACCGCACCACCCTCACCCGCAACCTCAAGCCGCTGATCGAGGCGGGACTGGTGCAGACCCGACCGGGCAAGGCCGATCCCCGCCAGCGCCAGGTCCTCACCACCGCCGCCGGCATGCGTCGCCTGCACAAAGCGCTTCCGCTGTGGCAGCAGGCGCAGGATGAAGTCCAGTCGCGTTTCGGCAACGCGGCCACGTCCCAGCTCAACCAGCAGCTCGAAGCACTCGCCCGCGCGCTCGAGCCGGAGAGCCGCGCATGAGCGCCACGCCCCTGCAACGCACGCCCTGGGGCATCCTGCTGGTGGCCTCGGCCCTGCTGATGGTGACCATGGGCGTGCGCCAGACCAGCGGCCTGTTGATCGATCCGATCCACGTCTCCACTGGCCTGGGCATCGCCCAGATCAGCTTCTCGCTGGCCATCGGACAACTCGTCTGGGGCGCGGTGCAGCCGGTGTTCGGCGCGCTGGCCGACCAGCGTGGCCCCCTGCCGGTACTGGTCGGCGGTGGCCTGCTGCTGGCTGCCGGCCTGGCGCTGGCCACGTGGGTGCCGACCGCCTGGGGCCTGAACCTGAGCTTCGGCCTGCTGCTTGCCGCCGGTGCCGGTGCCGGTGCCGGCAGCTTCTCGGTGCTGATCGGCGCCAGCAGCTGGCGCATCCCTCCTGCCCGGCGCTCGATGGCCGCCGGCATCATCAACGCCGGCGGCTCCCTCGGCCAGTTCCTGTTCGCGCCGCTGGTACAGGTGCTGCTCACCGCCTTCGGCTGGGTGCGCACGCTGTACGCGCTGGCGGCCATCGTGCTGGTGTCCCTGCCACTGGCCTGGCCACTGCGCCAGCGCGCACCGCGGGTGGAAGGCGGCGCCGACGGTGAGGCGCTGGGCGTGCAGCTGCGCCGGGCACTGCGCGACCGCAGCTACTGGTGCCTGCACCTGGGGTTCTTCACCTGCGGCGTGCACATCGCCTTCCTGGTCACCCACCTGCCCGGCGAGATCGCCCTGTGCGGCCTGTCGCCAACCGTCTCGTCGATCTCACTGGCGCTGATCGGCCTGTTCAACGTCGCCGGCAGCCTGATCATCGGCGCGCTGGGCGAACGCTTCCGCATGAAGTGGCTGCTGTTCTGGATGTACCTCAGCCGCGCGGTGCTGATCATGGTCTACCTGCTGTCACCGCCGACACCCACCACCTTCTACCTGTTCTCCGCCGCGCTGGGCTTCACCTGGCTGGCGACGGTGCCGCCCACCGCGGGCCTGGTCGGCAAGCTGTTCGGGCCGCGCCACATGGGCACGCTGTTCGGCCTCACCCTGCTCTCGCACCAGATCGGCGGCTTCTTCGGCGCCTGGCTGGGCGGCGTCGCGCTGGAGCATGGCGGCGACTACAGCTGGATGTGGTACGGCGACATGGTGCTGGCGGCACTGGCCGCGCTGGTCAACCTGCCGATCCGCGAGCAGGCCCCGCGTCCGGCGGCGCTGGCCGCGAGCTGAATCGCCCAGAACCGGGACAGCGGGTTTCACATCGCGCCGATTGAAATCGGACATTTTTGTCCGGATCATGATCTCCATGCCCTCCTTACGTTCCGACGCTGCCGCTCGTCGCGCCCTGCTGTTGGACGCTGCCGACGCCGTGTTCGGCGAGCATGGCATCACCGCCCCGTTGGACCTGGTGATCGAGCGGGCCGGCGTCGGCCGCGCCACGCTGTACCGCAACTTCCCGGACCGCGCCGCGCTGATCAGCGCCATGCTGGAGCGCTCGGTGGCCCAGCTCCAGGCCCACATCGCCGAACTCGGTGCGCGCGACGACGCCCTGTTCGAACTGCTGGCCGGCATGGCCGGGCGCATCGTGCAGTCGCCGGCGCTGGCCGACTACTGGCGTGCGGTGGACCAGGATGATCCACAGGTGCGCGATGCCCGCCAGCACGTGCTGGCGCTGATGGAGCCCGCCCTGGAGCGCGCCAAGGCCGCCGGCTTGTGCCGCGCGGACATGCAGCTGCGCGACATCTCGCTGATCTCCAGCATGCTCGGCGCCGCCCTGCGCGGCCGTGACCGCGACGAACGTACGGTCCTGGCCAAGCGCGCGCTCGAACTGCTGCTGCCCGGGCTGGCCACCACGCCATGACCACGCTCACGCCCCTGAAGCCGATCCCGGACTGGGAGGACCACGAGAAACCCACCCTGCCCGGTGGTGCCTCGATGCCATGGCACCCGCCGCACCGACGTGCCGCCTATGCGGCGGTGGCGGTGCTGGTCGCCGTCACCGGCGGCCTGGGCAACGCGCTGATCACCGCCAACCTGCCGTGGATCACCGGCCAGATGGGCCTGCAGGCCACCGAGGCGAACTGGCTGGTGGCCGCGTACATGATGGTCAACGTCAGCGCCAACCTGCTGGTATTCAAGTTCCGCCAGGAATACGGCATCCGCCTGTTCGCCGAGATCGGCCTGGGCGTGTACGCCGCGCTGGCGGTGCTGCACCTGTTCGTCGGCAACCTCACCACCACCTTGCTGGTGCGTGCCGGCAGCGGCTTCGCCGGCGCGGCCTGCACCACGCTGGGCACGCTGTACATGCTGCAGGCGCTGCCACGCAAATACGTGGGGCAGATGCTGGTGGTCGGCATGAGCCTGTCGATGCTGGCCACGCCGTTGGCCTGGCTGCTTTCGCCCGGCCTGCTCGATCATGGCGAATGGCAGAACCTGTATCTGTTCGAAGCCGGGTTGGCACTGTGTTCGTTCGCCGCCATCGTGGTGCTGAAACTGCCCCCCGGCATCCAGATCAAGGTGTTCGAGCCAGCCGACTTCCTGACCTTCGCGCTGATCGCCCCCGGCCTGGCGCTGCTGGTGATCGTTCTCAACCAGGGCTTCGTGCGCTGGTGGTTCGACACGCCCTGGCTGGGATGGGCACTGGCCGCGTCGGTGGTGTTGATCACCACCGGGTTATGCCTGGAACACCAGCGCCGCAACCCGCTGCTGCAGGTGCGCTGGCTGATGGGCCCGACCATGCTGCGTTTCATCGCCGGTGCGTTCCTCATCCGCTTCCTCACCAACGAGCAGAACTACGGCGTGATCAACATGCTGCGCACGCTGGGCATGGGGCCGGACCAGATGGCGCCGTTGTTCGCTGTGATCCTGTGCGGCGTGCTGGTCGGCATCGCGGTCGGCGCGCTGACCTTCGGCCCCAAGGCACTGATCCCGCAGTTGCTGGCCTCGATCATCCTGCTCGGCAGCGCCGCCTTCCTCGACCAGCACCGCACCAGCCTGGACCGTCCGATGGACTTCGCGTTGAGCCAGTTCCTGGCGGCGGTGGGCAGTGGCATGTTCATGGGCCCGTTGATGCTGATCGGCATCCGCCAGGCGATGGCACGCGGGTTGGACCACATCGTGTCCTTCGTCGTGGTGCTGTCGCTGACCCAGAACTTCGCCGGGCTGGCCGGCTCGGCCCTGCTCGGCAGCTACCAGCTGCATCGCGAACACGTCTACTCCAGCGCGCTGGTCAGCCAGCTCGACGCCGCCGACCCACAGGTGGCGCAACGCCTGCAGCAACAGCAGCAGGCCTACGCCCGCCTCATCACCGATCCGGTACAACTGCGGGCGCAGGCCAGCGCCGCGCTGGCGACCACCGCCAGGCGCGAAGCCAACGTGCGCGCGTTCAACGACGTGTTCGCGCTCAGTGGCTGGGTCGCCATCTGCTTCCTGAGCTGGCTGCTGCTGGAAGTGACATTGCGCAACCCCCGCGTCAAACAGGCGATCCGGCCCGGCAAGGCCACGCCGTCCTCCCGTTGAGGCACCGATGAGCAAGCACACCCCACCTGCCGAAGCCGCCACGCCGGCACCGGTCTCCAAGTACGCCACCCCCAGCCGCACCGCGGTGGTGGTGATGATCGTCATCGCCCTGCTCGGCCTGACCCTGATCCTGCGCGCCTGGCAGCTGTGGCCGTTCAACAGCAGCCACGTGCATACCGACAACGCCTATGTGCGCGGGCAGGTCACGGTGCTGGCGCCCCAGGTCAACGGCTACGTCACCGAGGTACTGGTCAAGGACTTCGACTTCGTCAAACAGGGCCAGCCGCTGCTCCACATCGACGACCGCATCTACCGGCAGAAGGTGGAACAGGCCCAGGCCGCCTTGGCCGACGCCCAGGCGCAGCTGGCCAATTCCGACCAGAGCCAGGCCCAGAACCGCGCGCAGATCGCGTCGGCGCAGGCCAACCTGTCCGCCGGCCGCGCCCAGCAACAGCAGAGCCAGACCGAACTGAAGCGCTACGAGCAGCTCGCCGCCCAGCAACTGGTCTCCAACAGCGACCGCGACAAGCTGCGCGCCAGCGTGCAGTCGGCCAATGCGGGCGTGGCGCAGTCGCAGGCGGCGATCCGCATCGCCGAGGAGAACCTCACCTCCACCCAGGTGGCGCGTCGCGGCCTGGAGGCCAAGGTCGCCAATGCCGAGGCTGCCCTGCAGCTGGCCCAGATCGACCTGGACAACACCGTCATCAAGGCACCTCGCAATGGCCAGGTCTCCGAGGCCACGGTGCGCCTGGGGCAGTACGTCAGCGCCGGCAGCCAGTTGTTGTTCCTGGTCCCGGACACCTTGTGGGTGGTGGCCAATTTCAAGGAAGGCCAGACCTGGAACATGGCCATCGGCCAGCCGGCCACCTTCAGCGTCGATGCCTTCCAGGGCCAGACGCTCACTGGCCACATCGAACAGATCGCGCCGGCGACCGGCTCGGAGTTCTCGGTGCTCAAGCCCGACAACGCCAGCGGCAACTTCACCAAGGTGGTGCAGCGCCTGCCGATCCGCATCGCCATCGATCCCGGCCAGCCGCTGGCCAAGCGCCTGCGCCCGGGCATGTCGGTGGTGGTGGAAGTCGATACCGCAGCCCGCCCCCGGTAGGAGCGGCCTGGGCCGCGAAGCTGGCCATCCTTCCGCGTGCACGAACACACCCATCAAGCAGCGCCGGATGGCACGTGGCCTCGCAACGGAAACCTCGACAGCTTCGCGGCCAAGGCCGCTCCCGCACGGTGCGCTGCTTCCATGCGTTAGGCTGTAACTCGCCTTGATGCTGGGAGAACCATGATGCGCATCCCTCTGGCCTTTTCGATGCTCGGCATGCTGGCGGCCCCTTGCCTGGCTGCCGACACGCTCTACAGCGGCGGCCCGATCATCACGCTGGACGACCAGCGGCCCTCGGCCGAAGCGATCGTTGTCCGTGATGGCCATATCGCCTTCGTTGGCACGCGCCGTGCCGCGCTCCGATTCAGCCCCGCCGCCACGCAGGTCGACCTGCAGGGGCGCGCACTGACGCCGGGCTTCATCGATGCGCACGGGCACGTTTCCGGCGTGGGCCTGCAGGCGTTGTCGGCCAACCTGTTGCCGGCACCGGACGGCGAAGGCAATTCAATCCCCGCGCTGCAGAGGATCATGCGTGACTTCCGCGCGCAGGCCACGGTCCCCGGCGGCTACAAGGTGCTGATCGGCTTCGGCTACGACGACTCGCAACTGGCGGAAAAGCGCCACCCCACCCGCACCGAACTCGACGCCATCGCCACCGACATCCCGGTGATCCTGATGCACCAGTCCGGGCACCTGGGGGCCTACAACAGCAAGGCGCTGGAGCTGGCCGGCATCACCGCCGGCACGCCCAACCCGGAAGGCGGCGTGATCCGCCGTGAGCCGGGCAGCCAGGTTCCCGATGGCGTGCTGGAAGAAAGCGCGCACAACCTCGCGCTGGCCAAGCTGATGCCCGCCTTGAGCCTGGACCAGGCCATGGCGATGCTCGAAGCCGGCCAGGCGCTGTACATGAAGTACGGCTACACCACCGCGCAGGACGGCAAGACCGACGCAGGCACGCTGGCGATGCTGCCGATGGCGGGCAAGGCCGGGAAGCTGAAGATCGACGTGGTCGCCTACCCGGAAATCCACGTCGCCCTGGAAAGCCCGGCCATGCACGGCCCCTACTACGCGCCGACCTATACCGACCACTTCCGCATCGGCGGGGTGAAGATCAGCCTGGACGGCTCGCCGCAGGGCAAGACCGCCTGGTTGAGCCAGCCCTACTACCAGGTTCCCGAGGGCGAAAAGCCCGACTACGCCGGCTACCCCGCCTATACCGACGCGCAGGTCGATGAATTGATCGGCAAGGCCTGGCAGCACGGCTGGCAGGTGCTGGCACATGCCAACGGCGATGCCGCCATCGACCAGCTCATCCACGCCGTCGCCGCCGCCGAAGCCGCCTATCCGCAGCGCCACCTGCTGCCGGTGCTGATCCACGGCCAGACCCTGCGCAAGGACCAGGTCGGCGAGATCCAGCGGCTGGGCATCTTCCCGTCGCTGTTCCCGATGCACACCTACTACTGGGGCGACTGGCACCGCAATTCGGTACTGGGCCCGGAGCGCGCGGAGAACATCTCGCCCACGCGCTGGGTGCTGGATGCGGGCATGAAGTTCACCTCGCACCATGACGCGCCGGTGGTGTTCCCGGACGCGATGCGGGTACTGGACGCCACCGTCAATCGCACCACCCGCAGCGGCCATGTGCTGGGGCCGGGGCAGCGGGTGACGCCGGAGCAGGCATTGAAGTCGCTGACCCTGTGGGCCGCCGAGCAGTACGGCGAACAGGCCAGCAAGGGCTCGATCGAAGTCGGCAAGCGCGCCGACCTGGTGGTGCTGTCCGGCAACCCGCTGACCATCGCCCACCGCGACCTGCACACCATCAAGGTGCTGCAGACCATCAAGGATGGGCAGGTCGTCTATGAGGCGGCGCCATCAGGCCCATGACACCATCAACCCCGCGCCTTGCGCGCTGGCGCCGGTGCCGTGAATAGGAAAGCCTGCACCGCGATCACGAGGATGAGCGGTAGCGGTAGCACCACGCCGAACATCGCGAACAACTGCACCGCATCGGGATAGTCGAAGGTGGGCGTGCAGCACGGTCACGCGGATTTGCAGCACCAGCCCGCCCGCTCTATAAACGACACGGCACTGGAAGAAGGGCTCCTCTGCAATCCGATGGGTTCATCGTAGAAGGAATTTCCATGGAACTGCATCTGCTCCGAATCCCGGCCAATATGGCCCCGGTCTTCCGACTATTCACATCCCATCGGAAAGGAATCGTCCGAACGACCTCGTCGGCAGCACCCCATCACCGCAACTCCAGCTGCTTGGGCAACCGCTGATGAAGTT
This sequence comes from Stenotrophomonas sp. Steno-C18, assembly GCF_056393195.1. Classification (NCBI taxonomy): domain Bacteria; kingdom Pseudomonadati; phylum Pseudomonadota; class Gammaproteobacteria; order Lysobacterales; family Lysobacteraceae; genus Stenotrophomonas; species Stenotrophomonas sp. Steno-C18. Next base: position 79,584 of record NZ_JBWJOX010000004.1, on the reverse strand, counting down.
TCATGCGACGGTTCACACCACCTTCCTCTGGATGTTCATGCTTTCTGTTTTCGGCTTGATGGCAAACCCGCCTGCCGAGGAAAGTGGCCCGCTGTACAGCCAACTGATCGCATTGAACAATCAATTGCGCGATGAAAGCGGACAGCGGCGCGTGGCCGCCATCGTTTCCAACTATCGAAGGCTCACTACCGGCATTTCCGTGTGCTCACATCCCATAGGCGACGCGGCACGTACCGATGACCTGTTCAGGGCAACCGCATTCACCGAGTTCTATTCGCTGGCGGAAGCTGACGTGGATACCCTGGGCTGCCTGTATCGGGAGCTGTTGACGGACGGCAGGGCCACCGACTGGCACACCCGCACCTATGCAGGGGCCCTTGTCACGGTCGCCCGCTTCGACGATGCCAACCGCCTTTTGGCGCACCTCGAAAGTGAGCAGGCTGCCTTCCTGCCACATATCACAGCCACTCCCAGCCTCACCCCAGATGGGCCATGGCGATACCTGTCACTGGAGGATGGCCGCAGCGCCGCCACCCGGACCTGGACGCCCGTGGCCGGGCACCTGCAGGTCATCGCCATTGTCCATCCTGCATGCGCCTTCTCGACCCGAGCCCTGACCGACATCGGATCAAACGAGGATCTGCGCTGGCTGCGTGAACGCTTGCTGCTGCTTGTTCCCCCAGATCCCTCGCTACCGGGCAAAGGAATTCTTGACTGGAACAATGCGCATCCGGATCTGCCCATGCAGCGCATGTACACATGGCGTGACTGGCAGCCTCTCACCCGTCTCGACACCCCGACGTTCTACTTGATGCAAGGCGATCGTGTCATACAGACATTCGAAGGATGGCCGAATGTCGAAGGCATGGCACGGATGCGTGCCGCCCTGCCCCGCTGAGGGAGATGCCCGACAGCCATTTCCCCGCACTGCAGGAAGCCGCCCTATCGTGCGGCTTCCGGATCGATCAACCCGCGCAGTTCGCGCACAGGCCATGCACTTCCAGCGTCTGCGCCTGCGGCTTGAAGCCCAGCTCCTTGGCGCGGGCTTCAAGCTGGCGGACGATGTCGCGGTCCTCCAGCTCCACCGCGCTGTGGCAGCGGTCGCAGATCAGGAACGGCACCGAATGCTGGTTGCTGCTGGGGTGGTGGCAGGCCACGAACGAGTTGACCGAGGACAGCTTGTGCACGAAGCCGTTGGCCATCAGGAAATCCAGCGCGCGGTACACCGTGGGCGGGGCGTCGGCACCGACGCCCTTGCCTTCACGCACCCATTCCAGCAGTTCGTAGGCCTTGACCGGCTTGCCCGCCTCGGCGATCAGGCGCAGCACGTTGGCGCGGATCGGCGTCAGCCGCAGCCCGCGCTCACGGCACACCCGCTCGACCACCGCGATGAAACCCGCCGCGTCGTCAACGTGGTGGTGCGGCGCAGTACAGGAGTGCGATTCGGTCATGTCTACCTCGTGGGAATCAGGCCCTGGGAACCTTGATGAGTGCGGCGTCGATGCGTTTCAAGGCTTCATCGCGGCCGGCCAGGTACACGGTATGGGAAATGTCAGGGCTGACCTGGGTGCCGGTGATGGCTACGCGCAGCGGCTGCGCGACCTTGCCCATGCCGATTTCCAGCGCCGCGGCGGTGTCGTGCAGGGCCACCCCGACCGCTTCGGCGGTCCACTCCGGCAGCGCCGCCAACAGCTCACGGGCCTTGCCCAGCGCGACGTCGGCACCGGCCTTGAAGTGCTTGGCCACGGCGGCTTCGTCGTACTCGGTCAACGGGGTGTACCAGACCACGGCCTTCTCAGCCATTTCCTTCAGCGTCTGCACGCGTTCACGCAGCGCGATGACCACGTCCACCGGGGCCGGGCCGGCGTTCACGTCCAGGCCCAGCTTTTCCAGCTGATAGACCAGATGCGGCACGATCGAAGCGGGCTCCTCGGTCTTGAGGAAGTGCTGGTTGACCCAACCCAGCTTGGCCATGTCCAGGCGCGAGGCCTTGGAATTGCAGTTGGTCACATCGAACAGGTCGATCAGCTCCTGGCGGCTGAACAGTTCCTGGTCGCCGTGCGACCAGCCCAGGCGGGCCAGGTAGCTGAGCAGCGCGTCAGGCAGGTAGCCGGCGTCCTTGTACTGCATCACGTCGGCTGCGCCGGTGCGCTTGGACAGCTTGGCGCCCTGCTCGTCCAGGATCATCGGCATGTGGCCGAACTTCGGTACCGGGGCACCGATGGCCTCGTACAGGTTGATCTGGCGCGGGGTGTTGTTGATGTGGTCGTCACCGCGGATGACCTCGGTGATGTTCATGTCCCAATCGTCCACGACCACGGCGAAGTTGTAGGTCGGGTAGCCGTCCGGGCGGAAGATGACCATGTCGTCGAGCTCGCTGTTGGCGATCTCGATGCGGCCCTTGATCAGGTCGTCGAACACCACGCTGCCATCGAGCGGGTTCTTGAAGCGGATGACGCGGTTCGGGTCATCCTTGAACGGCAGGTTCAGCTCGCGCGCGGCGCCGTTGTAGCGCGGCTTCTCCTGCTTGGCCATGGCGGCCTCGCGCATCGCGTCCAGCGCTTCCTTGGTCTCGTAGGCGTAGTAGGCCTTGCCCGAGGCGATCAGCTGCTCGGCCACTTCCTTGTAACGGGCGACCCGGTCGGTCTGGTAGATCGGGCCTTCGTTGTAGTCCAGGCCCAGCCAGTCCATGGCCTCCAGGATGGCGTCGATGGCCGCCTGGGTGCTGCGTTCCCGGTCGGTGTCCTCGATGCGCAGCACGAACTCACCGCCGCGGTGGCGGGCCTCCAGCCAGCAGTACAGCGCGGTGCGGGCGCCACCAATGTGCAGGTAGCCGGTGGGACTGGGGGCAAAGCGGGTGCGGACGGTCATGACAGGCGCAGATGTGGGAATCTGGTCATTTTACCCCGTCCCCCCTCAACCTGCCGTGCCCGCCGCAGGAGCGCCCTCGGGCGCGAGGCCGGTGGTCGCGGGGGCTCGGCAGCATCAGGGGTTCGTGAAATGCGCTGGAGAATGGCCGTGGGCATGTTGAAGGGCGGCGCTTGTGCCTTCAGGGCGAAAAGCGCCCCCTCCCCAACCCTCCCCTGCGCTGCGCGCAAGGGAGGGGGCAACCGCAAATGCAGGAGCCGCGCCTTGCTTCTGGATTCGCCTTTGCTCTGCTTTTGCCCCCTCCCTTGCGCACAGCGCAGGGGAGGGTTGGGGAGGGGCGCCTTGGCTTTGGCCCTGCCGTTGCTCCAGAAAGCAGGCAGCCCCGGAAACGAAGAAGGGCCGCATCGCGGCCCTTCCTCATTCCCCCATGAACGCCAGCCGCCTCACGGTTCCAGCAACGGCTTGCGCGGGAAACGCTCCTCACGCATCGCCGCGTTGTACACGAACGAGGCCACGATCGCCGCCGCCTGCTTCAGGTCCTCGGCCTCGGCGTGGTCCCACGTGTCCAGGTGGCTGTGGTGGACGTTGCTGAAGTAATCCAGGCGATCCTGGACGAACTGGAAGCCCGGCAGGCCCACCCGGTCATAGCTGATGTGGTCGGTGCTGCCGGTGTTGCGGCTCACCACCGTCGTCGCGCCCACGTCGTTGAACGGCTTCAGCCACTGCTCGAAGATCGGCATGGCCGCCATGTTCTCCTGCGCGTAGATGCCACGGAAGCGGCCCGAGCCGTTGTCCATGTTGAAGTACACCTGGAACTTGTCGTAATCACGCAGCTTCTGCAGCGCGCCGGTCGGCTCGCGCAGCGAGGCCGGCAGCGCCTTCTGCGCCGGATCGGTGGGCTCCGGGTAACGCGCGAAGTGCTGGGCCACGTAGGCCTGCGAGCCGATCAGGCCCTGCTCCTCGCCGCTCCACAGCGCCACGCGGATGGTGCGCTTGGGCTTGGCGCCCACGGCCTTGAGGATGCGCATGGCCTCCATCATCACCGCCACGCCGGCGGCATTGTCGGCCGCACCGGTGCCGGTGTGCCAGGAGTCCATGTGCGCGCCCAGCATCACGATCTCGTCGGCCTTGCTGCTGCCGCGGATCTCGGCCAGCGTGTTGTGGCCCGGCTGGTCGGCTTCATCGGTGAAGCGTGCATCCACGTTCACCCGCAGGCGCACGACCTGATTGTCCTTGAGTGCACGCACCAGCGGATTGAAGTGCTCGGCGATCATCGCCAGCTCCGGGATGCCCACCGACTCGCCGGCCCTGCGCGAACCACCGCCCGCCACGCGGATGATGCCGTTGTCCCAGCCGCTGATGCTGATCGCCGCCAAGGCGCCTTCCTCGACGAAGAAGGCATTGGTGGCGCGGATCAGCTCCTGGCGCTCGCCGTATTCCTTGACCCGCTTCGCACGGTCATCGGCTGCGCTCTTGGGAATGGTGAACTCCTGCAGGCCTTCCAGCGAGGTCGCATCGTGGCGGTGCGAGTCCGGCTCGGTGCCGCGCTTGTACTCGCGCGCCTCGCCCAGCAGCAGGATCTTGCCGCGCAGCTTGCCCTTGTATTTCTCCAGGTCGGCCAGCTTCTTGATGTCGACCTGGATCAACTCGCCCTCGACCGGACCGTGGGTGCCCGGGGTCCAGGCCTTGGGCAGCGCATGCAGCGGCTGCACGCGTTCGGACAGCATTTCCACGCTGGCCGAGGAGAACTCCCAGCCACGGCCGAAGCCGTCGAACGCCTCGTCGTGCACGTTCACCAGGCCCCATTCGTTGAACTTGCCGCGGGTCCAGCGGTTGGCCTCGGCCATCGCCGGTGAGTTGGTCAGGCGCGGACCAATGCTCTCGGTCAGATGACTGAAGGTGTCCATCACCTGCGAGCGGTGGAAGGCCTCCTGGCGGATCTTGCCCACCATGTCCAGGTCCACCTGTTCGGCTGCCTGCGCCGTAGCGCCCACCGCCAACCCCATGCACAACGCCAGCAAACCGCGCTTGATCACCGTGTATCCCCCGGCCTTCGGCCAAATGACGACAAAGCACCGAGTCTAGCCAGCCCTCCATACTGACCGAGCCGGCCAATGGTCATGGTCCGCCGGTCTCAGGGCACGTTTGTCACCACCGCCAGGGCCAGTGCCGGCTGCAACTGGCCTGGCCAGTCGCGGTCGTTGGCCACCTGGGCCTGCGCGCGACGGGCCTCGAAGGCAGCGAAATCCAGCTCCGCCAGCGCCCATAGCTGCCCTTCGGCGGTCTGCACCAGCACGCCATCGGCAGGAAAACCCACGTCCATCGGCGCGTAGATCGCCGCCTGCCCGGTGTTCACGTCCAGCGCCGGGCTCCATTCGGCCAGACCGGCGGTCACCGACTGGGCCACGAACATGCGGTTCTCCAATGCCCGTGCCAGGCAACCGATGCGCACCCGGGTCGCGCCGGCAGCGGTATCGGTGCAGCTCGGCACGACCAGCAAGCGGGCACCGGCCTCGTACTGGCGCCGTACCGGCAATGGGAATTCGCTGTCGTAGCAGATCGCCACGCCGACGCGGATGCCGTCCACCTCGAACACCTTCAACACATCACCCGGATCGATCAGGCCGGTGCCCTTCTCGAACCCGGTCAGCTGCAGCTTGTCCTGCCACAGCTGCTGGCCATCGGGGGTCAACCAGTCGCAGCGGTTGCGGTAGCGCCCGTTGCCGGTATCGAGCAGGAAGCTGCCCGCCACCACGTGCAGGTCGAACTCGCGGGCCAGTGCCGAGAACAGCGCAAGCCATTGCGGGCGGTATTGCTGGATGGCCGCCAGCGAGGCCGGCAGGTCGCTGAAGATGTGCCTGCGGAAAGTGGCCGCCAGTTCCAGCGACAGGTATTCGGGCAACACCGCGATACGCGCACCGGCGGCGGCCGCCTCGCCCAGCACCTGGCGCTGGCGTGCGGCGAAGGCATCGAAGTCGGTGGGCGAGCCCACCGGGTAACGGGCAACGGCAATCTTCATGCGACAGGCTCCAGCGTGCGGGTCCAGAACGTCAATGGATGCATCACCTCGCCCTGCCCCACCTCGTGCCACAGCAACTGCAGGGTCATCCCGGGTTGCCGGGCATAGCCACGCTTGTGCCAGAACACATCGTTGTCACGGTGCCCCAGCGGGCGCCGCGGGTCATCGGCCGCACGGTCCACCGCGCAGAAGGCCGTGATGGCAAAGCGCCGCAACGCCCGGGCATGCGCCTCGCGCGCATCGAAGAACGCATGGCCGATGCCGCGTCCCCGGTACGACGGCAACAGCACCGACTCGCCGAAGTAGAACACCTGCGCCGGGTCAAGGCCCGCTTCCTCGAATGGCTTGCGGAAGGCCGCGCCGTCATCGAGCAACGGCAGGCCGGTGGACGCGCCCACCACGACGTCGCCATCGCGAGCGACCACGCAGACCGCATCCGGCGTGGCGGCATAGGCGGCCAGGTAGTCACGCTCGTAGTCGAGGCTGCCCTGGTAGAGGTAGGGCCAGTCATTGAACACGCCGATGCGCAGGCGGGCCACGTCATCCAGCACGGGCAGCAGTTCCGGTCCGCGCAATGCGGCGAGGGTGAGGGGCGATTCCATGCGCGAATTCTAGTGCGTGGCGGGCGTCGGGTGCGCCCCCCTTCCCAACCCCTCTCCCGCACGCGGGAGAGGGGCTTTATCCAACGCACCCTGGAACATCACCGGCTGCGACTCAATGCATCCACCCGTACAGCACCAGGCGTTCCACCGGCAGCACCGCCAGCCACGACTGCGCATCCAAGGTGGCGGCGGCATACATCGGGCTGGTGCCGGCGGCGCCCTGCCCAGCTCCTCCGCGCACCTGTCGCCAATGGCCATAGCGGGCCGGTGCATGCCGCGGCAGACCGGCGCGGGCCTGCTGTGCCTGCGCGAAGAACACCAGCCCTTGCCGTTGGATGGCAGCGGCGGTGCGGTTGGCAAGGCGCAGGACCACGATGCCGCCGGCATCACCGCCGAAGATGCTCTCCAGCACGATGCCGGCCATCTGATCCGGCGACATCCCCAACTGCAGCAGCCCACTGGTTTCAATCTCGGCAGGCAGCAACTGCTGCGCACGACGATGGATCGATATGCGGTTCATTGCGGTCACTCCCAGGGAAACGGGGTGGCCTGCGCCACCCCGTTTCGATCACGGCAGGGTCGGCGGTGCGGCCGGCTTGCCCAGCGCGCGGTTGCTCAGCTCGTACCAGTCCATCTTGCGGGTGACCCACATGATCACCGCCAGGATGCCGAACAGCAGCAGCGAGCCCATCAGCAGCGAGTTGGTCTCCGAGGCCAGCAGCAGGTACAGCACGCCGTACAGCAGGGTCAGCATGGTCGAGAACACCAGCGCGTACTTCCAGCTGCGCAGCACGCCGCTGAGATAGAAGCCCTGCAGGCCGATACAGGCCGCCGCGGAGACCAGGTAGGCCTGCCAGAACGGGATGTGCTCGGAAAGGCTGACCAGCAGCAGGAAGAAGATCGCCAGCGCCAGGCCGACCAGCAGGTACTGCAACGGGTGGATCTTCAGCTGCTTGATCAGCTCGAACAGGGCAAAGCCGACGAAGGTCAGCAACACGAACAGGATGCCGTACTTGGTCGCGCGGTCGGCCTGGGTGTAAACGTCCACCGGGTCCACCAGCGCCACGTTCAACGCCTCGATGCTGCCGCCTTCGCCACGGATGGCACGGACCAGCTGCGTCTGCGCCGCCGAGGCCAGCGAGGACACCGCCCATTCGGCCTTGAACCCGCTGCCGTCGATGCTGCGCTCGTTTGGCAGGAAGCTGCCGCCGAACAGGGGATGCTGCCACGGCGAGTTCAACGCCACCCGGGTGTCGTCGCCGATCGGCGCGACCGACAGCGAACGCGTGCCGCCGAGCACGAACTCCAGCTGCACCTTGCCACCTTCGGCCAGGACGCCCTGGCTGGCGTCCGCCAGCACCGACAACGGTGCGTGCAGGCCCTTGGAGGTGTCCTGCATCACGCCGGCGCCCGGTTGCAGGGTGACCGACTTGCCGTCCACGCGCAGGTTCGGGGTACCGACCAGGCCGCGCACGTCGGACAGGCCCAGTGCCAGATAGGGCCGCCCATACACCCGGCCCGGCACCGCGTTGTAGCGGGATTCGGCGAACTCGGCGCTGAGCTGGGCATGCCAGCGGTACACCGGCACCTTGAACAGGCCGATGCGGCGCTCGTCGGTTTCCAGCTTGCCCTGCACGTCCAGCCGTGCCGGCATCTGCAGGTCATAGCCCTGCTCGGTGCGCAGCTCGGTCTTGCGCTGGGCGCTGCCTTCCACGGCCACTTCCACCTCGCGCGTCTGCGTCCATGGCAGCACCCGTACCGGGCCGACCAGCGTCTGCTCGCCGGCGTAACTCTGCGCCACCCGCTCCACCGCCTCGTCGCGGTAGCGTTCGCGCTCGTTGATGGTGCCGCGGATCAGCAACAGGGGAATCAACAACAACAACGCCAGGCCGCCGACGATGGCGAAGCGCAACAACAGCTTGAGGGAAGTCATGTCCCGTCCTCGTGTGGAAACGGGGCCAGCTTCGGGGCTGCCGGTGAGCAGGGTTTGTGTCGAACTTGAAGCGAGTGTGAAGTCAGCCGGCCGGCAGCAGCAGGCGGGCCTCGGCGCCCCCTTCGGGCGCATTGCGCAGGCCGGCCTGGCCGCCATGCAGGCGCGCCACTTCGGCCACGAACGGCAACCCCAACCCGGAACTGCGCTGGCCGGTGCCTGGCCGGGCCAGCGAATAGAAGCGCTCGAACACGCGTTCCAGCGCGTAGTCCGGGACCCCGGGGCCGGCATCCCGCAGGCGGACCTGCCACTCCCCCCCCTGCAGCTCCAGCGCCAGCTCGATGCGGCCACCGGCCGGCGAGAACGCGATGGCGTTGTCGAGCAGGTTGGACAGCGCCTGCCGCAGCAGGAAGCTATCGCCCTGCACCAGCGCGCGCTCGGGCAGCTGGCTGTCCAGTCGCAGCTGTGCGGCCTGCAGCCGCGGCGCGGCATCCTCGGCCAGGCTGCGGCACAGCGCGACCAGGTCCACGTCGGTACGCCGCTGCAACCAACCGTGCTGTTCCACCTCGGCCAGCCGCAGCAGCTGGTCGATGGTCTCGGTCAGGCGCCGCTCCTGCTGCACGATGTTGCCGGCGAAGCGTTGGCGCTCGGCCTCGGGCAAGGGTTCCTGCAGCAGTTCGGCCGCCCCGCGGATGGCGGCCAGCGGGCTTTTCATCTCGTGCGTGAGCGACTGCACGTACTGCTCGACGTAGGCCTTGCCCTCGAGCTTGCGGCGCATGGTTTCCAGCGCCTGCCCGAGGTCGCCGATCTCGTCATGGCGGCGCCGCGGCGGCGGCACCGGCTCGCCGGCACTGACGGCCTTGGCATAACGGCTCAGGCTGCCGATGCCGCGCGCCAGCCACCAGGTCATCAGCAGGCCGATCAGCGCCGACAGCCCGATCAGCCAGGCGCCGCGCGCCACGATGGCGCGCTGGCTGGCAGCGATGAACGGGTCGAAGGTGTCGTTGGGCTGGGCCAGGGTCAGCACGCCGATCAGCGTGCGGCCATCGGCCGGGTCGTACACCGGCGCGGCCACGTGCATCACCGTGCTGGTCTCGTCACCCGGGGTGCGCGCACTGGAGCGGGCGCCGTACTGCCCGCGCAGGGTCAGGTAGACGTCGTTCCAGCGCGAATTGTCGCGCCCCACGTCCTGCCCCAGCGAGTCGTAGATGACGATGCCCCTGGCGTCGGTCACGGTCACCCGGTAATCGATGCTGCGCTTGGGAAAGCGCCACACCATCGCGCGCGGGTCGCGCCGTTGCGCGGTGGCCATGTGCGCGGCGAACGCGCCGTCGGCCATGTGCCCGGCCTTCAGGTCCGGCGCGGCGATCACCGCCAGCACGTTGGCCGCGTCCACCAGCGTGGACTCCATCGCCTGGCGCACCCCCGGCTTGACCTCGTTGACGAACACGCGCATCACGAAGAACGCGGCGATACCCACGATCATGAAGAAGCCCAGGAACAGTTTCAGGCCGAGCCGCATCTAGATTTCCAGTGCGTAGCCCACGCCACGGTGGGTGCGGATCGGGTCGTCCTGCGCTCCTGCCGCGCGCAGCTTGGCGCGCAGCGTCTTGACGTGGGTGTCGATGGTGCGGTCGGCGCTGTCGCTGGCATGGTCCCAGCCGCGCTCCATCAGCTGGCTGCGGCTGAGGATGGACCCCGGGCGGGCCAGCAGCGCCGCCAGCAGGGCGTACTCGTAGCGGGTCAGGTCCAGCGGCGTGTCACGGTAGCGGATGCGCCGGCCCTCGCCGTCGATGGCGAAGGCGCCGTGGACTTTCCACCCCGCACTGGCTGGCGTGGACGGCGCCGGCACGCTGCGACGCAGCCGCGCACGCACCCGCGCCACCAGTTCGCGCGGCGAGAACGGCTTGGTCACGTAATCGTCGGCGCCCAGCTCCAGCCCCAGCACGCGGTCGAACTCGTCGTTGCGCGCGGTCAGGAAGATCACCGGTACCTGGCTGAAGGTGCGCAGCTCCCGGCACACCTCGAAGCCCCCCAGGTCGGGCAGGCCCACGTCCAGCACCACCACATCGGCCCCGTCCGCACGCAGCGTGGCCAGGGCCTGCCGCCCCAACGCGCAGTGCTCGGCGGCGTAGCCTTCGCTGCGCAGGGCATACAACAGGGTATCGGCGATGGCGGCCTCGTCTTCGACGACGAGTACCCGGGCAGGTTGATCGGACATGTGCCCAGCATAGCCGCCACCCGGGCGCCCCCGTACACTTCCCCCATGAATTACCGCCACGCCTTCCACGCCGGCAACCATGCCGACGTGCTCAAGCACATCGTCATGCTGGCGATGATCGACGCGCTCAAGCGCAAGGACTCCCCGTTCTTCGTCCTGGACACTCATGCCGGACGCGGGCGCTATCTGCTCTCGGCCGAGGAAAGCCGCAAGACCGCCGAGGCCGACGACGGCATCCTGCAGTTGATGGCCCTGCCCCAGCTGCCGGAGGTGGTCGAGCAGTACCTGCGCGCGGTGCAGGCCGACAACCCGGTCGGCGCGCTGATTTCCTACCCTGGCTCGCCACTGATGGCCGCCCGTGCCCTGCGCGAGCAGGACCGCATGGCCGCCTGCGAGCTGCAGAAGGAGGAGGCCGCGGCGCTGAAGGAGCTGTTCGCCCACGACCGCCGCGTGCAGGTGCACCCGGGCAACGGCTACGACAGCATCCGCGCCTTCCTGCCACCCAAGGCCGGTGCCACCAAGATCGGCCGTGCCCTGGTCCTGATCGACCCGCCGTACGAGGTCCAGGACGCCGAGTACCCACAGATCCTCGCCACCGTGCGTGAAATCCTGACCCGCATGCCGCAGGCGCAGATCGCGGTCTGGTACCCGATCAAGCAGCGCCGCAGCCTGCAGCAGTTCTTCCGCAAGGCCAGCCACCTGCCGGCCAAGTCGGTGCTGCTGGCCGAGTTCATGGTCCGCCCGGACGACTCCCCGCTGCGCCTGAACGGCAGCGGCATGCTGCTGGTCAACGCCCCGTGGCAGTTCGACAAGGTCATCGCGCCCGCCCTGCCCGTGTTGAAGAAGCACCTGGGCGAAACCGGTGCCTCGACCCGCCTGGAGTGGCTCAAGGCCTCCGAATAACGCCTTTTTGACACCCGTCGGAAGCTGAACGAATCGCTGTGTTGATCGCGTTCACAGAACTTAGCAGGGCGGGTGACAGAATCGACGGGTCTTTGGAGGAACCGTAGTCATGGCTACCCGTAATCGCATGCCCCCGTGGCATGAAAATTTCAAGGCGCCCAGTGGTCGCGAGTTGTTGATCCGCCCCATCCGTCCGGAAGACGGCGCACCGCTGCAGGGCGCATTCGCCCTGTTCGGGCCGGAAGAAGTGCGGGATCGCTACCTGCAGGCGGTGGACTCCCTGTCCGACGAGACGGTCCAGCGCCTCACCCACCCGAATCCGAAGTCGGAGATCGCGCTGGTGGCGGCCGAGCCGCTGCCCCCGGGTGAAGCCGTGGTCGGCGCCGTCGCCCGCGCCACCATCATCCCGGGCACCCGGGATGCTGAATACGCCATCCTGGTCAGCCGTTTCCTCGCCGGCCAGGGCCTGGGCCGGCAGTTGATGCGCAAGCTGGTCAAGTGGGCACGCGGCAAGTACCTGGACCGCATGTACGGCGATATCGCCCAGGACAACGAGCCGATGCTGCAGTTGGCCGCGTCGCTGGGCTTCAAGCAGGTTCCCCATCCCACCGGTGCCCCGGGCCTGGTACGCATGGAGCTGGACCTGGCCGGCTGAGAACCAAGGAGGGGAACACGCCGCGCGCTTGCTCCCCTCCCCGCCAGGCGCCTGGTTTCGCGCACGCGAACCGCAGGGCAGGCATCGGCAAACCGGTGCCTGCCCTTTTCGTCTGTGTCGTCCGGAATGCCCCTGCGCCACAGCGCCGTCGCGGCGGTCCCCGGCAGGTGGTCTGTTAAGATCGGCGGTCCATGTCAGCCCACCCCTACCCCATTCCGCCGCTGCCCCGTTCGGGCCAGCTCCGCGCCTGGTGGCGCGCCCCGGCATCCAGCACCGCCCTGGCCTGGCACGTGGCCCGTGCCGCGGATGTGCATGGCAAGCCGCTGTTGCTGGTCACCCGCGACAACCAGAGCGCCAACCAGGCCGTCGCCGACCTGCAGACCCTGCTAGGCACCGGTCCCGGCGTGCTGCCGGTGCTGTCGTTCCCGGACTGGGAAACCCTGCCCTACGACCAGTTCAGCCCGCACCCGGACATCATTTCCCAGCGCCTGGCCGCGTTGCACCGCCTGCCCACGCTGACCCGCGGCATCGTAGTGGTGCCGGTGCAGACGTTGCTGCAACGGCTGGCCCCGCTGAGCTACATCGTCGGTGGCAGCTTCGACCTGAAGGTCGGCCAGCGCCTGGACATGGATGCGGAAAAGCGCCGGCTGGAAAGCGCCGGTTACCGCAACGTCGGCCAGGTGATGGACCCGGGCGACTTCGCCGTGCGCGGTGGCCTGCTCGACGTCTACCCGATGGGCGCCGAGGCACCGCTGCGCATCGAACTGCTGGACGAGGACATCGATTCCATCCGCGCCTTCGACCCCGAGTCGCAGCGCTCGCTGGACAAGGTGGACGCGGTGAAGATGCTGCCCGGCCGCGAAGTACCGATGGACGAAGCCAGCCTGGCGCGCGTCCAGGCCGCGCTGCGCGAACGCTTCGACGTCGACACCCGGCGCAGCCCGCTCTACCAGGACCTGAAGGCCGGCGTGCTGCCCTCGGGCATCGAGTACTTCCTGCCGCTGTTCTTCGACAGGACCGCGACCCTGTTCGACTACCTGCCCAGCGGCTTCCTGACCGTGGTCGGTACCGGCGTGGCCGAGGCCTCCGACGCGTTCTGGACGCAGACCGGCAGCCGCTACGAACAGCGTCGCCACGACATCGACCGGCCGCTGCTGCCGCCGGAGGAGATCTACCAGTCGCCGGACAACCTGCGCGAGCAGTTCAACAAGCAGCCGCGCGTGGAAGTGTGGCCAGCCGACCATCCGCGCATCGCCGAGGCGCAGCCGCTGGGCGACCAGCCACTGCCGCCGCTGCCGGTCGCTGCCAAGGATGCCCCCGCCGGCCAGGCACTGAAGTCCTTCATCGACAACTATCCCGGCCGGGTGCTGATCGCCGCCGACTCGCCGGGGCGCCGCGAGGCGCTGCTGGAAGTCCTGCAGGCCGCCGAGCTGCGCCCGCCGGTGGTGGCGGACTTCACCGCGTTTCTCCCTTCCCCGCTCGGCGGAAGCGGGCCCGAGGGGCCGGATGGGGGTCGTGCCAATGGCAAGAGCAAGCGCGCCGCCCTCCCGGAGGGAGACGGGCTTGCCAGGTTCGCCATCACCGTCGCGCCGCTGGACGACGGCTTCGCCCTGACCGAGCCGCCGCTGGCCGTGCTCACCGAGCGCCAGCTGTTCCCCGAGCGTGCCGGCCACGCACGGCGGACCCGCCGTGCCGGGCGCGAGCCGGAAGCGATCATCCGCGACCTCGGCGAGCTGACCGAAGGCGCGCCCATCGTCCATGAGGACCATGGCGTCGGCCGCTACCGCGGCCTGATCGCGATGGACGTGGGCGGCATGCCGGGCGAGTTCCTCGACATCGAGTACGCCAAGGGCGACCGCCTGTACGTGCCGGTCGCGCAGCTGCACCTGATCAGCCGCTACTCCGGCGCCTCGCCGGAAACCGCGCCGCTGCACTCGCTCGGCGGCGAGCAATGGACCAAGGCCAAGCGCAAGGCCGCCGAGAAGGTGCGCGACGTCGCCGCCGAGCTGCTGGAGATCCAGGCCCGCCGCCAGGCCCGCGCCGGATTGGCGCTGGACATCGACCGCGCCATGTACGAACCGTTCGCCGCCGGCTTTCCGTTCGAGGAAACCCCCGACCAGCTGGCCGCGATCGAAGCCACCCTGCGCGACCTGCAATCCAGCCAGCCGATGGACCGCGTGGTCTGCGGCGACGTCGGCTTCGGCAAGACCGAGGTCGCCGTGCGCGCCGCCTTCGCCGCCGCCAGCGGTGGCAAGCAGGTGGCGGTGCTGGTGCCGACCACGCTGCTGGCCGAGCAGCACTACCGCAACTTCCGCGACCGCTTCGCCGACTACCCGCTCAAGGTGGAAGTGCTCTCGCGCTTCAAGAGCACCAAGGAAATCAAGGCCGAGCTGGACAAGGTGGCCGAAGGCACCATCGACGTGATCGTCGGCACCCACCGGCTGCTGCAGCCGGACGTGAAGTTCAAGGACCTGGGCCTGGTCATCGTCGACGAGGAACAGCGCTTCGGCGTGCGCCAGAAGGAAGCCCTCAAGGCGATGCGCGCCAACGTGCACCTGCTCACGCTCACCGCCACGCCGATCCCACGCACGCTCAACATGGCCATGGCCGGCCTGCGCGACCTGTCGATCATCGCCACGCCGCCGCCGAACCGGCTGGCGGTCAAGACCTTCATCACCGCCTGGGACAACGCGCAGCTGCGCGAGGCGTTCCAGCGCGAACTCGCGCGCGGCGGCCAGCTGTACTTCCTCCACAACGACGTGGAAAGCATGGGCCGGATGCAGCGCGAGCTGTCCGAGCTGGTACCCGAGGCGCGCATCGGCATGGCCCACGGCCAGATGCCCGAGCGCGAACTGGAGCGGGTGATGCTGGATTTCCAGAAGCAGCGCTTCAACGTGCTGCTGGCCAGCACCATCATCGAGTCGGGCATCGACATACCCAACGCCAACACCATCATCATCAACCGCGCCGACCGCTTCGGCCTGGCCCAGCTGCACCAGCTGCGTGGCCGCGTCGGTCGCTCGCACCACCGCGCCTATGCCTACCTGCTGGTGCCGGACAAGCGTTCGATGACGCCTGATGCGGAGAAGCGCCTGGAAGCGATCGCCTCGATGGACGAACTCGGTGCCGGTTTCACCCTGGCCACGCACGACCTGGAAATCCGCGGCGCCGGTGAGCTGCTCGGCGAGGACCAGAGCGGGCAGATGGCCGAGGTCGGCTTCAGCCTGTACACCGAGCTGCTGGAGCGCGCGGTGCGCTCGATCAAGGCCGGCAAGCTGCCCGACCTGGACAGCGGACAGGAAGTGCGCGGCGCCGAGGTCGAGCTGCATGTACCCGCCCTGATCCCGGACGACTACCTGCCCGACGTGCACACCCGCCTGACGCTGTACAAGCGCATTTCCAGCGCGCGCGACAGCCTCGCCCTGCGCGAGCTGCAGGTGGAGATGATCGACCGCTTCGGCCTGCTGCCGGACCCGGTCAAGCACCTGTTCGCGATCGCCGAACTGAAGCTGCAGGCCAACACGCTGGGCATCCGCAAACTGGAACTGGGCGAGAACGGCGGCCGCATCGTGTTCGAGGCGCAGCCCAACATCGACCCGATGGCGGTGATCCAGCTGATCCAGAAGCAGCCCAAGCTCTACCAGATGGACGGCCCGGACAAGCTGCGCATCAAGCATCCGTTGCCGGAGAGCGCGGACCGCTTCAACGCGGCACGGGCGCTGCTGACCACGTTGCATCCCGGCAGTTCCTGAACGGGGAAAATCGTGAAATTTGCGTGAAAGGGGAGGCGTGCGGAAAATGCCCCCTTCCCTTTCGCCGCGCCCTGTCCCGCAGCCCGATACCGCATGTCGCCGATCAGCACGCCCGTGGGCCTGTCCCTTCCGCCGGATGACCCGTCCTGCACGATCACCGTGCTGGCCGCGGCGCTGGACCAGCGCGACAGCTACACCGACCACCACTGCGACCGCGTCTCGCGGCTGGCACACGCGATGGGGCGCCACTGCGGCCTGGACGAGGAACGCCTCGGGCATCTGGTGCTGGCCGCGCGCTTCCACGACGTGGGCAAGATCGGCGTGCGCGACGACGTGCTGCTGCACCCGGGCAAGCTTGATGACCCACGGCTGTCGGCCATGCGCACTCACCCCGAGCGCGGTGCGCGGCTGTTCCTGGCCACCGGCCGCGACGACGCCCGCCAGGTGGCCGCACTGATCCGCCACCACCACGAAGCGTGGGATGGCAGCGGCTACCCGCATGGCCTGCAGGGCGAGGAAATCCCGATGGAATCGCGCATCCTCACCATCGTCGATGGTTTCGACGCGATGACGTCCGAGCGTCCCTACCGCGGGCCGATGCCGGCCCAGCGCGCCGTCGAACTGCTGTCCAATGAACGCGGCCGGCTCATCGACCCCCGCCTGTTCGGCGAATTCATGGGCCTGATGCGCCAGGGCGAACTGCCGGCCTAGAGCACCGGCGACATCATCGCCACCGCGTTCTGCACCAGCCGTGCGTGCAGCGGCCACTGCCGCACCTGCGACAGGCTGACCGGGGTTGCCACCTGCAGGTACTTCTGCTGGCGCTGGCGCAGCACGCCGACCACCGCCGGATCGGCGATCAGCAGGTTGTTCTCGAAGTTCAGCTCCAGGCTGCGGCGGTCGATGTTGGCCGAGCCGACCAGCGCCACCTCGCCGTCGAACGTGAGCGACTTGGCATGCAGCAGGCCCAATGGATACTCGTTCACCTGCACGCCGCACTGCAGCAGGTCGGCGTAGGTGCTGCGGCTGGTCTGTCCCACCAGCCAGGAATCATTGCGCGCCGGGAAGATCACCTGCGTGGCCACGCCCCGTCGCGGTGCCGCGCACAGCGCGCGCAGGATCGATTCGTCCGGCACGAAGTACGGCGTGGAGATCACCAGTTCGCGGCGCGCGGCGTAGATGCAGGCCACGAACATGTCGGCCATGGCGTTGTGGCGGGTGATCGGCCCGGTCTCGAAGGCCATCGCACGGCTGCCACGGTCGAAGGTGGCTGCCGTACCCCGCGCCGCGTAGCCCTCCATCGCGGTTTCGCCGGTTTCCGGAATCCAGCCGCTGAGGAACAGGTACTGCAGTTGGCGCACCACCGGCCCTTCGCAGCGCAGCAGCAGGTCGATCCACGGCGCATAGGCCGGCTTCACCCGGAACTCGGCATCGGCGCAGTTCTGGCTGCCGCAGTAGGCGATGCGGTTGTCGATGACCACGATCTTGCGGTGGTCGCGCAGGTCCATGCGGCTGAAGGCCATGTGCTGCAGGCGATTGACGTCGTCCAGCGTCTTGAGCAGCGCCACCCCCGCCCCGGCGAGCTGGCGCCAGCGCGGGCCATCGATGAACGCGCGCGAGCCCAACGCATCCACCATCACCCGGCAGGCCACGCCCCGGCGCGCCGCCGCCGCGACCGCATCGGCCACCCGCCCGCCGGCGCCATCGTCCAGCCAGATGTAGAAGGCGATGTGCACGCTCTCGGTGGCGTGATCGATGTCGGCGACCAATGTCGCCATCGCGGCCCGGCAATCGGCCACCGGATCATCGGCGGCGCTCCCCTCGGCACCCAGCAACGCGATGCGGTTGCCCGCCTGTGCGTGGAAGCCGTTGATCGAATGCGCCAGCTCGAACAGGGGCGCGATGTTGTCGGCCAATGCGGCATCCGGGCCAGCCACCGGCTGTCCCGGGTCGGCCTCGTGCAGGCGGCTCATGTTGTGCCGCACCTGCTGCAAGCGCCGGAACCGTGAACGGCCAATGCTGGTTTCGCCCAGCAGCAGGTAGGCCACCATGCCGACCAATGGCGCCAGCATGATCACCGCCACCCAGGCCGCGCGCGACGCCGGCGCACGGTTCGGCCGGGTCAACGCCCGCGCCGCGGTCAGCAGGTGCGCGATGAAAACCAGCACCGTGCCACCCAGCTGCAGCAGGCCCTGCCAGTTGCCAGGATCGAACGTCATTGCCCCCTCTCTCCCCGAACTCGCCTGCGCTGCCGGACGGCGACATCCATAGCATGCGACCGGTGTTGCCGATGTCGGCGTACTGCAAGCGCGGCCGTCTCCGCCGTCATGGCCATGGACATGGCGCTTGACCGATGGTCGGTCGCAATGAATATATGATTCATATATACTCCATATAAACCTCACGGGAGATGGCCCGCATGGGCATCGTGAACATCGACGACGACCTGCACGACAACCTCCGCCGGGCCAGCACGGTATCGGGGCGTTCGATCAATGCCCAGGCCGGCTTCTGGATCCGAATCGGCATGCTCTGCGAGCTCAACCCGCACCTGAGCTACCAGGAACTGGTCGCGCGGGAACTGGCGGCGGCCGGGGTCCGGCCCGCGCCGTTGTTGGCGCCCAGCCCATGATCAAGCAACCCCACGAACTGGCCCTGATGGCCGAATCCGGCCGCCTGCTGGCATCGGTGTTCGAAGCGCTGGACCGGTTGCCGCTGGAAGGCCTGAGCACCCTGCAGGTCAACGACTGGGTCGAGCGCTTCATCGTGCAGGAACTGAAGGCCCGCCCGGCCAGCAAGGGGCAATACGGCTTTGCCTATGTGCTCAACAGTTCCATCGACAACGTGGTCTGCCATGGCATTCCCTCCGCCTCGGACATCCTGCGCGAGGGCAGCATCGTCAACCTCGACATCACCCTGGAGAAGAACGGCTACATCGCCGATTCCAGCAAGATGTACCTGATCGGCGAGGTCAGCCATGCCGCGCGCCGGCTGGTCAACGCCACCCGTGAAGCGATGTGGAAAGGCATCGCCAGCGTGCGCCCCGGCGCGACGCTGGGCGACATCGGCTTCGCCATCCAGCGCCATGCCAAGGATGCCGGCTATTCGGTGGTCAAGGAGTACTGCGGGCACGGCATCGGCCGCGAGATGCACGAGGAGCCGCAGGTGCTGCACTACGGCCATCGCGGCGCCGGCCTGGCGCTGGAGCCGGGCATGACCTTCACCATCGAGCCGATGATCAACCAGGGCCGCGCCGCCATCGACAGCAGCGACGATGGCTGGACCGTCACCACCCGCGACGGCAAGTTGTCCGCGCAATGCGAGCACACCGTCGAGGTCACCGACAGCGGCGTGCGCGTGCTCACCCTGCGCACGGAGGAGCGCGCGTTGGCCGAGCGCCTGCTGGGCAAGGCCGGCTGAGTTCCACGCCCGGCGCGTCCCCCCGCAGCATGCTCCTGCAGTCGAGGCGATCTGCCCGACGCAGACCGCACGAGCGGAACGCCACGCGTCACCCGACGTAAGAAGGCCCGGCAATGCCGGGCCTTCTTCGTTCCACTCACGCCATCATGCTGGCGTGCGGGTTACCAGATCACCACGCGCTTGTCGTCGGCGCGCACCATCGCATCGCCGGCCTTGCACTGGAACGCAGCCGCGAACGAGGGCATGTTCGACGGTGCGCCGTTGGCGCGGAAGTTGGCCGGTGCGTGCGGATCGGTGTTCAGGCGCACACGCAGCTCGCCGTCGGTGAAGTTGCGGCGCCACACCGTGGCCCAGTTCATGAAGAAGCGCTGGTCCTGGGTGTAGCCGTCCACCGGTACATTGGCCTTCGGGTCTTCCTTCAGCGCCATCTGCAGCGCGTCGTAGGCCACGGTCAGGCCACCGAGGTCACCGATGTTCTCGCCCAGGGTGAGCTTGCCCTTCACGTTCACGCCCGGCAGTGCCTCGTAGCCATCGAACTGGGCGACCAGCTGGTCGGTGCGGCTGGTGAAGGCCGTGCGGTCGGCATCGGTCCACCAGTTGTCGAAATTGCCGTTGGCGGCGAACTGGCTGCCCGAGTCGTCGTAGCCGTGCATCATCTCGTGGCCGATCACCGCGCCGATGCCGCCGTAGTTCAAGGCCGGGTCGGCCTTGGCATCGAAGAACGGCGGCTGCAGGATGGCGGCCGGGAACACGATCTCGTTCTTGGTGGCGTTGTAGTAGGCATTCACCGTCTGCGGGCTCATGCCCCACTCGGTCCGGTCCACCGGCTTGCCGATCTTGCCCAGCATGTAGCGGTAGTTGAACGCGCGCGCGGCCTGCACGTTGGCCAGGTAGTCCTCGCCATTGGTGGCCAGGCCCGACCAGTCACGCCACTTGTCCGGGTAACCGATCTTCGGGGTGAAGCTGGCCCACTTTTCCAGCGCCTTCTTCCTGGTTTCCTCGCCCATCCACGGCAGCGTTTCCAGTCGCGCCTTCAGCGCCACCGACAGGTTTTCCACCAGGTGCTGCATGGCCACCTTGGACTCGGCCGGGAACACCGCATCCACGTACAGCTGGCCCAATGCCTCGCCCATCGAGCCGTTCACGGCCTCCAGCACGCGCTTCCAGCGCGGCTGCATTTCCTGCTGTCCGCGCAGGGTCTTGCTGAAGAACTCATAGTTGGCCTGCTCGAAGCCGCTGCTGAGGTACGGCGCAGCGTCATCCACCGCGTGGAAGCGCAGGTAGGCCTGCCAGGTACTGGCCGGCACGTCGGCGAGCATGCTGTTCACTTCGGCGAAGAAGCCCGGCTGTGCCAGCGAGAACTTGTCCTTGGCCGGGATCTGCAGCGTGTCGAACAGCGCCGTCCAGCTGAAGTTCGGGGTCTGCTTGTCGGCGTCGGCGGCACTGAGCGGGTTGTAGCGCTTGGCCGGGTCGCGCAGCTCGATGCGCGACAGCGAGGCCTTGGCCAGGCGGGTTTCAAACGCCATCACCGCATTGGCCTGCTCCTTGGCCTGCGCGGCATCCACGCCGGACAGGGTCAGCAGCTGTTCGATATAGGCCACGTAGGCCGCGCGGATCGCGGCCTGCGATTCGTCGAAGTAGTAGCCCTTCTCCGGCAGGCCCAGCCCGCCCTGGCCGACATAGGCGATGACGTTGGCCGAGTCCTTGAAGTCCGGGCTGGCATACAGCGCGAACAGCCCGCCATTGCCGCGCGCGAAGCTGTCGCGCAGGTAGCCGCCGATGGCGGCGGTGTCGTTCAGTGCGGCGATCTTGTCCAGTTCCGGCTGCAGTGGCGTGATGCCCGCCGCTTCGATCGCGGCCTCGTTGTTGCCGGTCTTCCAGATATCGCCGATCTTGGCCTCGTTCGAACCGGCCGCGGCCTTGCCGTTGGCGGCCTGCTCGACCAGCGCATGCTGCACTTCCAGCGAGCGCTCGCGCAGGATCTCGAAGCTGCCCCAGGTCACCTGGTCACCCGGCACCGGGTTGGCGGCCAGCCACTTGCTGTTGACGAAGCCGTTGAGGTCGGCGCAGGCCTGCACGGCCGGATCCAGGTCGGCGGCGTTGAGCGAGATCAGCGCGGTCTTCAGCTGCGACGCGTCGAACGCCGGCTTGGCGTCGGCAGCCGGGGTGGCGGGAGCCTCGGTCTTGCCGCAGGCGGCAAGCGAAGCGGCGATGGCGACCGTCAGCGACAACGGGACAAGCTTGTAAAACGACATGGACATCTCCGGGCCAAACAGGGAAAGGCGCCGCAGGCACGTGCGGCGCAGCTTGGGAGCGTAGGGCATACCGGTCCGCGACGGGATCGGCCGAAGGTCACAGCGCGTGGCTCATCCCAACGCGTCGCGCCAATTCAGCCACCATGCCTTCGGCGGCCGCGGCACCTGCTCCCACCAGCGGTTCATGGCATGCACGCTGCCCCGCTGCCAGGCCTGGCGGTGGGCCGGATCCGGGACCGTTTCACCGAACATCGCTGCCAGACGTGGATACAGCGGTCCCGACGCCAGCGCCGGGTAGCGGGTCAGCAGGGTGAGTATGGTGAAGCGATCATCGTCGGTTGCGCGCTCGGCCACCTGCGCCTCGACACCGGTCACGCGCTCGCCCCTGGCCATTGCCAGGTCCAACTGCTCGACCTGTGCCGCGAACGCGACGCTTGCCGTCTCGGCCAGCGGAATGCCGCTGCGCGACGCATCAAAGCGCAGGTGCGAGCCAGCCGGCACCAGGGTTTCCTGCCCCTGCACGCGGTGCATCACCCAGCCACTGAGCACGCGGATGTCGCCTTCGCCCTGGAGATTGCGCTGCATTTCGAACGCGCAGCCCAGGTCCACGGTTTCGGCATCACCGGCGGCAATGCCGAAGTGGCCCGGTGGTGCCCAGATGCGGGCACGCACCCGGCCGTCCAGCAATTCCAGGCGGTGATGCCCGGCGCGTGTGTCGACCAGCCGGACCCGTGTCCCCGGCAACACCTGCATGCGACCGATGCGGGCCACCTGGACGGTCGCGGTTTCCCCTGCCGAGGTCGCCAGCGTCTGCCCGACCCGCAGCGTGCGCGGCAGCGCCGGGGCGTCGGTTTCAACCGCCCAGTCGTGGTGCTCGCTCCATTGCAGCCGCCACGGCAACCACGCCGCGATCCCGACCACACAGGCCACCAGCATCGCGGCCATCGCCAGGGCAGGCCGCCGCCAGCGCGGTGCGCGCCGTGCGGGGGGCAGCGCCCACGCCTGTCCTTCGGCCGGCACATGCCGGTAGCGGCCCAGCAGCGCTTCAAGCCGCACCAGTTCGTCGTCACCCGGCAACGCCGGGTCCCACAGCGGGTCTGGCCTATCCACCATCGTTGTTCTCCTCCTGCCGCTGCGCGATGCCCAGCGCCTCGCGCAGCCGGCCCATGCCGCGGTGCAGGTTGACCCGGACCGACTGCGGCGTCAGCCCGGTGAGCGCGGCGATCTCCGCGCCACTCAGGCCTTCGACCAGGCGCAGGATCAGTGTCTCGCGATAGGCCAGCGGCAACGCGCGGATGGCCTGCAGTGCCTCGCCGGCCTGGGCCATCGATTCCGGCCCGACCCCACCCCAGGGCGGATCGGCGCAGTCGCCGATGGCCACGGTTTCGACCGTTGCCGCCGGCCGCATGCGGCGCGCGATCATCGCGATCCATGGCCCGAAACGCTCCGGTTCACGCAGTTGGTCCAGCCGGGCGAATGCCAGCACGAAGGTTTCCTGGGTCAGGTCGTCCACCCGCGCACGCGCCACCGCGCCCAGGTGGATGGCATGCACCAGTGGCGCGAAGCTGCGGTACAGCCAGGCGTAGGCCGCCTGCGATCCGCGCCGGGCGTCCTGCACCTGCCGTGCGATGTCCTGTGGCGGAAGCGCGGGCTTCATGTCCTTGGGGATCGGGGGTGACCTGGATCAGGAGGGTAGCCGGGGCCGAAGCGTTAACACGTGTCCGGCGGTTAACGCTTCCATCGGGCGAACGCTCCTGATCGACACGCCACTCCAAAGAACCGTCATGCCCTGCTCCCCTTTCCTACTGGCCGGCCCCGTGCTCCTCAGCGTGCGCGGCAGTGCCTTGTTGATGCTGCTGGCCGCTTGCGCCCGCGCCGATGCCGGCCCGCCCCCGGTGGTCGGCCTGCCCTGCGAAGACTGCGAGGTCGCCTTGATCGGCCTGCCCGACGCTCCGCCCGTCGTGATGCGCCTGGCGCCGGACACCGAGCCGGGCGAACGGCTGCGCCTGCAGGGCCGGGTGAGCGATGCACGCGGACGGCCGCGCGCGGGCGTGATCGTGTATGCCCACCAGACCAACCGCGACGGCATCTACCCGGGCGAACGCAGTGATCCCGACCCCGGTGTCCGCCGTCATGGCCGGCTGCGCGGCTGGGCCACCACGGCATCGGACGGAAGCTACCGCTTTGACACGATACGCCCGGGCAGCTACCCGGGAACGCGGATGCCGCAACACATCCACCTGTACATCATCGAGCCCGGCTGTGCGCTGTACTACATCGACGATGTGCTGTTCAGCGATGATCCCCACCTCACCGCCGCCGTCGCACGCAAGGCCGACCTTCGCCGGGGTGGCAGCGGCATCGTCACCCCTGCAAAGGTTCCCGGTGGCTGGCAGGCCCGCCGCGACATCGTGACCGGCCAGAACATTCCCGGCTATCCGGCATGCCCGGCATGAGCGCATCGGCCGTCGAACGGTATCCGCTGGTGTTGCGCGTGCTGCATTGGCTGCTGGCGGCGCTGCTGATCCTGCAGCTCGGCCTGGGCCTGGCGGCCGAGCACGCGGTGCCGCCTGCCATCGCCGATCGCCTGCTCGCCGTCCACTTCCCGCTGGGCATCGTGATCCTGTGCCTGATGGCCCTGCGCCTTGTGCTGCGCCTGACACTGCACGCACCGGCGGCGCGGCGCGATGAGCCCCGCTGGCGCCAGCGCGTGCGGTCAGGCGTGCATGCCGCGCTGTATGTGTTGGTCCTGCTCCTGCCGATCAGCGGCCACGTGATCTGGGTATGGATGGGGGCGGACCGGCACCTGCCGGGTGGCAGGGAAGTGCCCGCCTTCTTCATGCCCCCCGAAGACGAGACCGGGCGTGCCCTTGCCTGGTACGTGCATGTCTACGGCGCGTGGTTGCTGCTGGCACTGGTGGTGCTGCACGTAGCCGCTGCATTCCACCGCCAATGGACGCGTGGCGATGGCTTCATCGCACGCCGGATGGGCTGGGGTAGCCAGCCACCGCGCCGTCCATGCGCCGCGAAGCGCCGCACCTGATACGCGCGCATCCGTCGCGAATCGTTGCCTGCCGGTAGCCACCGCTTGCCGGCGATGCGGCACATGCATCATGGTTGCGCGGGATGATCCAGCGTGCCGCCTGCGGCTCACGTGCTGGCACACCTGCATCCCTTGCCTGAACCTCCATGATCAAGACCCTCTTCTTCGACTTCGACGGCGTGTTGACCACCGACCCGAGCGGTTCAGCGACGACGCTGCGCGCGCTCGCCGAGCAGTCCGGCCTGGACGAGCAGGTCCTCTGGGCAGCCATCGAACCCTTCAACCGCGACCTGATCCTGGGCCACACCACCCACGCCCGGATCTGGCCCGATGTCTGTGCACGGCTGGGCACCGAGATTCCCTTCGAACACCTGACCACCGCGTTCCTGCAGACGCCCATCCACCAGCCGGTGCTTGCGCTGGCAAGGGAACTGCGCGCGGAATTCGCCATCGGCATGATCACCGACAACAAGTCCGATCGCATGGATGTGATCGTCAGGCAGCATCGACTGGAGGAGGTCTTCGATCCCATCGTCGTCTCCGCCGAGGTCGGCCACAGCAAGCGTGGGGCGGCAATCTTCCGGGAGGCGCTGCGCCGGGCCGGTGCCGAGGCGAGGACATCCTTGTTCATCGACAACACCCTGCGCAACCTGTACGGCGCGGCAGCCATCGGGATGAAGACCTTGCTGTTCGATGGCACCACGGAAGGTGCCGCAGAACTGCGCAGCGCCCTGCAGCTCATCTTCACCAGCGACTGAAGGACGGCCGAGGCCGGGGCCTGCCGTCGTTCCATGAACATCGCACAGGACAGCGCGGCCGGACCTCATGGCAACGGCGTACGGCGCAGGCCGGCCAGAATTTCACCCTCATTGGAGGCAGGGAATCTTCCCGACCGGTGACGCAGGCTCAACGCACCCGCAGTGACGCGCCCAGTACCGCCACGCCGGCCAGCGCGGTTGCCGCCAGCAGGAACGCCGCCGGCAGGGACCAGTGCTGGGCAACGAAGCCGATCGAGGCCGGCCCCAGCAACACGCCGGCGTAGCCCAGGGTCGTCACCGCCGGGATCGCCACGCTCTCCGGCATGCGGGTCTGGCGTCCGGCCAGGCTGAACATCACCGGCACGATGTTGGCGCAACCGATACCCACCAGCGCATAGCCCAGCAACGCCGCGCCGAATGCCGGGACCAGCGTCGCCAGGAAGAAACCGCCGCTGCCGACCAGGCCGCCGATCAGCACCGCACGTGCGCTGCCCAACCGGTTGACCAGGCCGTCGCCGAACAGGCGCGTCACCGTCATCGCCACGTTGAAGGCGACAAAGCCCCACCCGGCATGCGCGAGCTCCACGCCACGCACCTCGTGCAGGAACACCGCACTCCAGTCCAGCATCGATCCCTCGGCCAGGAAGCTGACGAAGCAGACCAGGCCGATCAGCACCACCACGCCACGCGGCAACGCGAACGCCGCTTCCCCCTGGGGCGCGCGTTCGGTGCGCCAGCAGCGCATCGACGCCACCGTCACCAGCACCACGCCCAGTGCGGTTGCCAGGGTGGCCGCCAACGCACCGGCGCCGGTCGACAGCAGCAACGCCACCAGCGCCGCACCACACAAGGCACCGATGCTGTAGAACGCGTGGAAGCCGGACATCATCGCCCTGCCCGACTCGCGCTCGACGAACACCGCCTGGATGTTCATCACGCAATCCATCGCGCCGATCGCCGCGCCGAATACCAGCAACGAAAGCCCGATCGTCAACGGCGTGGGGGCGAGCGCCAGCAACGGCAGCGCCGCCGCGATGATCACCACGGTCACCTGCATCACCGCACGGCAGCCGAAACGCGCTGCCAGCAGGCCGGCCAGCGGCATCGCCAGCAACGAGCCCAGACCCAGGCACAGCAGCACCACGCCCAGCAGGGCGTCATCCAGGCCGGCGCGCACCTTTGCATACGGCACCAGCGGCGCCCAGCAGGAAATGGCGAATCCGGGGACGAAGAAAGCGGCGCGCGTGGCCATCTGTTGGCAACGCTGGAGGACATGCAGGTCGGTCATGGAAACATCGGCACAGGGGGAGAGAACCGAAGCCGCACGCGGCAACGGGCGAAGATCAATCAGGCCGCGCCGACCGGCACCAGGTGCAGCTGCGCCGGCCCGGCCAGGAACTGCTCGCGCAGCTCGGCGGGCAGGTCGTCGGCAACGACAAGGTGATCCACCTGCGCGAGCGTGCCGATGCGATAGGTGGCGCGCGTGCCCAGCTTGCCCATGCCTGCGACGATGATGGCCACACCGCTGGCCTGGATCATGGCCTGCTTGAACGCCACTTCTTCGGCATGGATTCCCCAGACACCGGTCTCCGGGTCCACCGCGCAGGTGCCGGGAATACAGATATCCACCTGCAGTTCGGCAAGCTGGCGCTGCGCGATCACGCCGATGGCGCCACCACTTGCCGGATCCACGCGGCCGCCGATCATCACCACCTCGGCGGCCGGGTCACCGCACAGCGCCGCGGCGACGGTGGGCGCGTTGGTGATCACGGTGACCGCCTTGCCGCGCAGTGCCTGCGCGATCTCGACATTGGTCGAACCGGCGTCCAGCAGCACGGTCTGCCCCGCTTGCACCAACGATGCCGCGTGGTTGGCCAACGCACTGCGCTCTCCGTCCCGGCGCTGCATGCGTTGTGGCAACCCGTCGAAGTGCACGGTCGGCAACAGCGCGCCGCCGTATACCCGCCGGCACAGGCCCCTGCCCGCCATGTCACGTAGGTCACGGCGGATGGAATCCTCGGAGACCTCGAAGCGTGCGGCCAGCTCGCTGGCCACTACGCGTCCGTGGGCCTTGAGCAAGGCCAGGATCCGCTGTTGGCGCTCCTGCGGCAGCACCTCGTTGTGGGGCAAATTCATGTGACCCGGCTCCGTTGATCGCGGGAAGCGTTGGGGACGCGCCACGGCTTGCAGCCCGTTCGGCGTCATTGCGACGCCAGCAATCATGCATAAACGTGATTAAACGTGCAACAACCTGCATCCAGGGCCACCCCGCTCCGGCGCAGGCAGTGGTGCGGGTACGCATCGCCACCCCCGGCGCCAAGGCGCGGGGCGTCCTACCGCCACACAGGCCGATGGACCCACGCAATCCACGGCAGGACACCGCAACCGTCCGTGCGATCAGGACCGGGGATCAGGCTCTCTGGCCGGCAGTTCGAAGCTGTAGCCCACCCCGTAGATCGAACGCACACCGTCTCCCTGCATGCCGGCCTCGCGCAGCCGGCGACGAAGGTTGCGCACATGGCTGTCCACGGTGCGGTCGGTCACCACCCGGTGGTCGCTGTACAGATGGTTGAGCAGTTGCTCACGCGACCACACCCGGCCCGGGCTACCCAGCAAGGTGCGCAACAGGCGGAACTCGACCGCCGTCAGGTCCAGCACGCGGCCATGCAGGAAAGCGCGATTGCCGGTTTCATCGATGACCAGGCCCGCTTGCCGGGGCTCCGCCTGGCCGTGGCGGTAGCGGCGCAACACCGTCCCCACACGCGCCACGACTTCCTTGGGACTGAACGGCTTGCACACGTAGTCGTCGGCACCGACCTCCAGCCCGAGCAGACGATCGATCTCCTCCACCCGCGCGGTCACCATGATCACCGGTACATCACTCTCCGCGCGGATGGCACGGCACAACTCCACGCCATCACGCCCCGGCAGCATGATGTCCAGCAACACCAGGGCGGGCCGGCGTGCGTGGAAGGCGGCCATCACCTGGTTGCCGTCGGCCACCCAGTCACTGCGGTAACCGGCTGCGTGCAGGTAGTCGCGCAGCACTGCCGCCAGGCGCGGTTCGTCCTCGACAACGAGCACTTCCACGGCGGCGTCGATGGATGTGCTCATGCGTGCAGTGGCAGTTCCACCACGATGGCCAGCCCACCGAGCGCGGACGCTTCGGCGTGGATGGCGCCGCCATGGGCCAACACGATGTTGCGGCAGATCGCCAGGCCCAGCCCGCTGCCACCACTGGCGCGATTGCGCGAGGCATCCACCCGGTAGAACCGCTCGAACAGGCGCCCACGCTTGTCCTCGTCCACGCCCGGCGCGCTGTCCTCGATGCTTATCCGCACGTGCCGTTCATCGCGCAACGCATGTACCGCGACGCTGCCGCCGCGGTCGGTGTAACGCAACGCGTTCTCCAGCAGGTTGGCGAACAACTGCTGCAGGCGCCGTTCATCCCCCTGCACCGGCAGCGGGCCGGGCGCGGATGACACGACCAGCGCCAACCCCGCGTCGTGGAAGCGGCAGCGCATGCCTTCCACCGTCGCGCGCAGCACCGCATCCAGGTCCAGCGGCACATGTTCGTAGGCCAACTCGCCGGACTGGGTCAACGCCAGCTCGTGCAGGTCGTCGATGAGCTTGCCCAGCTGCCGCACTTCGCCCTGCAACGGTGCCAACGTCGCCGCGCTCATCGGCCGGATGCCGTCCTGGATGGCCTCCAGTTCCGCACGCAGCACCGACAACGGCGTGCGCAGCTCATGCGAGATGTCGGCCATGAACTCACGCCGGTTCCGCTCGCTGTTCTCCAGCGCGCCGGCCATGCGGTTGAAGTCCTGCGCCAGCCGCCCCAGCTCATCGTCGGCGCCGGGCACGATGCGTGTGGCGTAGTCCCCGCCGGCCAACCGGTGGGTCGCCGCCCCCATGCCCTGGATGCGCTTGCGCAGGGGGCGGGTCAACAGCCACGCCAACGTACCGGCGACCAGCACCGCGACGATGCTGATCGCCCACCAGCGCCGCACCTGCGCCTCCATGAAGCGCTGCTCGTTGCGCGCCAATATCTTCTGGAACGGCACCATCGCCAGCCAGCCCACGGTATGGCCTTCCACCACGATCGGGCGGCGGATCGCACTGCCATCGACGTCGGCGTTGCCGATCACACGTTGGCCCTGCGCATCAAGCAACGCGAAGCGGGCCACCGCGCCGGTCTGGTCCGACACCGGTGGCGCACTCAGCAAGGCTTCGTCGGCAACCGGGTCGCCCACATGGGGACGGATCAGCCGCAGCCAGACCTTGCGCTGGCCGCGCACGAACTCCCAACTGCCATGTTCGGCGTACTCGGCCTGCAGGCGCG
The DNA here is from genome assembly GCF_056393195.1 of Stenotrophomonas sp. Steno-C18. Lineage (NCBI taxonomy): Bacteria > Pseudomonadati > Pseudomonadota > Gammaproteobacteria > Lysobacterales > Lysobacteraceae > Stenotrophomonas > Stenotrophomonas sp. Steno-C18. The sequence continues at coordinate 49,816 of NZ_JBWJOX010000004.1, read as the reverse complement.
GCAACAGCAATTCCATGCGGCCGATGCCCTGGCCATTGAGGTAGCCCAGGAAGCCCCTTTCGAACAGCCATTTGCCGGCCACGCCATTGACCAGCAAGGCGACCGCGCACATCAACAGCATGGCGCAGAAGATCTTGGCGGCGATTCCGAATTTCATGGTGCGCGGATGTGGACGGGCCGTGACGGGATGGCCCCATTAGCGGCGCCCTGCCGCCGCGATGCAAGCCCGCGCCATCAATCTCCATATTTGCTGCACATTTGCCTCGCAGGCTGGCGTCACCTGGAAACCACCGAGTGCCCCCCATGCCCGCTGCTGTTCCACCCCGCACTGCCCTGGTTCCGTTGGCCCTGCTGGTCTGCGGCGTGCTCACGGCCTGTTCGTCCAAGCAGGCGACGCCCTCCCGCGAGGTGACCGTCTCGGTACAGCCGGTCACTGTCCAGCGAATGGCCATGGAGCAGACGTTGCCGGGCCGGACGGTGGCGTTCATGACCTCGGACGTGCGCCCGCAGGTGGGCGGCATCATCCAGAAGCGGCTGTTCACCGAGGGCGAGCAGGTGAACGCCGGCCAGGTGCTCTACCAGATCGACCCGGCCAGTTACCAGGCAGCCTACGACAACGCGCGCGGCACCCTGGCCCAGGCCGAAGCGGCGGTACTCTCCGCGCGCCCCAAGGCCGAACGTTATGAAAGCCTGGTCAAGGCCGATGCGGTCAGCAGGCAGGACGGCGACGATGCCCTGGCCGCGCTGCGCCAGGCCGAGGCGGCGGTGGTGGCAGCGCGCGCCGGGCTGCAGAGCGCGCGCATCAACCTGGACTACACCCGCATCACCGCCCCCATCAACGGCCGCATCTCCACCTCCACCTATACCCCCGGTGCCCTGGTCACCGCGGGCCAGACCACCGCACTGACCACCATCCAGCAGCTGGACCCGATCTACGTGGACGTCAGCCAGACCAGTGCCCAGTTGCTGGCGCTGCGCCGGCAGCTGGCCTCCGGCGCGCTGCAGTCCGTGGACGGCAAGGCACAGGTCAGCGTCACCCTGGAGGACGGCAGTACCTACGCGCACACCGGCACCCTCGAGTTCGTGGGCACCGCCGTGGACACCGGCACCGGCAACGTCACCCTGCGCGCGGTGCTGCCCAATCCCGACGGCCTGCTGCTGCCCGGCATGTACGTGCGCGCGGTGCTGCCGATGGCCATCAATGACAAGGCCATCCTCGTGCCGCAGAGCGCAGTCACCCGCAATACGAAGGGGGAAGCCACCGTCAAGCTGGTGGGCGAAGGCGACAAGGTGGTCGAGCAGGTGGTGACGCTGGGCGACGCCGTCCGCAACCAATGGGTGGTCACCGCGGGGTTGAACGCGGGGCAGCGGCTGATCGTGGCCAATGGCAGCAAGGCCAGCGCCGGGCAGACGGTCAAGGTACAGGCCGCCAACGCCGCCGCGGCCGCGGCCGACCCCGCCACCGCCACTCCCGGCACCAAGTAAGGATCGGCCATGGCACGTTTCTTCATCGACCGGCCGATCTTCGCGTGGGTCATCGCCATCGTCATCACCCTGGCCGGCACGCTGGCGGTGTTCTCGCTGCCGCTGGAGCAGTACCCGGACATCGCCCCGCCGTCGGTCTCCATCCGTGCCAACTACACCGGTGCCTCCGCGCAGACCGTGGAGAACGCCGTCACCCAGGTCATCGAGCAGCAGATGACCGGGTTGGACAACCTGATGTACATGTCCTCCAGCAGCAGTTCCTCCGGCGGCGCGCAGATCACCCTGACCTTCGAGTCCAGCACCAATGCCGACACCGCGCAGATGCAGGTGCAGAACAAGCTCCAACAGGCCGAATCCAAGCTGCCTGATGCGGTCAAGAACACCGGCGTCACCGTCACCAAGTCCTCCGGCAACATCTTCATGGTGGTGGCCTTCAGCTCGGCCGACGGCTCGATGCAGAAGAACGACATCGCCGACTACATGGTCTCCTCGGTGCAGGACCCGATCAGCCGTGTCTCCGGCGTGGGCAACGTGCAGGTGATGGGAGCCCAGTACGCAATGCGGATCTGGCTGGACCCGGAGAAGCTGCGCACCTATTCGCTGATGCCGTCGGACGTCAGCAATGCGATCAGCGCGCAGAACGCCGATGTGTCGTCCGGCCAGCTCGGCGCCCTGCCCGCCGTGGACGACCAGGGCCTGAACGTCACCGTGACCGCGCGCAGCCGGCTGCAGACCCCCGAGCAGTTCCGCCAGGTGGTGATCAAGTCCGATCCCGGTGGTGCGGTCGTGCACCTGTCCGACGTGGCCACCGTCGAGCTGGGCGGGGAGAGCTACAACGTCATGTCCACCTTCAACGGCAAGCCCGCCGCCGGCATGGGCATCGAGCTGGCCAGCGGTGCCAACGCACTGCAGGTGGCCGACGCGGTGCAGGCCCGCCTGCAGCAGCTCAAGCCGTTCTTCCCCACCGGGCTGCAGTACCAGGTGGCGATGGATACCACGCCGTTCGTGCGCATCTCCATCGAAGAAGTGGTCAAGACCCTGATCGAGGCCATCGTGCTGGTGGTGCTGATCATGTACCTGTTCCTGCAGAGCTGGCGGGCGACGCTGATCCCCGCGGTCGCGGTGCCGGTGGTGCTGATGGGCACCTTCGGCGTGCTGTCCCTGCTGGGCTACTCGATCAACACCCTGACCATGTTCGCGATGGTGCTGGCCATCGGCCTGCTGGTGGACGATGCCATCGTGGTGGTGGAGAACGTCGAGCGCGTGATGGCCACCGAACACCTGTCCGCGCGCGAGGCCACCCGCAAGTCGATGCAGCAGATCACCGGCGCGCTGGTCGGCATCGCGCTGGTGCTGACGGCGGTGTTCCTGCCCATGGCGTTCTTTGGCGGCTCCACCGGCATGATCTACCGCCAGTTCTCGGTGACCATCGCCTCGGCGATGATCCTCTCGGTGCTGGTGGCCATGACCTTGACGCCGGCCATGTGCGCAAGCCTGCTGGTCGCGCCCGGCCCGGACGGCCACGCCGTGCATCGCGGTCGCCTGGGCCGCTTCTTCGCCGGCTTCAACCGGCGCTTCGACGCCAGCGCCGAACGTTACCAGCACGGCGTGCAGCGCCTGCTCGGCCGCCGTTCGCTGGGCGTGGCCTGCTATGCCGTGCTGTTGCTGGTGATGGGCCTGCTGTTCTGGCGCCTGCCCACCTCGTTTCTTCCCGCCGAGGACCAGGGCACCCTGATCGTGCAGGTCAAGCTGCCTTCGGGCACCACCATGCAGCGCACCCAGGCCGTGATGGACCAGCTCACCGCCTATGCGCTCGAGCAGCCGGAGGTTTCGACCATCATGGCCAACGCCGGCTCCGGTGGTGGTGGCGGCAACAGCGCGCAGAACTCGGCACAGGCCTACATCCGCCTGAAGGACTGGTCGTTGCGCGAGGCCAGCGCACAGGAGGTGGGCGTGCGCATCACCCAGGCCATGTCCCGCATCCCCGATGCCCAGATCTTCGCGGTAACCCCGTCCGGCATTCCCGGCATGGGCCAGACCGGCGGCTTCACCTTCCAGCTGCAGGACCTGGGCGGCGCCGGCCATGAAGCGTTGGTCGCCGCCCGCGACCAGCTGCTCGGCAGCGCCGGCCAGGAATCCGCCCTGGCCAAGGTGCGCTATACGGCGGTCGACGATGCGCCCAGCTTCAAGGTGGAGATCGACGATGCCAAGGCTGGCGCACTGGACCTGGCCACCAGCGACATCAACAACACCCTCTCCACCGCATTGGGCGGCACCTACGTCAACGATTTCATCAACCGCGGCCGGGTGAAGAAGGTCTACGTACAGGGCGAGGCCTCCGCGCGCATGCTGCCGGCCGACGTCGGCCGCTGGTCGGTGCGCAACAGCGATGGCCAGATGGTGGCGTTCTCCGCCTTCTCCACCTCCTCGTGGGATTTCGCACCGGCGACACTGACCCGCTTCAACGGCAGTGGCTCGATGGAGATCAGTGGCGAAGCCAATGCCGGCACCAGTTCGGGCACGGCCATGGAGACGATGGAACGGCTTGCCGCGGCGTTGCCGACGGGCATGGGCTTCTCCTGGTCGGGGATGTCCTACCAGGAACGTCTGGCCGGCAACCAGGCACCCTTGCTGTACGGCGTCTCGCTGCTGTTCGTGTTCCTGTGCCTGGCCGCCCTGTATGAAAGCTGGTCGGTGCCGTTGTCGGTGATGTTGGCCGTTCCGATCGGCGTGGTGGGCGCGCTGCTGCTCACCAGCCTGCGCGGGCTGGAGAATGACGTGTACTTCCAGGTCGGCCTGTTGACCACCGTCGGCCTGGCCGCCAAGAACGGCATCCTGATCGTGGAGTTCGCCAAGGAACTGGAAGAACAGGGCCAATCGTTGCTGCAGGCGGTGCTGCATGCCGCGCGCATGCGCCTGCGTCCGATCCTGATGACCTCGTTGGCCTTCCTGCTCGGCGTGTTGCCGCTGGTGGTCAGCAGCGGTGCGGGGTCGGCCGGTCGGCATTCGCTGGGCACCGGCGTGTTCGGCGGCACGCTCGCCTCCACCGCGCTGGGCATCTTCTTCGTCCCGCTGTTCTACGTGATCGTGCGTACCCTCTCGCCGCGCAAGGCGCGTCCGCAGGCGACCGAAGTGGAGAATCCGTCGTGACCCGAACCTGTCTCCCGCGCGGACCGCGCCACTCCATGCTGCTGGCTGGCTGCCTGCTTGCACTGGCTGGATGCACCAGCATGGCACCGCGCTACACGCGGCCGGCCGCACCGGTCAGCGACACCCTTCCCGCGGGTGTTCCCGCCATTGCCAGTGACGCGGGCGCCGTGGTCGACCTGCCGTGGCGGCAGGTGTTCCTGGACACCCGCCTGCAGCAGGTGATCGCACTGGCGTTGGAGAACAACCGCGATCTACGCATCGCCCTGCTCAACATCGAAACGCAGCGTGCCCAGTACCGGATCCAGCGGGCTGCATCGTTGCCGTCGATCGATGCATCCGCCGCACAGTCACGCAGTCGCGGCACCGACGCCTCGGGACAAAGCGGCGTCAGCCGCAGTGCCAGCGCCGAGGTCGGCATTGCCAGTTGGGAGCTGGATCTGTTCGGCCGCGTCCGTAGCCTCAAGGACCAGGCCCTGGAGAACTGGTTGGCCACCACGGAAACCCAGCGCGGTACCCGCCTGACGCTGGTTGCCGAGGTGGCGAGCGCATGGCTGACGCTTTGCGCCGACCAGCAACGGCTGGAACTGGCCCGGCAGACCCTGCACAACCAGCAACAGACACTGGCACTGACCCAGGAACGTCATGCGCAGGGCATCGTCTCCGGGCTGGATCTGTCGCAGGTCGAGGCCAGCGTGCACAGCGCGCGCTCCGACCTGGCCAGCTATACCGTGCAGCTGGCACAGGACCGCACTGCATTGGAGCTGTTGGTCGGCACCCGCCTGGAAGCCCCCTTGCTGCCGTCCAGCGAAGCACTGGACAGCGCCGTGGCGCTGGCACCGATTCGGTCGGGTCTGGATTCACGGGTACTGCTGGACCGGCCCGACGTGCTGGCCGCCGAGCACGCCCTGAAGGCGGCCAATGCCAACATCGGCGCGGCACGTGCCGCCTTCTTCCCCAGCATCGCGCTCACCGCCAACACCGGCCGCAGCAGTGACGCGCTGTCCTCGCTGTTCAGCGGGGGCCAGCGCACCTGGTCGTTCATCCCCAGCATCAGCATCCCGATCTTCCATGCCGGTGCGCTCAGGGCCGAACTGGACGTCGCCACGCTCGGCAAGCACATCGAGGTTGCCCGCTACGAAAAGAGCATCCAGAGCGCCTTCGCCGAAGTCGCCGATGCCCTGGTCGCCCGCGCCAACCTCGATGAACAACTGGAGGCACAGCGCGCACTGGTCGCGGCCAACCAGCGCGGCTTCACCCTCGCCGACACCCGCTACCGCACCGGCGTGGACAGCTACCTTGAAGCGCTGGACGCGCAGCGTTCGCTGTACAGCGCCCAGCAGGCGCAGATCACCCTGCAGCTGTCTGAAGCAAACAACCGGGTGACGCTGTACAAGGTGCTGGGCGGCGGCGCCGACGCACACACCACCGACATCGCCGCCGCCCCACCTCCGTAGGAACGGCTTCGGCCGCGAGGTCGCTGCCGTGTGATTGCCGAAGGCGCCCCGTCCAACGATGACGGGACGACAGAAACCACCGCGTCGGTCACTTCCCCAGCTTCGGGGCGAACGCCGCTCCTACCCATCCGCGCCCTGTCCGCCCCCGTAGGAGCGGCTTCGGCCGCGAAGCCACAAACCAACGCCTGCATCCCCCGCCCCCTCCAGAAGCACCTGTCAAACGGCCAGCAATCTCCACGCGACCTGCGCTGCAGGTCTCGGATGATTCCTAGCCGATGCACCCTTTGGGTGCGGCCGCAGCGATGGGAGCGGCAGCGCCGGCACCTGCAACGGCATCAGCGGCGCTTCAAACGCCATCACTGGCGTTTTTCCCGCCATCAAGGGCACTTCAACCTTCAGCCTTGGCGCTTTTTCCGGCATCGCTGACGCTTCAGGCGACATCAATGCCCCTTGAAGGGGCGTCGTGCAATCACAAGTGGCACGGATGGCCTCTCAAACCGCATCCGTGCCGCTTTTCCCGGCGGACGACGCACGCTCGACGGGGGCATTCCCATGTTCGGCAACCCGCCACCGACCGCATCCTGCCAGCCCGGCCCGACGCCAGCACCCCTTCCCAGGGTCGCCGGCACCCGCCCCCTTCGGCACGTTGCAGGAAGCGTCAGCCCTGCGTCGTCTCCACCGCGTCGGCGGCAAGCGCCAGTGCCGCAGCGGCGCTGGCGCCCTTGCGCTCGCTGTAGCGGTCAACCAGGTAGTCGCTGCGACCACGCACCAGCAGCGTGAACTTCATCAGCTCCTCCATCACATCCACCACGCGATCGTAGTAGGGCGAAGGACGCATGCGTCCGTTTTCGTCAAACTCCTGCCAGGCCTTTGGGACCGAAGACTGGTTGGGGATGGTGACCATGCGCATCCAGCGCCCCAACACGCGCAATGCGTTGACCACATTGAACGATTGCGAACCGCCGCATACCTGCATGACCGCCAGCGTGCGGCCCTGGGTAGGACGTACGCTGCCTTCTTCCAACGGCAGCCAGTCGATCTGGTTCTTGAACACACCCGTCAAGGTGCCGTGGCGCTCCGGTGACACCCATACCTGGCCTTCGGACCACTGCGACCACTCCCGCAGTTGCCGCACCTTGGGATGGTCCTTGTCGCAACTGTCGAGCATCGGCAGCCCGTGTGGATCAAAGACGCGCGTCTCTGCCCCCAGTTGCAGGAGGACACGCTCCGCCTCCAGGGCCAGCTTGCGACTGAACGATTGCGGGCGCAGCGAGCCGTACAGCAGCAGGATGCGTGGCCGATGCAGGCCATCGGAGGCTGCCCGCAACCCACCATCCGGCACCGGTAGCAGATCGAGGTTGATGTTGGGCAGGGCGTCAATTGGGGATTGCTGATCGATATTCATTCCATTATTCTAGAATTATGGAAACGAATCAGGCAATCGCCGCCCTTACCGCGCTCGGCCACGGCACCCGGCTGGCTGCATTCCGCCTGTTGGTGGAGGCCGGCCCCGACGGCCGCATGGCCGGTGAAATCGCCGAATCCCTGGCCGTCCCCAACGCCACCCTTTCCTTCCACCTGAAGGAACTGCTGCATGCAGGCCTGGTGCAGAGCGAAAGCGTCGGACGCAATGTCTGTTACCGCGCCGACTACACCGCCATGAACGCGTTGATGGCCTACCTCACCCACAACTGTTGCGCCGGCTCGCCCGGCAGCCGCTGTGCCCCCACCCCCACAAACTCCTGCTGCTGAGGCGTCCATGCCCGCCTACATCCGCGCTCCGCACCCGACCGACCTGCCCCGGCTGGTGGCGCTGCTTGCCGCCGCCGGGCTGCCGGTCGATGACCTGGCAACGGGACAGATCGACTTTCTCGTCGCCATGGAGGATGGGCAACTGCTCGGCATCATCGGCGTGGAAGCCGTACCACCGGATGGCCTGCTCCGTTCGTTGGCGGTGGTTCCCGGTGCACGCGGCAGTGGACTCGGCGGGCGCCTGCTGCAGGCCATGGAGGCACATGCCGCCGCGCGTGGTGTCCGCCGCCTGACACTGCTGACCACCACGGCCGCACCGTTCTTCCAGCAGCGTGGCTATCAGCCCGTGCCGCGGGCCGATGTCGCCCTGGCCATCCAGGCCACCGCCGAGTTCCGCAGCCTCTGCCCGGCCTCGGCGACCTGCATGCACAAGCACCTGGCCGTGGATTGAACACCCAGCCGAGGCCGTTCATCGCCGACCGGCATCCGGCATCCATCCGCCGCACCCGTTGAAACCCGATTCCTTCCCTGACGGACACGCCATGAGCATCAACGTTCTCTTCCTGTGCACCGGCAACAGTGCCCGTAGTGTGCTGGCCGAAGCCACCCTGCGGGCCTGGGGCGGCAACCGTTTCGTCGCATTCAGTGCGGGTAGCCAGCCCACCGGCACGGTCAATCCATTCGCCTTGGCCCAGTTGTCCGCGGAAGGCATTGCCACCGCCGGCCTGCGCAGCAAGTCCTGGGACGAGTTCACGCAACCCGATGCCCCTCGCATGGACCTGGTCATCACGGTCTGTGATTCGGCCGCCGCTGAAACCTGTCCGGTGGTGTTCGGCGACTTCCTGCGTGCCCATTGGGGACTGCCGGATCCGGCGGCGGTGGAAGGCAGTGACGATGAAAAGCGCGCGGCATTCGCGCTGGCGCATGCCGTGGTAAAGGCCCGGCTGTTGGCGCTGCTTGCCGTCCCGGCGACGCAATGGCAGGACCGCCTGCAGCTCCAGCACGCCCTTGATGGCATCGGGCAGGTGCAGCCGGAAACGGGACGCCGGGACAATGACTGAGGGCACCGCCCGGCTGGGCCTGTTCGAGCGTTACCTGACCTTGTGGGTGGCGGTGTGCATCGCCGTTGGCACCGGTCTGGGGCACATGTTCCCCGGGGCATTCGCGCAGTTGGGCGCGCTGGAAGTGGCGCGCGTGAACCTGCCGGTCGCCGTGCTGATCTGGCTGATGATCATCCCGATGCTGTTGAAGGTGGACTTCGGGGCGATGCGCCAGGTGGGCCAGCACTGGCGGGGTATCGGCGTCACCCTCTTCATCAACTGGGCCGTCAAGCCGTTCTCGATGGCGTTGCTGGGCGGTCTGTTCCTGCGCCACGTCTTCGCCGCATGGCTGCCACCTGGGCAGGTGGACTCCTACATGGCGGGGCTGATCCTGCTGGCGGCCGCGCCGTGCACCGCGATGGTGTTCGTCTGGAGCAACCTGTGCCGGGGCGATGCCAACTTCACCCTGAGCCAGGTCGCGCTCAACGACGCGATCATGGTGCTGGCCTTCGCGCCCCTGGTGGCCGTGTTGCTGGGCCTGTCGTCGATCACCGTGCCATGGGCGACGCTGGCGCTTTCGGTCTCCCTGTACATCCTGCTGCCGGTCGCGGTGGCCACGTTGCTGCGACGCTGGCTGCTCGCGCGCGGCGGCCCGCCCAGGCTGCAGCAGGTACTGCAGCGGCTAGCCCCCGTATCGCTGCTGGCACTGCTGGCCACGCTGGTGCTGCTGTTCGGCTTCCAGGGCCGGCAGATCATCGAGCAGCCACTGGTCATCGCCATCCTCGCCGTGCCCATCCTGTTGCAGGTCTATTTCAACGCTGGGCTCGCCTACCTGCTCAACCGGCGTCTCGGTGTTGACCACTGCGTGGCCGGACCATCGGCATTGATCGGCGCCAGCAACTTCTTCGAGCTGGCCGTCGCCGCAGCGGTCAGCCTGTTCGGCGTGCACTCCGGCGCCGCGCTGGCGACCGTGGTCGGCGTGTTGATTGAAGTACCGGTGATGCTGACCGTGGTGGCCATCGTCAACCGCTCGCGTCGCTGGTATGACGCGGGAGCCATCCCTCGACCCTAGCGTGCCTGGCGGTTCACGCTGTTCCTGCAAGGAATGCATCCTGCGTAGGAGCGGCCTCGGCCGCGAGGCTGGTGGTGCTCGATCAATCGTGCGACCAGCAACCTCATGGTTGCTGGCAACACGGCCCTTCAACCCCACCGTGCTTCGCGACTGAAGCCGCTCCTGCAAGGAAGGCCCCATCCACAGGAGCGGCCTTGGCCGCGAAACCTGCGCTGCCTGATCGGCAGTGCGGCCGGCATTCTCATGCTTGCCGGCAGCACTGCGCTTCAACTGCCGCGTGCGTCGCCGCTCGCGCCGCTCCTGCAAGGTCGCGCAGGATCAGTGACTGCGCCGATTCGGCAGGAACGCGGCCACCATGCCCAGCAATGGCAGGAACGAGATCACCTTGTAGACCCACAGGATGCTGGTGTGGTCGGCCAGCACGCCCAGTACCGCGGCACCCAGGCCGCCCATGCCGAACGCGAAGCCGAAGAACAGGCCCGAGACCGTGCCGATGCGATGCGGCATCAACTCCTGCGCGTACACCAGGATGGCCGAGAACGCCGAGGACAGCACGAAGCCGATGATCAAGGTCAGCACCGTCGTCCATTCCAGGTTCGCGTAGGGGAGCATCAACGCGAACGGCGCCACGCCCAGGATCGACGCCCAGATCACCGGCTTGCGACCAATGCGGTCACCTACCGGCCCGCCGATCAAGGTGCCCGCCGCCGAGGCCAGCAGGAAGCCGAACAGGTGCAACTGCGCGCTCTGCACCGACACGTGGAACTTCTGCATCAGGTAGAACGTGTAATAGCTGCTCAAGCCAGCGATGTAGAAGTATTTGCTGAAGATAAGCACCAGCAGGATCGCGATCACCCATGCCACCGTGCGCTTGGGCAGCAGCGACTCACTGCTTGCCATGCCCGCCTTTGGCTTGCTGGCGCTGACGACCAGGTGCTGCTGGTACCAGCGGCTGACATAGGTCAGCAAGCCGATGCCGATCAGCGCCGCGCCGCCGAACCAGGCGACGCTGCGCTGGCCGTTGGGAGCGATCACCGCTGCGGCCAGCAACGGCCCGATCGCCGTGCCGGCGTTGCCGCCCAGCTGGAACACCGACTGCGACAGGCCATGCCGTCCGCCCGAGGCCAACCGCGCGATGCGCGAGGATTCCGGGTGGAAGATGGCCGAACCGATGCCGACCAGCATCGCCGCGACCAGCACCGTGCTGAAGTTCGGCGCATAGGCCAGCAGCAACAGGCCGCACAGCGTGGAGGTCATGCCCATCGGCAGGGAGTACGGCGCCGGGCGCTTGTCGGTACGCAGGCCGATCAACGGCTGGAACAGCGAAGCGGTGAGCTGGTAGGTCAGGGTGATCATGCCCACCTGGGTGAAGCTCAGGTGGAACTGCGCCTTGAAGATCGGATACAGCGCCAGGATCAGCGACTGCATCATGTCGTTGACTAGGTGCGAACTGCTGATCGCAGCCAGCACGCCGACGGCGGCCGGGCGCCGCGCGGGGGTACTGGAAGCGGCCACGGGTGGAGCGGTGGAGGACATGGCGTTATCACGGGATGAGGGGAGCCGGCGCATGGTAGAGTCGCTCGCCACGCCCTTCCTGCGCGATATGGTCATGCACCCTCTCGAAAAGGACACCGACAGCCGCAAAGGCCGGCGCCTGCCGCTGCCGGCGGGCCCGGAGACGGCGGTGTATTGCAGGGCACGGGACTACGAGGCGGACACGCTGATCCCGCTGCACCACCACCCCGATCGCCACCAGCTCGTGTATGCCGAGACCGGCGTGCTGGTCGTGCGCGCCGGCATGGGCCGCTGGGTGGTGCCCAGCACCCGTGCAATCTGGATGCCGGCCGGCACCGGCCACCAGGTGCATTGCATCGGCCAGGTGCAGATGCGCAGCCTCTACGTCACGCCGGCCGCGATGCGGCAGCCGCCCGCCGGCCCATCGGCGGTCTCGGTCACGCCGTTGTTGGCGGCACTGATCCGCGCAGCGGCCAGCGTGCAGCAGCCCTATGTGGAGGATTCACGCGACGGCCGGGTGATGCGCCTGATCCTGGACGAGATGCAGACCCTGCCGGTGCTGCCGCTGCACCTGCCCGAGCCGAAGGACGCGCGTCTGCGCATGATCGGCCGGCAGCTGGAGCGACACCCGGACGATGCGTCCACCCTGCACGACTGGGCGCAGCGCCTGCAGGTCGACGTCAAGACGATCCAGCGCCTGTGCACGCGCGAGCTGGGCATGACCTTCGGCCAATGGCGCCAGCAGGCACGGCTGCTGCGCGCACTGGAGCGGCTGGCGGTCGGCGAGAAGGTCATCGACGTGGCCCTCGCATTGGGCTACGAAAGCCCGAGCGCGTTCACCACCATGTTCAAGCGTCGCTTCGGCCTGACCCCCAGCCAGTTCTTCCGCTGACGCCGCCGGCAGGAGTGGCTTCAGACGCGAAGCTCGTGGGTGCCGTCGTGGCAATGCGTGCGATTGCAAACCGAGGCGTTGAGGCGCCATCGGCTTCGCGACTGGCGTCGCGCCTACGGGAGCGCATCGGTGTGCATTGCCGGCGGGGGCGACGGTTGCTTCATGTAACGTTCGCCGTCGTATTCGAAACCACTGATCTGGCCCTGTCCGTCGCGCAGGAACTGCAGGGGCTCCGGTGCGTCCAACGGCCCGCCCTGCGCGCCAAACAGGTCCACGGTCGCCGGTTGCAGCTCACGCGCGAGCGCTCCCATCTGCAGGTGCAGGCCATGCCCCGTCTCGGTGACCGCCGCCTCCACCGGCAGGCGCTCGGCATGGAACCGTGCCGTGTACGCGGCACGCACCCCGGCGTCTGGCTGCCATGCCCAGCCCTGCCACCGCGCCTGTGCGCGTTCCTTGGCCTGGCGCGCCTGCAGCCCGGCCAGCTGCTCGGCCACCCGCGTCGGGTACACCTGCCGACGTGTCCGCGCCCAGGTGTCCGCCTCCGGGTGGTCCACCAGGTACTGGAAGAACTGCACCACCGTGCGCGAGGTGAACCAGCCGGTGGCGTTGTCGGAATTGGAGAACACCCCGATGCCCACGCCCAGGTCCGGCGAGAACGCCATCATGCTGCGCGCACCGGTGTAGCTGCCGCCATGGATGTACAGCGTATGCCCCTCGAAGTCGCAGACGTTCCAGCCGAATGCATAGCCGTGGCAGGGAAGCTCATAGGCGTTGCGGGCCTTCGGGTCGACCTGCACGCCGATGGCATGTGCCCTGTCGACCACCCCGGGCGCGATTGAGGGTGGCAGCGTCCCGCCCAGCTGCAGCCGCAGCCAGCGGCCCAGGTCGCGCGGCGAGGTCATCACGCCGCCGGCCGAATGCATGATGGCGTCCGGCTTCGGCGCCACCACCTGCCATCCCCGCCCTTCCCCGAGCCACTGATGGTTGTAGGCCAACTGGGCGGGATCGAACACGGAGGTGCGCGCGGCGGTCTCACGCATTCCCAGCGGCGTGAACACCAGTTCCTGCAACCAGTCCTGCCAGTGCCTGCCGGTACGCTGGTACAGGAGGGCGGCGTAGATGTTGTAGCCCAGGTTGTCGTAGTCGAAGCCGGCCGGCCGCGCCGTCGCCAGCGTGGCAAGCAACTGCGGGTACAGCACGGGGTCCGGCGCGCCGATGTAGGCCTCCATCGTGGTGAGCGCATCGGCATGCAGCGGCACGCGGTGATTGAGCAGGTCGGCCAGGGTCCACGCCGCAGGATCCACGCCGTCGGGCAGGCGCAGCTGCGGCCAGTGATCGGCCAGGGTGCTGTCCAGGCGCAGCACGCCGCGTTGATCAAGCAGGTGTGCCAGCAAGCCCATGTACGACTTGGTCTGCGAGGCGACGTACATCGGCGTGTGCATCGTCAAGGGCGCGCCGCTGGCGGTGTTGCGCTGGCCGCGGGTGTAACCGAGCAGTTGCCGGTCACGATCCACCACCACGACCGCGTAGCCCGGCCCCAAGCCGGGGATGCCATCAAGGAAGCCCTGCAGACGCCGCGACGCCTGCTCCGGTGTCGTCGCCGTAGCCGACAGCGCGGTCGCGGCGACAAGCAGCAGGCACAACTGGCAGCGCTGGAGGAAAAGGTGGCGCATGGTGCGATTCCACGGGGACATGAGGCGATGCTGCAGCGGCGAAGGGGCCGGCGTATTGAATGGATCGAACCTGCGCGCCCTTCCAATCAAGCGCGCAACACCCTGGCCAGGCGAGCCGGTGTCAGGCCACTGTATTGGCGCGCCACGCGGCTCAGGTGCGCCTGGTCGGCGAAGCCGGCCTGGCATGCCGCCGCTGACAGCGACTGGCCGGCCGCCAGCAGCGGCAGTGCACGCTGCAGTTGCGCGCGCAGCCGGAACGCCGAGGGCGCGCAGCCCATCCAGCGCGCGAATGCACGCGCGAAATACACCGGGTGCAACCCGTGTTCCTGCGCCAGCGCCGTCACCGGCACCGCTTCCTCGCCCAGGCGCTCGCACGCCAATGCCAGCCAGCGCGGCGGCGTTCCCGCTGGCCGTTGATCCACCTGGACCATCATCGCCAGCAGCTCCCACAGGCGCGCTTCCATCTCCTCTGCAGGAAGTCCTCCCCCTGTCAGCTGCGCCAGCGTGGAGCCGCCCCGCGCCAGCATCGTCGGTGCCGCACGCTCGCGCCACTGCCAGCCCCCGCCAACGCCAAGCTCCCTCTCCAGGTCGAACCGGCCCGGCAGATTGATGCCCAGGATCAACGCCCCGGACGGCCCGTAGTCATTGGCATGCACCAGCCCCGCGGGCTTCACGCCAACGGCCGATGTCGCCAGCCGCACTTCGCGATGTGGCGTCTGCTCGCCCAGCGTTCCGACCAGCAGCAGCGAGAGCTGATGGCACTCATGCACGTGCCGCGACATGCGCAGTCCGGGCGCATACCACCCCACCCGCGCGGACAGCCGTTCACCCACGAACAACGTACGGCTGCAGGCGGCGCTGCCGGCCTGGGTCTGCGGTGATGGAAGCGACGGCATGGACGTGGGCAATCACCGCAGGGGTTCAAGCGCAGTCTAGTGAACGCATGTCGCGCCGCGCCTGCCATTGGTCGTGGTGCCAGGCACCCCGCCAACGGGCCGCGCCCGGCGCGCAGGCCACTGGCGCCGTGTCACCGACGCCAGTGGCCGGGTGGCCGCGGGGTCACGCCTGCTGCGCGGCCTCATCGATCAGTGCCGCCACTTCCTGCGGATGCGACGCCAGCGATGCGTGGCTGGCCTCCAGGGTCAGCACGCGGCGCGGCTTGATGCGCTCAGACATCGCCCTCTGGTTCTCGGGGGCGATCATCCGGTCGCGGGTCGAAAGCTGGTACCAGCTCGGCTTGTGCCTCCACGCCGGGTCGGTGATGGCGTCACCGAAGGTGCTGGCCAACGGTGCCTTCTGGGTCACGCCCATCACGAAGCCCTCCTCCGGCGACAGGTCCTGGCAGAAGCTCTCGTGGAACTTGGCCGGGTTCAACCACAGGTAGCCATCGCTGTCCGGCGCAAGGTTCGGCGCGGCCTCGGGCAGGTGCTGCTGGGTGATGCCACCTGGGCTTTCACCGGCATCGGGGGCGAACGCGGCGATGAAGACCAGTGCCTTGACGTTGTCCAGATTGCCCGCCTGGCTGATCACCGCCCCGCCATAGGAGTGCCCCACCAGCACGACCGGGCCCTGCACCTGCGCCACCATCTTGCGGGTGCGCTCGGCGTCGTCGGCCAATGAGGTCAACGGGTTCTCGACCGCACGGATGTCGGCGTAGCCGAGCCGCTTCAACTCCAGGATGACCTTGGCCCAATGGGCGGCACCGCCCCAGAACCCATGGACCAATACCACTGCCGGCTTGTTCATGACGTTGTTTCCTGCGCTGGGGAAAGAGACCCTGGCACCGCTGCGCGCTGCCAAGGCACGCACGACAGTGACGGAGTGCGCAATCTTTCAGCCCGGCCGTAAATGGCCCGTGAGGAATCGGCGGGATAAACAAGAACCCGGCTTGCGCCGGGTTGCCGTGGCCATGCGCCCTGCGGCCGTGGCCTGCCCTGCCTGGCCGCCGCCGGTAGCGCCCCCTGCCCTCAGGGGAGGGAGGCCGGCTGCGCCAGCAGGTACTCCAGCCCCTGCATGAATCCGCGCGGCGCGACGGTCAGGTGGTCCTCGTCGTTGAGTACCTCCAGCTGCAACTGCAGCGATGCATAGCGGCGCGATGCCAACACCTTCTGCATCCGTCGTGCATCCTCGACCATGTCGGCGTCGCCACCGTGCGCCCGTGCTTCACGCTCACCGACGTACATGTAGATCCGTGCCGGCAGGTCACGATGCGCTGCAGCGAAGCGGCTCTCCTGACGCTCCATCACGTGCCGGTCGTACCAGTACGACGGGCTGCCGAGGATGTAGCCGGCGAACAGCTGTGGACGCTCGAACAGAATCTGGGTGCCCAGCAAGGCGCCGTAGGAGTGGCCGAGGAACAACCTGCGTTGTTCGTCGGTGCGGTAGTGCTGTGCGATGAACGGCAGTACCTGGCTGTCCAGATAGCCCAGATAGGAAGCACCGCCACCGTGCACGCTATCAGCAGGCGTGCCGCTGGGGGCGTTGGGAGTGGGCGTGTAGTCGCGGCGACGGCTGGGCATGCCGCCCTCGCCCTTCGCGTAGGACAGGCCCACCAGGATGAAGTCCTCGATGCGCGGACCTTCCACGTTCAGGCGACGCGCCATCTGCCGGATCAACGGGAAGGCGTAATCCGCATCGGTGACGTAGAGCACCGGATAGCGCCGGTCCGGATTCTCGGCGTAACCGGCCGGCAAGGCGACGAACACCTGGTAGACACGGGCCGATACCGGGTCCGGCACATCCCACACTTCACTGCCGATGACTTCGTAGGGCTGGCCGCCACCACGTTGTGCGAGCTGTGCGTTTGCAGGTTGCGCCGGAACCACTGATGCGCTCTGTGCCAGCGCGCCCCCTGTCAGCAACAGGGCAAGACATCCTGCAATCACCTTTCGCTTCACGCTTCACTCCTGTGCATTTTCCGTGCCGGATCATGGCACAGGGCCAAGCACGGCCACAAAGCAGGACACCCGGCACGAGGCCGGGTGTCCAGGAGAAACGGGGGGCCGGCTTACTTCGCCTTGCCCTGGTTGGCGACCGCTTCGGCCGCCTTCTTCGCCGCTTCCGGATCACCGAGGTAACGGAACGACTGCACGGTCAGGTCATCGTTCAATTCGAACAACAGCGGGATGCCGGTCGGGATGTTGAGCTCGAGGATTTCTTCCTTGCTCACGTTGTTGAGGTACTTGTACAGCGCGCGCAGCGAGTTGCCATGCGCGGTGACCAGCACGGTCTTGCCGTCCTTCAACTGCGGGGCGATCGCGTCGTGCCAGTACGGCAGCACGCGGTCCAGTGTGGTGGCCAGCGATTCGGTGGCCGGCAACGCGTTGCGGTCCAGGCCAGCGTAGCGGCGGTCATGGATCGGATGGCCCGGGTCTTCCAGGTCCATCGGCGGCGGCGGGATGTCGTAGGAACGGCGCCACACCTTGACCTGCTCCTCGCCGTGCTTGGCGGCGGTCTCGGCCTTGTCCAGGCCCTGCAGGCCACCGTAGTGGCGCTCGTTCAGGCGCCAGGACTTGTTGACCGGCAGCCAGTCCTGGCCCATCTCGGCCAGCGCCCCCTGCAGGGTGTGGATGGCGCGCTTGAGCACCGAGGTGTGGGCGACATCGAACTGCAGGCCCTCTTCCTTCATCAGGCGACCGGCGGCGGCGGCCTCGCTGCGGCCCTGCTCGGTGAGATCCACGTCCACCCAACCGGTGAAACGATTGTCGAGGTTCCACTGGCTCTGGCCATGGCGCAACAGCACGAGTTTGCGGGTCACTGCGGATATCTCCGGGTTGGGGAAGGAAGGCCGTCGATTGTAGCCCGTCCCCCTGACCCCCGCCCCGTTGCGGGGCGGGAAGTGGCAGGCTTGGGGGCATGGACACGTCAACGCCCGCACCCGACTACGCGCGCCTGCGCCAGCAGCAACGCGAGCTGGCGGCACAGGTCGAACTGGTCGATGCCTTCCAGGGCCTGCCTGATCGCATCGCCGGCGTGGACACCGGCTTCGAGGAAGGCGGCAGCATCACCCGCTCGGCGGCGGTCCTGCTCGACGGCCAATCCCTGCAGCCCCTGCATTCGGCGCTGGCGCGTCGCCCGACCGCCCTGCCCTATATCCCCGGCCTGCTCAGCTTCCGTGAGCTGCCGGCTGCGTTGGAGGCGTTGGCGCAACTGCCCGCGCCGCCGGCACTGGTGATGGTGGACGGGCACGGCATCGCCCACCCGCGCGGGTTGGGCATCGCCGCGCACCTGGGCGTACTCACCGGCCTGCCCAGCATCGGCATCGGCAAGAGCCGCCTGGTCGGCGACTACGAGGAGCCGGGCCCGCAGCGCGGCGACCATTCGCCGCTGTTGTTCAAGGGCCGGCAGGTGGGGTGGGTGCTGCGCAGCAAGCCGCGTTGCAAACCGCTGTTCGTCTCGCCCGGCCACCGGGTATCGGTGGCGCAATGCCTGCCGCTGGTAGTGGCCTGCCTGGCCGGCTACCGGTTGCCGGAACCGACACGGCTGGCGGACCGCTTGGCGTCGCGGCGGTAGCGGGCCCGGTCAAGGCGTGCCGCCGCCCCGGTGCAAAACAATCCGTTGCCGCACTGGTCACGACAGCCTCGCGCCGGGCATGCCATCCTCGCCCCTCGGTCCACAGCCAAGGAGCAGCCATGACCACGATCATCAGCCCGCGCGTCCACGACCTGGGCGGCTTCCAGGTGCGTCGCGCCGTCCCCAGCCTGCAGGCGCGCAGCGTGGGGCCGTTCGTGTTCGTGGACCACATGGGGCCGGCCATCTTCACCCCCGGCGAAGGCATCGACGTCCGCCCGCACCCGCACATCGGCCTGGCCACGGTCACCTTCCTGTGGGCCGGCCAGATCGGGCACCGCGACACCCTGGGATCGGAGCAGGTCATCCGCCCGGGTGACGTCAACTGGATGACCGCCGGGCGTGGCATCGCCCACTCCGAGCGCACCCCGCTGGCCGCGCGCGAACACGAACAGGCCGTGCATGGCATGCAGACCTGGGTGGCGCTGCCCAGGAGCCACGAGGAAACCGACCCGGCCTTCTTCCACTTCGCCGCCGACCAGCTCCCGCAGCAGCGCCGTGACGGCGCCCTGCTGCGTGTCATCGCCGGGCGCGCCTACGGCGAGGAATCGCCGGTGAAGGTGTTCACCGACACCTTGAACGTCGCCATCGACCTGCAGCCCGGCGCCGAGGTGGACCTGGACACCTCGCACGTGCAGCGCGCGCTCTACATCCTGGAAGGCGACGCCCAGCTGGACGGCACCGACATCCCCGCCCGGCACCTGGTCATCCCCGAGGCCAACGCGCGTGGCCGGCTGCGCGCCAAGACCCCGGTCAAGGCCATGCTGATGGGCGGCGAGCCGCTCGACGGCCCGCGCCACCTGTGGTGGAACTTCGTCTCCAGCTCCAAGGAACGCATCGAGCAGGCCAAGGACGACTGGAGCAATGGCCGCTTCGGCACCATCCCCGGCGACGACAAGGAGTTCATCCCGCTGCCGGCCCACTAGGCCGGATTAACGAATTCGATACGCAGCAACCAAATTACTTCCGTTATTTTCTGTACGCCCGTTACGGGTCTATCTTGGGGAACATCATGAGCATGGGTAAACGACTGGCAGCCGAATTCCTCGGCACCTTCTGGCTGGTCCTGGGCGGCTGCGGCAGCGCCGTGCTGGCCGCCAATTTCGGCGGTGACGGCAATCCGCTGGGGATCGGCTTCGTCGGCGTCGCACTGGCCTTCGGCCTCACCGTACTGACCGGCGCCTATGCGTTCGGCCATGTTTCCGGCGCGCACTTCAACCCGGCGGTGAGCATCGGCCTGTGGGCCGGCGGGCGCTTCTCCGGCAAGGACCTGCTGCCCTACATCGTGGCCCAGGTGCTCGGCGGCATCGTCGCGGCCTTCATCCTGCTGCAGATCGCCCAGGGCAACCCGAGCTTCGTGATCGATGGCAGCCAGGCCGGCGCGTTCGCCAGCAATGGCTACGGCGCGCTGTCGCCGGGCGGCTACACCGTCGCGGCCGCCTTCCTGTGCGAAGTGGTGCTGACCGCGGTGTTCCTGGTGGTGATCATGGGCGCCACCCATGGCCGTGCGCCGGCGGGCTTCGCCCCGATCGCCATTGGCCTGGCCCTGACCCTGATCCACCTGATCAGCATCCCGGTCACCAACACCTCGGTGAACCCGGCCCGCTCCACCGCGGTGGCGGTGTTTGCCGGCTCCGGCGCGCTGAGCCAGCTGTGGCTGTTCTGGGTCGCCCCGATCCTGGGCGCCCTGATCGGCGGCCTGGCCTACAAGTGGATCGGCAGCGACAAGTAAGCCGCCCTTCCCGCACCACCCGACAAACGGCCCCGCATGGGGCCGTTTCTTTTGTAACCATCCATCCTTTGCATGCGGTGGCACTTCTGTAATACCGTCGGTACCAGCCGCCGAACATGAAGGGAACATGAAGGGCGAAGGGGGTCAACGCCCACGGCCGGCAACGCTTTCAACTCTGTCCAAACAACCATCGTCGGCGCCGTCCGGCCGATGTTTCATGGGGAATGTGAAGTGAAGACCGCCTGTTTCGTTTCCGCAGCACTGCTGCTCGCCGCCAGCGCCACCGCCGCCGCGCAAAGCACCGCGCAATGCCCTTCCCTGCCCTCGGACAGTGGCCTGCACTGGGAACAGCAGGCGCAGACCGACTTCATCGTCTGCAAGGCCACCACCGAAGACGGCCGTCCGGTGCTCAACATGATGCTGACCCCGCGTGATCCGGACATGCTGCTCAACCGCTCGTTGCGCGCGGAGAAGGGCAGCTTCGCCGGCGAGAGCCTGCATTGGTACAAGCTGGACATGGGCGGCCGCGATCTGCCGGGGCTGGAGTCGCGCCGCATCACCGTGGTCAAGCTGGACAAGAACCGCTACGCGCAGATCTGGATCGATGCGGCCGATACCGGCGAACTGGGCAACCTGCAGGCACTCACGCAGACGTTGAACCTCAACCCGTCGACACTGGCCGGCGGCGACCACTGAGGCCGCCTCCCGGCGATGACCGCGGGCACCGGCAAGGCCGGCGTCCGCGGCGCTGTCCGCTTCAGAACTTGCCGTCCTGGTAATCGGCGAAGGCCTGCATCAGCTCCTCGCGGGTGTTCATCACGAACGGGCCATACCGGGCCACCGGCTCGCGCAGTGGCTTGCCCGCCACCAGGATCAGGCGCGCGCCCTGGCTGCCACCTTCGACGCTGAGCTGGCGGCCGCCGCCCAGCACCGCCAGGGTCTGCGTGGCAACCGGCTGGCGCTGCGCGCCGTCGCCGAACAACGCCTGCCCTTCGAACACGTAGGCGAACACATTGTGTCCCTCCGGCAACGGGACGGACCAGCGCGCTCCGGCAGCCAGCTCGATGTCCAGGTACAGCGGCTCGGTGGCCGGCTGCCGGATCGGCCCGGTCACCTCGCCCACCTGCCCGGCGATGACCTTCAGGGTGACGCCTTCGGCCGGCGTGGCCTGCGGAATGCGATCCGGGGCGAACTCCTGGTAGGCCGGGGCCACCATCTTCTCGCGCGCCGGAAGGTTCACCCACAACTGGAAGCCACGCATCCGCCCCGATTCCTGCTCGGGCATCTCCGAGTGCACGACACCGCGGCCGGCGGTCATCCACTGCACGCTGCCGGAGGTCAGCAGGCCTTCGTTGCCATGGTTGTCGCGGTGGCGCATGCGGCCATCCAGCATGTAGGTGACCGTCTCGAAGCCACGGTGCGGATGGGAGGGAAAGCCGGCCAGATAGTCTTCCGCGCGGTCCGTGCCGAACTCGTCGAGCATCAGGAACGGGTCCAGGTCCGGCAGGTCCTGCGTGCCGATCACCCGGGTCAGGCGCACGCCCGCACCGTCGGAGGTGGGCATGCCCCGCAGGGTGCGCAATACGCGGGCATTGTCATCGCTCATGGGAAACCTCCTCGCAGAAGATCCGACAATGGCGGCCAAGCCCGCAGCCGCCAACAGCCAGCACTGCAACCGATTGTTCCAGATCGGCGACGGCAGCAGGCAAGCGACCCGCGCAGTCAGTTTCGGGCCGGACATTTCCCTAAGACCAAAGTCGAATCCGCTTCACCTGCCGTACACATTGACCCCCGGCGTGCATGGGTAGACCCTTGGATCCATTACCCCTGCGAGGCGACTCGATGAAAGGTTTCTCCAAAGCCGGATGGGCAGTGCTGTCCCTGATCGGTGCTTTCTGTCTGGGCGTCGTGGCGCTACGCCGCGGCGAACACATCAATGCCCTGTGGATCGTGGTCGCGGCGGTCTCGCTGTATCTGGTCGCCTTCCGCTACTACGGCCTTTTCATCGCCAACAAGGTGCTGGGGGTTGATCCCACCCGCGCCACGCCCGCCATCCTCAACAACGATGGCCTGGACTACGTGCCCACCAACAAGCACGTGCTGTTCGGCCACCACTTCGCCGCCATCGCCGGCGCCGGCCCGCTGGTCGGCCCGGTGCTGGCCGCGCAGATGGGCTACCTTCCCGGCACGCTGTGGCTGATCGCCGGCGTGGTGCTGGCCGGCGCGGTGCAGGACTTCATGATCCTGTTCATCTCCAGCCGCCGGAACGGCCGCTCGCTGGGCGACCTGGTGCGCGAGGAAATGGGCCAAGTGCCCGGCACCATCGCGCTGTTCGGCGTCTTCATGATCATGATCATCATCCTGGCGGTGCTGGCGATGATCGTGGTGAAGGCATTGGAGGGCAGCCCATGGGGCATGTTCACCGTCATCGCGACGATGCCCATCGCCATCCTGATGGGCGTGTACATGCGCTACATCCGCCCCGGCAAGATCGGCGAGATCTCGGTGGTCGGCCTGGTGCTGCTGCTGGCCGCGATCTGGTACGGCGGCAAGGTCGCCGCCGACCCGGTGATGGGCCCGATGTTCACCTTCACCGGCGTGCAGATCACCTGGATGCTGATCGGCTACGGCTTCGTCGCCGCGGTGCTGCCGGTGTGGCTGCTGCTGGCCCCGCGCGACTACCTGTCCACCTTCCTCAAGATCGGCACCATCGTCGGCCTGGCGATCGGCATCCTGATCGTCATGCCGGAGCTGAAGATGCCGGCGCTGACCCAGTTCACCGACGGCACTGGCCCGGTGTGGAAGGGCAGCATGTTCCCGTTCCTGTTCATCACCATCGCCTGCGGTGCGGTGTCCGGCTTCCATGCGCTGATCAGCTCGGGCACCACGCCCAAGCTGCTTGCCAATGAAGGCCACGCCGCCTACATCGGTTACGGCGGCATGTTGATGGAATCGTTCGTGGCCATCATGGCCATGGTCGCCGCCTCGATCATCGAGCCGGGCATCTACTTCGCGATGAACAGCCCGGCCGCCATCATCGGCACCGACGTCGTGCACGCCGCGCAGGTGGTGTCCAACTGGGGCTTCACCATCACCCCGGAGCAGCTGACCAGCACCGCCGCGGAAATTGGCGAGCACTCCATCCTGTCGCGCGCCGGCGGCGCACCGACGCTGGCCGTGGGCATCGCGCAGATCCTGCACGCGGTGTTGCCGGGCGACGGCATGATGGCGTTCTGGTACCACTTCGCCATCCTGTTCGAAGCGCTGTTCATCCTGACCGCGGTCGATGCCGGTACCCGTTCGGGCCGCTTCATGCTGCAGGACCTGCTGGGCAACTTCGTGCCGGCCCTGCGCCGCACCGACTCGTGGGTGGCCAGCTTCATCGCCACCGGTGGCTGCGTGGCGCTGTGGGGCTACTTCCTGTACCAGGGCGTGACCGATCCGCTGGGCGGCATCAACATGCTGTGGCCGCTGTTCGGCATCGCCAACCAGATGCTGGCCGGCGTGGCGCTGCTGCTGTGCACCGTGGTGCTGTTCAAGATGAAGAAGGGCAAGTACGCCTGGGTGCCGCTGCTGCCGGCCATCTGGCTGCTGATCTGCACCGTGGCTGCCGGCTTCATCAAGATCTTCTCCAACGAGCCGGCGGTGGGCTTCATGGCCCAGGCACACAAGTACCGTGATGCCATCGCAGCCGGCAACCTGCTGCCGCCGTCGAAGAACTTCGACCAGATGCAGCAGGTGATGGTGAACAACTACATCAATGCCGGCCTGACCGCGCTGTTCCTGTTCGTGGTGTTCGCGGTGCTGGTGTACTCGATCAAGACCATCCGCCAGGCCCGTCGTTCGCCGGTGCGCACCGACCACGAAACGCCGTACGTGGCACTGAAGCCGCACGAGGTGGACCTGTAATGGGCACCGAGCTGGTCCCCGTCGGCCAGTACCAGACGTTCCGCCGCACCTGGCGGCGTCTGGTACAGACTGCACGCCTGTGCTGCGGGGTACCGGATTACGACAACTACGTCCGGCACATGCAGGAGAAGCATCCCGACCGCGAGGTCATGGATTACAAGACCTTCTTCCGCGAGCGCCAGGAGGCCCGGTTCGGTGGCAAGCGGGGCTTCCGCTGCTGCTGAACGAATGATGTTGGAGCAATAAAAAAGGCGGAGCCCATGGGCTCCGCCTTTTTCGTGGGAGCGGCCTTGGCCACGAAGCCGCTGGACGGTCAGATTGCCGCTGTTCCGGCCGCTGCGAGATTCCCTGCCTCGCGACCGAGGTCGTTCCTACCGCTCGACCTCTTGCCGGTGGCGCCGAATCCTGCCCCCGCTCCAGTGCCGATCAGGCGCCGGCCATCCACTTGAGCATCAGGCCGGTCATGTAGGCGATGACCGTGCCGGTCGCGTAGCCCACGGTGCCCAGCAGCACGCCCACCGGTGCCAGGGTCGGGTGGAACGCCGCAGCGACCACCGGGGCCGATGCCGCTGCACCGATGTTGCCCTGCGAGCCAATGGCGAAGAAGAACAACGGCGTGCGCAGCAGGCGGCCGACCAGGTACAGCAGGCCGATGTGCACGCCCATCCAGATCACGCCCAGCAGGAACAGCCACGGGCGGTCGACCAGCGACAACAGGTCCATCTGCATGCCGATGCAGGCGATCAGGAAGTACAGGAACAGGGTGCCGATCTTCGAGGCGCCCGCCGCTTCCAGGTTGCGGGCCCGGGTGAAGCTCAGGCCCAGGCCGATCAAGGTCGACAGCATCACCACCCAGACGAAGGCCGAGTTCAACGAAGCCTTGCTGGCCCAGCTGACGTTCTCGCCGAACCACGTGGCCAGCGGCGTAGCCAGCGCATGCGCCAGACCGACCACGCCCAGGCCGACACCGACGATCACCATCAGGTCGGTCAGGCTCGGATTGCGCGCGCTCCTGGCTTCGTATTCGGCGATGCGCCGCTTCATGTCATCGATGGCCGAGGTATCGGCACCGGTACGCGCATCGATGGCCTGCGAGCGGCCGGCCAGCCACAACAGGATCGCCATCCACAGGCTGGCGCAGGCCACATCGACCACGGCGAACTGGCCGAAGGTGGTGGCATCGACGTTGAAGGTCTCGCGCATGGCGGCCATGTTGGCGCCACCGCCGATCCAGCTGCCGGCCAGTGCGGCCATGCCGGCCCAGGTGTCACCGGCCACGGTTTCCGGGTGGATCAGCTTCATGAGCTGGAACGACACCGCCGCACCGAGCACGATGCCGACGGTGCCGGTGACGAACATGACCAACAGCTTCGGCCCGAGGCGGATGATCCCCTTCAGGTCGATGGACAGGGTCAGCAACACCAGCGCGGCCGGCAGCAGCACGTCACGGGCAATGGGGTTGTAGAGCTTGGTGCCATGGCCGTCTATCAGGCCGACGGTGTTGTAGATGGCCGGGATGAAGTAGCACAGCAGCAGTGCCGGCACCCAGGTGAATACCTTCCGCCAGAAGGCAGTGGGTCCGCTGGCCAACCAGAAGATCAATGCCAGCGTGGCGGCGATCAGGCCGAGGCCGACGATGTCATTGGTGATGATGGCGGTGGAGCTTTCGGTCGGCATATGTCCGGTTCCTGTCGATCGAATGAGAATAAAAACGCCACGTTGGGAACGTGGCGTGGGAGCGTGGAGCCTAGCATGGGGCAACGGCTGAATGCGCACTCCGCAGGAGTGCCCCCCGCCGCGAAGCAGCCGTTATCCCGGCTATCGCATGAGTGATATCGGGGCGTCCATCTGCTTCGCGGGCGAGCCCGCTCCTGCGAATGTGGTCAGCCTGCGCCGGCCATGGCGCGCAGGGCGATGCCCACCGCATAGGCGGCACCGGTGCCGACCGCATAGCCCAGCGTGCCGAGCAGCACGCCCACCGGCGCCAGTGCCGGGTGGAACGCGGAGGCCAGCACCGGCGCCGAGGCCGGGCCACCGATGTTGCTCTGCGAGGCGATCGCGAAATAGAAGAACGGCACGCGCAGCAGCTTGCCCACCCCCCATAGCAGCACGATGTGCACGCCGATCCAGATCACGCCCAGCGCGAACAGCCAGGGCTTCTCCAGCAACGCCAGCAGGTCCATCTGCATGCCGATGCAGGCGATCAGGAAGTACAGGAACATCGACCCCCATTTGGACGCGCCCACGCCTTCCAGCTCGCGGGCACGGGTGAAGCTCAAGCCCAGGCCGATGAACGTGGCCAGCAGCACCACCCAGACGAACGGCTTGTCCAGGCTCACCGAGGCCGACCATGCAAAGGTGGCACCGAACCAACCCGACAGCGGGCCGGCCAGGGCATGTGCGATGGCCACCGTGCCGAAGGCCACGCCCGCCATCACCATCAGGTCACCCAGGGCCGGGATGCGCGCGTGCTGGGCCTGATAGTTGGCCACGCGGTCACGCAGGTCATCCAGGGCAGTCGTATCGGCGCCACTGTGCTTGTCCAGCGCTGGGGCCCGTGCGGCGAAGAAGATCAGCACCGCCATCCACACGTACCCCACGCCGACATCCACCACCGCGAACTGGCCGAAGGTGGTCGCATCGACCTCGAAGATCTCCTTCATCGCCAGCATGTTGGCGCCGCCACCGATCCAGCTGCCGGCCAACGCCGCCATGCCGCCCCAGGTGCCACCAGCAACGGTGTCCGGATGCACCCAGGACATCACCTGGAACGCCACCAGCGCGCCGAGCATGATGCTCAGCACCGCCGCCACGTACATGGCCAGCATCTTCCAGCCCAGGCCGAGGATGCCTTTCAGGTCGATGGACAGGGTCAGCAGCACCAGCGCCGCCGGCAGGAACACATCGCGGGCGATGGGGTTATAGAGCTTGGTGGTTTCGCCGTCGATCAGCCCGAAGGTGTTGTAGACCCCGGGAATGAAGTAGCACAGCAACAGCGCGGGCACGAAACTGTAGAACTTCCTGAGCAGGCGGTTGCTGCTGCCGGACGTCCAGAAAATCACCCCCAGCGTGGCGGCGATCAGGCCGAACACGATGATGTCGTTGCTGATGAGCGCACCGGTTGCGGCTGCCGTCATCGTCTATCCCCTTTGTCGCATGAGCGCGGGCAAGCCCCCTGCCCGAATGAGAAAACCTGCAGCGGGACCGCTCCGGTCAGGAAGACAGGGATTGCGCAGGACCAACCACCACGGCGACTCCCTCGCCCCTGCCCAACCCATCCGGGCGGGCAGGACACTACTTCCGCTTCACCGCCAGGCTGGCGGCATTCCCCCCACACGCTCCACCGCGCGGCTAGACGCCCTGCACGATGGTCGCACGCTGGCGCGCATGCTCGGCCTCGCTGATCAGGCCTTCGGCCTTGAGCGCGTCGAGTTGCCGCAGGCGCTCGGCCACCGATGGCAACGCTGCCGCGGGTGTTGCGGCGCCCCTTGCCGAGCGGGTCACCCACCAGATCACCACGCCGAGCAGGCCGACGCCGCCTCCCAGGAACACCAACAGGACCAACAGATGCCAGATGCTGAAAGAACCCACGTTTCGCCTCTCCCTGGGAACCCGATGACAAGCGACCGGAAGGCTAGCGCAACGCGGCACATGACATCAAAACGAAAGGGCGCGCCAACGGCGCGCCCTTTCCTGCGACGGATTACTGGCCGATGTGCTGCTTGAGCCAGTCATTGACGGTGTCGTGCCACTTGACGCTGTTGTGCGGCTTGAGCACCCAGTGGTTCTCGTCCGGGAAGTACAGGAACTTGGACTCGATTCCCTGACGCTGCAACGCGGTGAACGTGGCCAGGCCCTGCTCGACCGGGATGCGGTAGTCCAGCTGGCCCTGCACCACCAGCATCGGCTTTTTCCAGTTGGCGACGTGGTTGACCGGGTTGAACTTCTCGTAGTTCTGCGGGACGTCGTACGGCGTGCCGCCCTGCTCCCACTCGGTGAACCACAGTTCTTCGGTGGCATAGCCCATGGCACGCTGGTCGAACACGCCGTCGTGGTTGACCAGGCACTTCCACGGCTCGTTCCAGTTGCCGGCGATCCAGTTGACCATGAAGCCGCCGTAGCTGGCGCCCAGTGCGCAGGCCTTGTCGCCGTTGAGGAAGCTGTACTGCTGCTGCGCGGCGGCCCAGCCCTTCTGCAGGTCTTCCAGCGGGCGGTCGCCCCAGTGCTGGCTGATCGCATCGGTGAAGGCCTGGCCGTAGCCGGTGGAGCCGTGGAAGTCGATCATCACCACCGCGTAGCCCTGGCCGGCGTAGGTCTGCGGGTTCCAGCGGTTGCTCCAGCCATTGCCGAAGCTGCCCTGCGGGCCACCATGGATCAGGAACGCCACCGGGTACTTCTTGCCTTCCTGGTAGTCGTGCGGCTTGACCACGTAGCCGTGCACGGTTTCGTTGTTCCAGCCCTTGAACGAGAACTGCTCGAAGTCACCGAAGTTCACGTCCGGCAGCATCTCACCGGCGCTCTGGGTAATCGCACGCTGCGGCGCGCCGGCAGCGGTGGTGCTGGTGAACACCTGGTCGCCGCTCTTGAGCGAGTTGCGGCTGAAGGCCAGCGTGTCGCCGGCGATGTCGAAGGCCGAGATGCTGCCCTCGCCCACCACCTTGCTGACCACACCATCGGCCACCTTCACCGCGAACAGCGGGTGTTCGCCCATGTCCTGCGCGGTGGTGTAGACGGTGCTGCCATCGGCCGACAGGGTGATGCCATCAGCCGAACGGTCCCACTGCGGGGCAATCTCGCGGGCTTTGCCACTGGCCAGGTCCAGCGCCATCAGGCCGAAGCGGTCGGCTTCGAAGCCCGGGCGCTTCATGGCGCGGTAGAACAGGGTCTTGCCGTCGGCGCTGAACACCGGGCCGGCATCCCACGCCGGGTTGGCGGCGGTCAGGTTGACCGGGGCGGCCTTGCCGGTGGCATCGAGCTTGTACAGGTCGAAGTTGGTCGACCACGGCTCCTGGTTGCCCTGCACGCGGATGCTGGCCACCACCGAGGTGCCATCCGGCGACCAGACGAAATCGTCGTTGCCACCGAACGGCTTGGACGGCGCATCGCCGGCCAGGGTCGCGCTGATCGCCGAGGCGCCCTTCACCGCGGCAGCACCAGCGGCCGGCAGCGGCGCGACGAACAGCGTGTTGCGACGGCCATCGGCCCAGGTGTCCCAGTGGCGCACGAACATGCTGTCGTAGATCTGCGCGCTGCTCTTGTCGGCCTTGGCCGCATCAAGCCGCTTGCTGGTGCAGGCCAGGTCCGAACCGCAGTCCTGGAACACGCCGGCGCTGAACAGCACGCGGTCGTCCTGCGGCGAGATGCGGTAGCTGTCCACGTCCAGCGCGAAGTCGGTCAGCTGGCGCGGCGTGCCACCGGCCAGCGGCATCACGTACAACTGCTGGCTGCCGTTCCTGGCACTCAGGAAGTACACGCTCTGGCCGTCGGCGGAGATGGATGCCGAGTTCACGTTCCAGCCTTCCGGCGACAGGCGCTTGGGCGGGGCCAGGTCACGGGTACGCAGGTCGCGGATCCACAGGCTGCTGCTGCCCTTCAGGTCGGCGTCGACCACGCGCTTGGCGAACACCACCTGGGCCCCGTTGCCGGCCAGCAGCGGCGCCGATACGCGGTCCAGCTTGACCATGTCGCGGACTTCAAAACCGCGCGCACTGGCCAGCGAAGGCAGGGCGGCGAGCAGGCACAGGGGCAGCAAGGCGTGACGAAGCTTCATGGGCATCTCCCGGGAAACGGCAAAACACGGATGGTAGGCGGCGCACGGACCCCGATGCAAAGGCATGAAGTCATGCCCGTGAAACAGCCGCAAACGGCAAAGCCGCCCTTGGGCGGCTTTGCGTTGGCTTGGTCCCGCCAGGCGTCTGCTTGAGCCCCGCTACCGCGTGAGCCCTGGCCTCCGCGTGAGCCCCTCTCCTGCGAAGCGGGAGAGGGGTTGGGGCGAGGGCGCCTTGGCTTTGCGCCAGGAGCTACGGCCAGATCAACCCCCAAGCGCCCCCATCCGCCCTTCGGGCCCCTTCCCCCGCAAGCGGGGGAAGGGACAAAGTCACAGCAGGGTTGGTCTGCCTCAGGCCTTCGCCGCCTGCTCACCCTTCTTGCCGACCCGGTACAGCAGCAGGCCGACCAGGAACAGCACCACCAGGCCCGCCCAGGCCGAAGCCGAGGCCCAGGTATCGGCGAAGCTGCCCAGGTTCACCGCCAGCACGTCGCCACGGCCGCTGACCACGATCGGGATGGCGATGGCGATGCCCATCAGCGCCTCACCGGTGATCAGGCCGGCGGCGAACAGCACGCCCGGGCGATGCACGCGGTCACGGCCTTCCTCGTCGTCCGGCTTGATCTTGTGGAAGCGTTCGACCAGGTAGGCCAGCAGGCCGCCCAGGAAGATCGGCACCATCAGTTCCAGCGGCAGGTAGATGCCGATGGCGGCGGCCAGCACCGGCACGCGGAAGCGCTTGCCGGTCTTCTTCAGCCATTCGTCGATGGCGATGATCACCGCGCCGACGCCGGCGCCCAGCGCGATCATCATCCACGGCAGCTCGCCGCCGAACAGGCCACGCGCCACCGAGGCCATCAGGTTGGCCTGCGGAGCAGCCAGCGAGTTCGGATGTTCGGCAGTCGGAGCACCGATGCCGTAGGCGTGGGCCAGCAGGTTCAGCACCGGGGCCATGATCAGGGCACAGGAGAACGCACCGATGCCCAGCATCAGCTGCTGCTTCCAAGGGGTCGCGCCCACCAGGTAGCCGGCCTTGAGGTCCTGCAGGTTGTCACCGCCGACCGCGGCCGCGCAGCACACCACCGCGCCGATCATGATCGCCGCCACCGGGCCCAGCGCCGAGTCACGGCCCATCAGCAGCACCAGCACCGCCGAAGCGAACAGGATGGTGGAGATGGTGATGCCCGAGACCGGGTTGTTGGACGAACCGATCAGGCCGGCCAGGTAGGCCGACACCGACACGAACAGGAAGCCGGCCACGATCATGATCAGGGTCATCGGGATCGAGACATGCCACTGGCCGACGATGGCCTGGTACAGGCCCAGCAGCGGCAGGGTGAAGGCCACCAGCGCAATCAGCATCCACTTCATCGGCAGGTCGCGCTCGGTCTCGGCCACCTGCACCGCACCGGCACTCTTGCGGGCCGCGGCGAAACCGCTCTTGATGCCCTTGACCAGCGACTTGCGCAGCGAGAACAGGGTCCACACGCCGCCGATCAGCATCGCGCCGACGCCGAGGTAACGGATCTTGGCGCCCCAGATGGCGAACGCGGCATCGGCCGAGGAGGCCGTGGCGATCTGCCCCGCCAGGCCCGGGTCGGTGTTCATGAAGAACGCCTGGTACAGCGGGATGGCGATGTGCCAGGACAGGATCGAGCCGGACACCACCACGATGCCGACGTTCAGGCCGACGATGTAGCCCACGCCCAGCAGCGCCGGCGACAGGTTGGTGCCGATGAAGGCGGTGATCTTGGAGCTGCCGACGTAGGCCGACTGCGCCCAGGCGTCCGGGAAGATGCGCAGGCCCGAAGCGGCGGCCAGCTTGACCAGGCCACCGATGGCGGCCGACAGGCCCAGGATCTTCATGCCCGGGCCGGGGTTCTCACCGGCCTTGAGCACTTCGGCCGCTGCCTTGCCCTCCGGGAACGGCAGCGGGTCCTCGACGATCATCGAACGGCGCAGCGGCACCGAGAACAGCACGCCCAGCAGGCCGCCCAGGCCGGCGATACCCAGCACCCACCAGTACTTGAAGTCCGGCCAGTAGCCCATGATGACCAGCGCCGGGATGGTGAAGATCACGCCGGCGGCGATCGACGAGCCGGCCGAGGCGCCGGTCTGGACGATGTTGTTTTCAAGGATGGTGCCGCCACCGAGCAGCCGCAGCACGCCCATCGAGACGACGGCGGCGGGGATGGCGGTGGCGATGGTCAGGCCTGCGAACAGACCCAGGTAGGCATTGGCGGCGGACAGGATCACCGCCAGCACGACGGCGAGCAGCACCGCGCGGAAAGTGAGCTGCCGAGGCGCAGCGTTATTCATGGAAAGCCCTTGGATGGCAAAAAACCGCTGCCACGCTAACGCCCGCTTAACGTCAAGTCCAGACGCAACGCGCCATCCGGTGGCAATGGGCAAAGCCTGTCCCCGGATCCGGCCTGCCCGGCCGCCGCATCCGGCAAGGTCCCGGAGCAGGCCGGCAACGGCCGCCAAAGCGCGCCTATACTCGCCGGCTTCCTCCTTCCAGCACCGCCAATGTCCACCCGCCCATCCCTGTCCCGGGCCGGCAGCGACGACTTCCTGGGCCACCCCAAGGGCGTCTATGTCTGCTTCTTCACCGAAATGTGGGAGCGCTTTTCCTTCTATGGCATGAAGGCGCTGCTGTTGCTGTACCTGACCAAGTACCACCTGTTCGGCGACAAGGCCGGCCTGGACCTGCTGGGCGCCTACGGCGGGCTGGTCTACTGCATCCCGGTGTTCGGCGGGCTGCTGGCCGACCGCTGGCTGGGCATGCGCAAGGCGGTGGTGTTCGGCGGCATCCTGCTGGTGCTGGGCCATGCCGGCATGGCCTTCGAGGGCCAGCAGGCCCACCACGTCGGCGGCCAGGTGGTGCGCGACGAGGCCGCGCTGGGGGTGACCTACCTGTCGCTGGCGCTGATCATCATGGGAGTGGGCTTCCTGAAGCCGAACATCTCCACCATCGTCGGCAAGCTGTACCCGGACAACGACCCGCGCCGTGATTCAGGCTTCTCGCTGTTCTATGCCGGCATCAACCTGGGGGCATTGTTCGCCTCGCTGGTGTGCGGCTTCCTGGGCGAGGCCTATGGCTGGAAGTACGGCTTCGGTGCGGCCGGCATCGGCATGCTGGTGGGCCTGGCCATGTTCCTGTGGGGCCAGAAGTACCTGCACGGCCACGCCGAACCGCCGCAGCCGGCGACCCTGCGCGAGCGCGTGCTCGGCATCCGTCGCGAGTGGCTGATCTACGTGCTGGCGGTGCTGGCGGTGGTGCCGGTGGCGGCGTTGATGTGGGCCGCGGCCAACGGTGCGTTCGCGCTTGGTGGCGAAATCAGCCTGGCGCTGATGCTGATGATCGTGGTGCTCGGCGGCGTGCTGCTGTGGTTTGCCTGGTTCACCGGCACCCAATGCACGCCGGTGCAACGCCAGCAGATGATCGCGCTGATGGTGCTGATCTTCATGGCGCTGGTGTTCTTCACCCTGTATGAGCAGACCTACGGCTCGTGGGTCACCTTCACCGACCGTCTGCTGACCAAGGACCTGGTGCCGGCACTGGTGATCCGCGACGGCACGCCGCTGCCATGGTCGATCGTGTCGCTGCTGCTGGCGCCGCTGGGCTTCGTGGTGGCCGCACGGCTGTCCGACCGCAACCCGGATTCCAATGCGCCACGCGTGCTGTTCGCACTGATCGTCGCCGCGATGCTGGTGATGCTGGTACGCGACTGCCTGGTGCTGCCGCAGACGGCCGGTTCACTGACCTACCTGGGCGCGTTGTTCCTGGTGCTGCTGGCGCCGCTGTTCGCGGCGTTATGGGCATGGCTGGACAAGCGCCGGCTGGACCCCTCCAAGCCGGTGAAGTCCTCGTTCGGGCTGGTGTTCGGCGCGTTGTCGTTCGTGCCGCTGGCGCTGGCCGCGCAGCAGGTGGGCGCAACCGGGCAGATGGCCAGCGTGTGGTGGCTGGTGCTGGCCTACTTCGTGCTGGAAGTTGGCGAGATGTGCCTGTCGCCGGTGGGCCTGTCGGCGGTCACCCAGTTGGCGATGCCACGGGTGATGAGCCTGATGATGGGGACCTGGTTCCTGGCAACGGCGTTCTCCGAGACGCTGGCGGCCTTGTTCGGCAAGCTGGCGGCCATCGACGTGCCCGAAGGCGAGGTGATGAACATCGCCGAGGCTGCCGCGCGCTACGAACATCTGTTCTGGCTGCTGATGTGGATTGGCCTGGGCTGTGCGGTCGTCGCCCTGCTGGCCTCGCCCCTGCTCAAGCGGATGATGCACGGCGTACGCTGAGCTAGGCAGGAGCGGGTTCGGCCATGAAGCCGATACCGCTCCGGGCAAAGCCAACGGCAACCCCTCCCCAGCCCTCCCCTTGCCTGCGGCAAAGGGAGGGAGCAGTCCGTGGCACCTGACACGGCAGGCGCGGCCTCGGCCGCGAAGCCGATACCGCTTCGGGCAAAGCCAACGGCAACTTTTCCCCAACCCTCCCCCTGCCTGCAGCAAAGGGAGGGAGTGGTCCGTGGCACCTGACACGGCAGGCGCGGCCTCGGCCGCGAAGCCGATACCGCTTCGGGCAAAGCCACCTGCCTGCGAAGGAATCACACGGCGCCCGCAACCGTCATCAGAACGATGTCTGCACCTTGATGCCCGCCACGAACGCGCCGTCCACTTCCGTCACACCACCGGGGTGGCGCACGTACTGCAGGTTCGGGCGAATCGTCAGCCACGGCGCGACATGCACGCCGTAATACACCTCGGCGTTGTACTCGGTGTCCTGTAGCGGCTGATACAACGGATCAAGGTAATCCTCGACACCATTCACCGCGTTCAACAACATCTGCCGGCGACGCACCTCTGCATTGACATGGATCCGTGCCACGCCGATGCCCAGGTCATCCTGCGGACGGGCGTCGAAGGGGCCGGCATAGACCAGGCCGACCTGCTGGTAGTTGTCCACCTCATTGGTCGCCTTGTCATGCGCGGTGTAGGTGGCGAACACCCTCAGCCCACGCGTGGCATCGCCGCCACGGGCCGTGAGCTGCTGCTGTACCTCCACCCACGCGCCGTGCTTGCGGTCATGCGACTGGAACGGATTTCCCGTCACTGCCTGGGGCAACCCGTCCACGTCCTTGAAGACGTCGTCGGCCCGCGCGGTGCTGTAGTAGTAGCCCAGCCGGTACTCGCCCGGCAGCGCCGCGGTCCCCAGCCGGGGGTGCCAGACCAGTTCGATGGGGACCAGCGTTCCGGCGCGCCCCTCCGTGCTGAAGGTGAAACCGCGTCGGCGGTCGAGGACCGAGGGATTCTGTTCATAGGCACCCACCTGCACGAACCAATCCGGCGCGAAGCTGTAACGGACGCGTGCCGCCCATTGGCTGACCGGCCAGTTGTACCAGATGCTCCCCGCCCAGTTGCCCACCTGCGAGCCGCAGAAGGCCAGGTTCTGGAAGTCGCAGGGAAAGCTGTTGAAGTCCTCGCCTGGGCCAAAGCGCCCGAGCTTCACATCCAGGGCACCATCAAAGTAGGCCTGCTGGTACCAGAGCTGGGTAAGCCGCCAGGTCTGCCCTCGCCCCCAGATCTCCTGCACCGAACTGAGCTGCCCGGCACGCGGGTCGGCGATGCGCGCATTGGACAGATTCTTGCCGCTCCGCTCGGTGACGGTCACCTGCAACTGCGCCGCCTTCCAGCCGAACACCTTTTCCAGATCCAGGTGCATGCCCAGCGCGAACTGGTCGCTGTAGCGCCCCACCCGGTCGTCGTTGTAACCACCGTCAAGGTTGGTCGCCACCTCGCCGACATAGTCGAGGTTGAAGTCGATGCCGCGCGCCTGGAGCTCCGTGCGCTTGCCCCCCCAATCACCCAGCATCCACTTCGAATCGGACGCGAAGGCATCGGCCGCATGCGCCGGGCCACACAAGGCCATTGAACACAACAAAAACGCGCCGCCCGCTGCAAGCGTTGGCGAACGGAGAGTGGGGACTTTGATCACGTGGCGACCTCCTCGGGTGGTTCTTGCCTCCGCGCATGGCGCGGCCCTCTCCAAGCCCCGCCCTACGGGCATAAGGATGCATGGAGACATGCATTGCTCTGTGAAATACGGCAAGGCAGCGGCCCGCGCCGTACCGGCCGCGGCGTTACGCCCGGGGGCGAATCCGCGAACCCCGCGCACAAGGAACCCTTCCGTCCCAGCGGCACGGGTTGGCCGCGCAGCGATGTTAGGTTCGTGCCCACCGCGCACGCGCGCGCCCTTGCAGGAC
Source organism: Stenotrophomonas sp. Steno-C18 (assembly GCF_056393195.1). Lineage (NCBI taxonomy): Bacteria > Pseudomonadati > Pseudomonadota > Gammaproteobacteria > Lysobacterales > Lysobacteraceae > Stenotrophomonas > Stenotrophomonas sp. Steno-C18. The sequence goes on along the minus strand of NZ_JBWJOX010000004.1, from coordinate 13,549 downwards.
GCATCGTTACGCTGGCCAATCGACCACTCGCGACATGCGGCACACACGCGCATGCGCCTCACCTTCCTTCAGAAACACCGTCGCCGAGTCTCGTTGAATCAATGGCATGCGAAATCAAATGCGGACAATCAGTGTCTGCCGGACAGCGGGAATGATCACCGCGCCCTGTTTAGGACATGCAGCGTTTCGCCCTGTTCATTGCGCTGACATATCCGCGGCACACAGCGCGCACCCACCCACGACCTGCAAAGCGGGATGGCAGGAAGAACGATGCAACGCGCATGGAATCCGGGAACACCGACCTATCACCGCTTGGATGGCAGCGATCAACTGCCCGATTTTCGGCGCGCACTGTCTCCCTATCGCTGTGGACAGCGGACACAATCGCAGGCCATGCCGCCGCCAACGGTCGCCGGCATTCAATCCGCCGACGCGCCTTCCTGCTGCACCTGCAGGAGAATGAACACGTGTAATGACCCACTGAAAACCTGCTCAGGTGTTAATTTCCCCGAAGGAGACACCGATGAGCGAAATGATGGAAGAAGAGATCAAGCGCTGGACCGCCCGGCGCAAGTCGGCACTGGTCCTTGAGATCATCCAGGGCAAGACGACGGTGGCCGCTGCCAGCCGTCAGTTCGACCTGACCCCGGCCGAGATCGAAAGCTGGGTTGAAGACGGTAAGCGCGGCATGGAAAACGCTCTGCGGGCCAAGCCGGAGGACGTGCGCGAGCAGTACGAGCGCCAACTCAAGGACCTGCAGGAGGCCTACGGCGAGGCGATGCTGGAGATCCGCGCCCGAAAAAAGCTGGCGTCCCTGCTGGGAAAGGACGAGAGCTGATGCGCTCGGTCCAGCAGGGCCTGAAAGACGAAGGTGTTGCCGTTCCAATGACCAAGCTGTGTCGGTGGTTTGAGGTGGCCCGCCGCACGACGTACTACAAGTCCGCCCGGGCGCCGGCGAAGGTCAACCCCGAACTGGCCGCGCCGATCAAGGAAATGATCGAGGCCGAGCCGTCGTTTGGCTACCGCACCGTGGCCGCGTTGTTGGGCATGAACAAGAACACGGTGCAGCGCATCTTCCAGCTCAAGGGCTGGCAGGTCCGCAAGCGGGCGCTGGGGCAGCGGCCGAGGATCGAAGCCAAGGTCTCCCGCGCCGAACTTCCGGATCAGCGTTGGGCCACGGACCTGTGCCGCGTGTGGGGCGGCAAAGACGGCTGGCTCAGCTTGGCGCTGGTGATCGACTGCTATACCCGGCAGCTACTGGGCTGGCACCTGTCACGGACTGGCAAAGCCAGCACAGCGTCTGCCGCCTTGGAGCAGGCCCTGATCACGCGCTCCGGCACGCTGGGCCGCGTGCCGGAGCCGTTCCTGCTGCGCTCGGATAACGGGCTGGTCTTCACCAGTCGCGATTACACCCGCCTGGTGCGCAGCTACGGCCTGAAGCAGGAGTTCATTACCCCGCACTGCCGGCAACAGAACGGGATGGTGGAACGTGTGATCCGGACACTGAAGGAGCAATGCGTGCACCGGCACCGCTTCGAAAGCCAAGCCCATGCCCTGCGGGTGATTGCCGACTGGATCGCCTTTTACAACCGACAGCGCCCACATCAGGCGCTGAAGATGATGACCCCGGATGCGGCCTATGCCGCTACATTAACCGCATGACCTGAGCAGAAAGCGGTGGGTCATTACACACTTCAACGCCGAAGAATGAGAAAAGCGAGGGTCCGATTCTTACGAAAGTCAACTCTGCTCTCCGTTTCCCATTTCACTTGACCCACCCCCAGAAAACTGGTGCAGGCTAAAGTAGAGACGTCGGCAGCATTGGGCCCAGTGACAAACGAGGATTCAGGCATGAAGAAGTCGCGTTTCACCGAGGAGCAGATTGCCTACGCGCTGAAGCAGGCGGAGCTGGGAACGGCAGTAGGCGAGATCTGCAGGAAAATGGGTATTGCCGAGGCCACCTTCTACGTATGGCGAAAGAAGTACGGTGGGCTTGACCCTTCGGAATTGAAACGTTTAAGGCTGCTGGAAGATGAAAGCCGAAAACTCAAGCAATTGGTTGCTGATCTCAGCCTGGACAAAGCCATGCTGCAGGAGGTGGTCACAAAAAAGCTCTAAGGCCTGCCCAGCGACGCACCAGGGTTGGCCGGCTGCAAGAGCGCTTTGGGGTCAGCATGCGGCGGGCACTGCAGATGGTGGCGCTGTCGTATTCCAGCTATTCGTACAAGGGCAAGGCAAGGGACAGTCAGGCGGTACGAATGCGCATGCGTGAGATCACCTCAAGTCGGGGGCACTACGGTTGCGCGCGCGTGTTCGTGGTTCTGCGCCGAGAAGGCTGGCGTGACAACCACAAGCGGGCCCATCGGATTTACAAGGAGGAAGGCCTTTCTTTAAGGCATTGCCGGCCTCGGCGCAGTAGAAGTGCACGCCGGCGTCAGCCGATAAAGGTAGCCGTTGCTCCCAATGCACTTTGGGGGATGGACTTCGTCGGCGATGCACTGTTTGACGGCCGCCGTTTCCGGATGCTGACCGTGGTTGATACTTCACGCATGAGTATCTGGCCATCGTCGTGGACCAGTCGCTACGCGGGGAACATGTGGCGGAGGCAATGACAAGGTTGGCAGCCCTGCGAGGATCGCCGGGCGCTATCAAGGTGGACAACGGTAGCGAGTTCGCCGGGAAGGTAATGAATCGTTGGGCTTATGAGAACAGCGTGGCGCTGGACTATTCCCGAGGCGGCACGCCGACAGACAACGCGCTTGTCGAAAGCTTTAACGGTCGCCTTCGGCAGGAGTGCCTGAATGAGCATTGGTTCTTGTCACTGGCCGACGCGCGGAGCAAGATCGAAGGGTAGCGGCGCTTCTATAACGAGGAACGTCCCCACAGTGCACTAGGATGGAAAACACCGAAGGAATTCGCCCTGAAACACGGGTCCCATGCGAACTCCAGGGTGCCGTAGAACGCCGGATTTTCTACTTTGAAATGCACCGGGAATTGGGGGCGGGTCAGAACGCCGGGGTTTCTACTTTGAAATGCACCGGAAATTGGGGGCGGGTCAAAACAGGAGTCAGAACCCGCTCCTTACGAAATCCGACTCTGACCCCTGTTCTTGTTTCCATCAAGCCCCTTCCATCCGATTACAACATTACTCCATGGAAAGGTCGCCAGCTTCTGCCAATCTCTGCTTCTCAACAGCAATTCGTCGTTCAAACTCCCACGGCCTCATTAGCCTATTTTGCTGCCGGGCCCAGTCATTTGCGGCCTCCCATGCGCGCTTAAAGCCCGCGTCATCAACCCAATCCAATGAACGGAGAATCCAATTATTTGTAGATAGAACCAATAGGGACTGGCGCAGCCTGCTGTCTATAGCACCAACAGCCCCATCATCAACAGTCAGCGCCTCGGCATCCGAACAAAAATAAAACAATGCCTCAATCGGATCTGGCACGACGACACCACTGCCATTAATGCGCCACAACACCCCAAACTCATCAATTAACTTGTCATAATAAACCTCAAAATCAAATAACCCCGCCTTAAATGTGACATACCCAATGCGCCCAGAGGAACGCTCGCCACGATCCTCACCCTCAAATATCCCCACCTCTCGACAAACACCAATTTCATCGAGCCAAAGCTCTTTCTCACTATTCATTCTTTCACCATCCACCCCGTCTTTGAATAATAATACCGCCTCAGCTCAAGATACTTAACCTCACGCCCAAATCCGGATTCGTTCTTTTCCTCAAACCCACGCACTCGCATCGTGTAAAAATCGCCAAATACGTCTTTCCCCAACCTTCGTTTTGACTAATGAAGAAATGGTATTCACCTCTCGCGCCGCAAAAATCGCCCACCACGGACGGCCATCCTGCAAACTATCAAAAGGCGTGACGATGGTCCTTAAAACACTCTTCCCGTATAGGAGCCAGAGCATCTCGGAAATATATTCATCCTTCAATGCTACGAGCATTTCGAAGTATTCCGATTCAAACTCACGCGACCTTGCCATCCGCCAAGACTTAAGAAGTTCCTGATTAATACAATCCATAGATGGATCATCAGCACCAAGAGACTGAGAATGGACGTGCGAGCCCAATATCCTTCACCTTTACATAATAAAGATCCGTTAAATCCGGGCCAATGAGACACCCTCCCGATCCTTGCTCAGCCCATGCCGCTAATGCAGCGACATGGGCCGCATCCGGGGTCATCATCTTCAGCGCCTGGTGCACGCGCTGTTGGTGGTAGAAGGCGATTCAGCCACCGATCACCCACAAGGCGTGGGTCTGGCTTTCGAAGCGACTCCGATGCACGCACTCCTTCAATGTCCGGATCAAGCGCTCTACCATCCCGTTCTGTTGCGGACGGTGCAGGATAATGAACTCCTGCTTCAGGCCGTAGCCGCCCACCAAGCGAGTGTAGTTGCGACTGGTGAATACCAGACCGCTGTCCGAGCGCAGTTCGAACGGCTCTCGCACACGGCCCAGTGCGCCGTAGCAGGTAACACCCACCTGCTCCAGGGCGGCGGACGCGGCGCTGGCCTTACCGGTCCGTGACAGATGCCAACCCAGCAACTGCCGGGCATGGCAGTCGATCGCCAGCCAAGCTGAGCCATTGAGACAAAAATGCTTCTCGCGGGAACCTTTCCAGAATTACTTAGGCGAAATAGCCCCCCACCCAACCGCACGAATAAATCTCAAAACCGCCCTGACGGAGCAACCACACAACTTAATTGCAAAACCCCGTCGACCGCCCTCTATTCGTACAATCTTCCGGACTACGAATCGCGTACCCTTTGGACTTCATGCAATTGTCGATACGAATCCTTCGCCCCATGACTTGCTGAGTCGTCATTCCCGGATATACAACATTACCATCAAGATTTCCCTCGTTATAATTCATGACGCCACACTCGAGGGCACCCCTCTTTCGCTGAATAGAATCAGTCCGTCCTATCGCCTCGATCTTCTGATAGGCCTGAATCGCCTTATATCCATTATATACATCAGGATTCCACCTACTTACAACACAGGCCGTCAACGAAAACCACAGCCCAACAGAAACTAGTGCAACCAGAATTCTCACGGCAACCTTCCTAGCTTAATCAAAACCTGCATCAAATCCGACGAAATCAAATCGGACAGCGCAAACGGCGCTGCCACGGGGATGCAACGAATTTTGTTACGCCAGAAGCAAGCTCTAATGCTCTTTGTGTAACGCATAGCACTCATAACCACCGCCGTCAAAGCCATAGCTTTTAGTTGTGGAGTGCTCATGTAGCTCCATCACCAATTAGCATCTGAAACCCCAAAACTGAAAGACTAATCACCGCAACAACAAGCACAAAAAAGGCAACGAAAGAGTCGAGTCTTCGAGAAATCGAACACTTTCCGCTCATTCTTTTGAATGCGATGTCGATGGCGCCACCCGCCAAGAACTCCACCACCTTCTTCGAAGCACACGTCACTCTCGACGCAAATTTTCGAAGAAAAAGTGCATCGTCAGTTACAAAAACCGGTTGGCCTGCCCTTATTTGTGCAATCTATTGGACTGCGAATGATGTACCCCTTGGACTTCATGCAATTGTCGATATTAACCCTTCGCTCCATCACCTGCTGAACCGTCATTCCCGGATATTGAGCAGCACCATCGAGATTACCTTCATTGTAATTCAGGACACCACAATCAAACGCATCCTTCTTTCGTTGCACGACATCAGTATGGCCGACGACCTCACTCTTCTGATAAGCCTGAATCGCCTTATACCCATTCGAGACATCGGGATTCCACCCTGTCACCACACAGGCGGCAAGCAGTGAACTCAACCCCACTACGATTAATACAAATGCGACCCTCATGGCAACCTTCCCAGCTTGATTAAAACCTGAATGACATCCGACGAAACCAAGTCGGACAGCGCAAACGGCGCTGCCACCGGGATCGCAACGACTGTCGTTACGCCAGAAGCCAGCTTCTGTGGCTTGGTTCGATCGATCGCTGTATTACCATCACTGCCATACCATCCCCATATCTGCCCACCCAGCAGATCATGCGTCCCAGCGAAAGCTTCCACCAACCTGTCGGAGAAACTGCCCGACTTATAGGGAATAACCACATTAAACGGCAGATACCATGCCCCTTCGACAGGCTGAAATCCTCCTGTTGGCCCATGTATATCTTTGGATGCCTTCAAATCCTTCTCGAAGGACTCATACGTCGGATGCCGCTCATCGCCAATGTACTTATAATTCCCATTGACGTCAGCAAGCAAATTCCCCTTGCCGTCATTGGCGCACCTGATATTACCCTCACCACAAATTGTCTCCGTATCCAACCTTACGCCTCCCAACTTAACACCATCAAACGCGCCACTGTCATAGGAGACGTTACTGATGACCGTGCCATTTGCATCGATCACCATCCCTGGCGACTTCCGCGAGTTTGCCAGTGTCTCTTCGCGCATCGCGGTGGCGGCCAGTTGCAGAGTGCCTTGGGTGATGGCTGCGGCCGGGTCCGCCGACACGATATTGATGACTGTTTCAAGGAAACGTCGTTGGTACTGGAGCTTGTAGATCTCGTCGTACAGCACGGTCTTTTCCTCCTCCGTCGTCGCCTGCTTGATCTGCTCCCGCAGTGCCGCTTGCTTTGCATCCGCATAGGCATTAACCATGCCACGACTATTCTGCTGGAAGTTCTGAGTCACTTGCACCTGAATATTCAGTTCATTCATCACCGTGTCGGCATCGAACCTATCACTCAGCGCACCACTGTCCGCAGCCACGGCATAGGTACTGGTCGTCGTCACCACACCTGCCTTGATCTGCTCGACAGTCTTGCCGGTTGCCGCCTGTCCGTCCACGTCGGTGATAACCAGGCTACTGGTATTGATACCGCTTACGGTTGTGCTGCTCTGGTTGTCGCCGGTGCTGCCCAAGCCCACTGATTTACCGGAAGATCTGCCTCCCGCCACACCATCGGCCGAGCCCATTGCCATTTGATGCTCCCGCTGCTCGCCCTTGCCATTTTTACCGAGGCCACCCGACACACCAAACGACGCACCACTGTAGTCAGCATGGTTCTCGATGTTGCTGGCACTCAACGTGCCGGTACTGAGCCGATTAAGGCCGGCGACTTCGGCCGCAGCGGTGCTGGTGATGATGGCACCCTGCAGGTCGGTACTGCCGGCTACGTTGACTTCATAGCCGCCGTCGCCGGCCAGAATGCCGCTTTGCTGAACCACGCTGGCGTAGCTCGAATCGAGCTTGGATTGGCTATAGCTCCCGCTGGCCGAAAAGCCGTATCCCACCGTCACCTGGGCACTAGCATTCTTCTGTTCCCCCGTGTAGGTCGCGGTATCCTGCGCACTTTCGATGGCCAGATGGACCGCCTCCACTTCAACCCGATCGCCCGTCACCTGCCCGCCACGAATCGTTGTGTTACCGCCACTGATCAACGTGGTGGTACCCCCGCCGCCAACGTGCGAATTGACCTGAGTGACCGTCTCTCCATCCTCACGGCCCTTGCCCGCGTTAACTCCTGCGGTGATACCCGCCGCCCATCCACTGGAACCACCACTAACCGCCACGCCGGCATTCCAGCCGCTGGAGCTGCTTTCCGTATGCTGGGCTGACCTGTTCTGTGCGGCCACGATGTCGATTGCACCGACCGCGTACAAGCCCGTACCTGCACCGCCCTGCAAAGTGGAACCGGAAATGCGGATATCGGAGCCCCCCCCCGCACCCGTTGCCACCATATCCACGCGACCCGCTGCCGCAACCGTACTACCGACGGCTTTGCTGACATCGGTTTGTGTCCTGCTGCTCGACTTCTGCGAACCAACCGTGGCTGAGATACCCACCACCTGTCCACTGCTCATCGCCGCACCTGCGGCGCCTACAGCCTGATACCCGTCGTAAACCGCGTTTGCTACCGCCAGCGCATTGATACGACTGTCACTGCTTTGCCCAACGACTCTAGTCGATTGAGCTGCATTCACCGCCGCATCGACCACTGGCGCGGTCAAACTCACCGTCAACCCCGCCTGCTTGAACCGCGTTTGTTGCTCGACGGTACTGGTGTCCTGCACTTCGGTGATCGAAATGGACTTGGCCTTAGCGGTGATATCGCCCTGCAGGGCAATGACATCGCTACCTTCAATCTTCAGTGCATTGCCCGCAACAAGCGTCACGTCTCCCGTCAAGCTACCGACCGTACTGCCTGTGTGGGTAACGCCCGTGAAGTCGGCTTCGGTATCGGCCTGCTGCTTGCCGATGGTGAAGCCAATTCCACCACTGCCGAACAGGCCGGATTTCTTGACCGTCTTGTCGTGCACTTCCGTCGACGTACTCTGTGCTGCCCCAAGCATCAGGTCACGCCCGGCAGCCAACAGCACATCACCAGTGCCCGCTATCTGCGCGCCTTGCGACGTGAGATCGCGCCCTGCCGCAATGGTGACCGTCTCGCCGCTGAGCGAGGTGGTCACGGCGATGCTTTCGTGCCATTCGTCGTGGGTGGTGGTGGTCTTGCTCTTGAGGAAGCCCTTCTTGGTGCGCTGTTCGTCGATGGTCAGATCGTGCTGTTCCTGCGCTGCGGTCAGATTGACATCGCGCCCTGCCGACAACCCAACCCCACCTTCCTCACTGCTCACCGTCGCGGCCTGCAGGGTGATATCACGCCCCGCCTGCATTGCGATGTTGCCGCCCGCATTGAGCTGGGTGCCCTGCACGGCTTCCTCGGAGGCCGAGACCGTCCTGGACCAGCGCTTGCCGGCCTGGCTGTGATCCAGCGTGGCGGTGTCGGTAGCGGCCGTGCTGTTGATGTCACGCCCGGCCTGTACCACGATGGCTTTACCCGCGCTCACGTTCGCCGCCGCCAGATTGACGTCGTTTCCAGCCTGCAGCACGACGTTGCCCGCACCACTCACCGTGCTGCCCAACTGCGTGGCCTGACTGGTGCTGTAGCGGTTGCGGCTGTCGGTAATGACGTCCACGTTGCGCGTTTCGGTGATTGTGGCAAGGTTGAGGTTGCCGCCCGCAGCAAGCACCGTTGCGCCATCCACACCGGCATTGACCACCTGCGCGGCAGTCAGGTTGACGTCACCACCCGCATTCACGGCCAGCACGCCTTGCCCACCTGGGTTGGTCACATACAGGCCGGCCACACGATCGATGCGGGTGGTGCGCTGCTGGTACGAGCCACCGGTATCCCACGACTGCGTGGTGGAGGCGACTGTGATGTTGCCGCCAGCCTTGACGCTCATCGCATCGGTGGCGGTGACCGTACTGCCAATGATGTCGATGTCCTGCCGCGCCTGTAGGCCTACCTGCTGGCCGCTGATGTTGGCGCCGGACAGGTTGCGGATGTTGCCGGCATCAATCGATACCAGCTGACGGCCGGCAATGTCGCCTTGATTGACCAGATCACCCTGGAGCTTGATGTCGACGTTGGCACCTGCCAGCAGCGCGCCGTTGCGATCCAGGTCACCGGGCTGCACGCGCAGGTACACCTGCGGCACCAGCGCGGTGGTGGTGGAGCCATCGGCCAGAGTGATGGTCTGTTCAACCAACCAGACGATGTCACTGGTCAGCTGCGCCATCTGCTCGGCGCTGAGCGCGATGCCCGGCCGCAGACCCCAGCCCTTGGCGAAGGTAGCGCCCGCCTCCAGCAGTGCACGGTACTGCTCTTCGTCGTTCGCATAGCCGTCCAGGAAGCGCCGACCGGTGAGTTCTCCAATCTGCTCCCGTACCAGCTTCTGCTCGTAGAAGCCGTCGCCCAGGCGCTTGTGCGTGTTGGCCGGGTCGAAACCCATCTGGGCCAGCAGATGGTCGGAACTCAACCAGTTGCGGTAGTTGGCAAAGCGCGGATCGGTCTCGACCAGATACTTCCCGCCATTCGCATCCACCTTGAACAGACTGGCATTGGGTGCCTTGTTGTTGAGCGTGGTCGTGACCACCATGCCCGGGTTGTCACCGGCGGCCTGCACGGCGGTCGTACTGCCAAGCGCTGACGCACCGTCCACCACGATGCTGCTGCCCTGCCCGTTGTTCTGCGCGGCACCTGGACCTGCAATGGCCGCGACATCCGCACCGCGGCCAGTCAGGTTCTGCAGTTTTCCACTCGTGATGTCCGAACCTGCACCTGCGCCGCCTGCAGCCCCTGGGCCCTGCACAGATGAGGTATTGGCGCCCTGCCCATTGGCCTGCCCCGGCCCCTGCACCTGGCCGGCACCCGGGCCCACGTTGCCACCTGCGGGTCCCTGCGTGTTGAGGTTGGCGACCAGGGCACCGTCCTGGACGTTGGGCGCATCACGTCCATTGTTGAGATTGCTGAGGTCACCCACATCCACCGTCAGCGTGCCGCCGGCCGTGATGAGCCCGCCAATCTGCCCAGCCCGCTCGGAGATATCCGGATTGCTCCAGGCACTGGTGGAACCGTTGTAGGCGTAGGACACGTTACTGAAGGAATGCGTGCGGTACAGCGTGTAGCCCACATTGTTGACCGACGATGTGCTCTGGTTTATCCCGACGATTGCCAGATCGCGGTCGGCAGAAATGCTCGCGTACTGATTCAACAACGCATCGGCACGAATGCGCATGTTGCCGCCCGCGTGGATGACTGCATCGGCGCCGGCCGACACCAACACATCCTCCACTACCGTATGGGTGGCGATGCGGTACTGCTCGTTGCCGCTGAGATTCTGCGGATGACGCCGCATTTCAGTGAGGATGTGATCCGGATCGTCATACTGATGGAGCGCAGTCAGCTGCACGCAGTTGGTCGTGCAGGTTCCGTAGGCATTGGAATACGACAGCGTATCGCTCACGTAGCTGAAGGCCGGCGACCCCGGATCCATGTGCCGAAGCTCCAGGAACGGATCATCCGCCCCACTACTCACCTGGTCCGGATTGGCCTGGCCATCCTGGCGCCCCGTGTAATAGATCGTCATGGTGCCGTCGCCCATGACCAGTCGCGAACGCTCCCCCTTGGCACCGTACAGCGCACCGCGGCCGAAGAAATAGGCACTGGTCTGCGGCGTGACACGGATGACCGCCTTGCGGATCATGTAGCCGTCCGGCGTCACATACGATTCGTCTTCCAGGATGTCGTCTGCGCTGAGGTAATAGACCTCATACGCCCGGTAGTTCGACGTACTACGGATATCCGAAGTATTGTTACTGCCGTTGTTGAACCACCCCGGCTGATCCATGCGAACCGGTGCCTTGACCGTCTTGGATTGGGTGACTACCACGTTCTCGCGGATGTTGTTGACCACCAGCGACGCGATATCCAGGTCGCCACTGACCTCGATGGTCGAACTGATGTTGTCGATCTTCGCCGCCGCGCCCACCGCTATGCGATTGGCATCCAGCGCACCGCCAATGGCCGCAATGCCGTCACTGAAGATCAGGCTCTGACCGGTGTTACTGAGTGTGCCTACGCCCAGATCCAGGCGTTCACGCGCCGCGATGGTTGCAGCCGTGGTGATACCGGCTACGGATTCAGCACGATTGAGCAGGTCGCCGGCCTGGATGGCAACATGGTCGCCGTAGATGCGCCCGCTCCCGACGTTGTCCAACTCGCTGGCCTGGATATGGTTGATGACACCATCCAGCAGACCGCGATTGACGATGGCGCCATCTGCCACCAGATGGGTGAGGCCGGCGCTGCTGATTTCACCGTTGCTGGCATTGTTGATGCGACTGGCGTGGACCTCCAGGCTGCCACCTTGCAGTTTGCCTTGATTGTCCAGAGCACCCTGCGTGGTGAGGGAGAGCTTCCCGTTGGCCGCCACTTCGTCGGTGTTGGTGAAACCCTCGACAAGGTTCAGCGTGGCATTACCCTGCGAAAGCACCTTGCCGTCGCCACTGAGATAGCGCGCATCCAACTGCAGGTTGCCGCCGGACACCAACGTGCCCTGTGTGTTGACCACGTCATCGGCACGCACGCCCAGATCGCCCCCCGTGGACACCTGTCCTGCGGTGTTGTTCAACTGACCGGTCAATTCCAGGCGTGCACCATCGTCGGCAATCATCTGCCCTTGCTGGTTGTCCAGCCGCTGCGCCTTCACCTGCAGACTGCCGGCCTGAAGCCCGAGTGTTGAACCCTCCGCCGTATTGCGGTTGTCCACGGTCGCTGCCTGCAGCACCAGGTTGCCCGTGGAAGCGACCAGGCCTGCATTGTTGTCCAGCGCCCCCTGCAGGCTGATGTCTGCATTGCGGCCCGACTTCAACTCACCGCCACTGTTGGTCAGCGAGAGCGCGCGCAAGGTCACGTCGGATGCACTGACCAGGGAACCTCCCTGCGTGTTGTCCATGGCACCCACACCCAGTTGTGCATTGCCTTGCGCGAACACCACACCGGCACGGTTGTCCAGATTGCCGCTGGATATCTCCAGCGTGCCTGCGCTGACGATGCCACCGGCGCTGCCGGAGTTGCGATTGGTCAGCGCATGGCCTGCGGTATTGATGCTGAGTCCAGCGGCGGATTGCAGCAGACCGCCGGAGTTGTCCAAGGCGCCGCTGTGGATGCCGAGCGAGCCGCTCAGGCTCGCCAACGTGCCTGAGCGGTTGTCCAAGGCAAGGCCGCGCGTATCCACATCCACGCTCGCGCCCAGAACCGTACCTGCCGTGTTGGTCAGACCCTGGTTGGAAAGCGTGAGCGCCTTACCTGCCTGCACCAGACCACTTTCGTTGTTGATCGTGCCGACGGTTGTTACCGTGAGCGCGCCCCCCGTGGCCAATGTGCCGTCGCGATTGTCCAGCGACTGGGCGGTTACGACCGCGTCGCCACCGCTGGACACCAAACCCTCGGTCCGATTGTCCAGCAGCCCGTCCACGTCGAGGACCAACTGCGATATTCCCGCCGCATGCAATGTGCCGCCACGGTTGTCGAAGGAACCCACCTCGACCGTTGCATTCCCCGCGGTGAGAATGCTGCCGCTTCGATTTTCCAGTGCACCGGCTACATTCAGTCGGTTGTTGCCTGCCCCTGCAGCCTGCAGAGCACCTTGATTGTTGATGAAAATTGCGGCGGTCAGATCCACCGCGCCATTGCTGCCGATGGTGCCGCCGGTGTTGTCCAGGCGATTGCGCACCTGCAGCTGCAGCGTGTCGGTGCTGGTGGCAGAAAGCTGCCCACCCGCTGTGGTCAGATCGCCGGTGGTGATGCTGATGCGTTGCGCCGAGGTGGTGCCGTTGCTCAGGTCGGTGGTTTGCCCGGTGAGGGTCAACGTGCCGTTGCCCAGCAGCGTGCCGCCCTGGCCGTTCAACGTCGTTGCATCGATGCTCAGGCTTCCGGTGCCGGCGTGCTGCACGGTGCCGCCTGCGTTGCCCAGCGTTGCCGCTTGCAGCGACAGATCCCCGTTGCTGGCGATCGTACCGCCCTGGCTATTGTCCAGCGTGCCCTGCACCTGGATCGTGTTGGCCTGCTGGCCGGTGGCCACCACGGTGCCGCCCCGGTTGTCGAAGCCGGCTGCATTGACCGTGAGCTGGCTGGCATTGAGCGTGGCATTGCGGTGATCCACCGTGCCAGCGGTCAGCGTCAGCGC
>NZ_JBWJOX010000032.1:0-529 GCF_056393195.1 Stenotrophomonas sp. Steno-C18 | reverse complement strand
CTTCGTCCAGCTGCGCCTTGTTCACCGCATCGGTGTCCTCGGTGCCGGCGGCCACGTTGGTGATCTGCCGTTCGTTGCCGACATCGCCCACCGAGACCGTGTTGTCACGCTCGGCCAGCGAGTCGGCACCCAGCGCCACGCTGTTTGCTCCCTGCGCGATGGCCGCGTTGCCCAGCGCCGTGCTGTTGGTACCCGGCGACCACGCACCACCGCCCACGGCGGTGGAGTAGTCACCCGAGGCCTCGGCCGGCAGCAGGCCGAACAGCGACCCGCCCACCGCGACGCTGTTGTAGCCGGTCGCCAGCGCGCCCTGGCCGGCGGCCAGGCTGTCTTCGCCACTGGCCACCGCATCGGCGCCAACGGCCACATCGTTGCTGCCGCTGGCCGTGCTGCTGTTGCCCAGCGCGGTGCTGTTGAAGCCCGCCGCCTGTGCATAGCCACCCACCGCCGTGGCGTAGCTGGCCGTGGCCTGCGCGGCGAAGCCCTGCGCGCTGGCCGTGGTGCCACTGGCCACGCTCTCCGCGCCCAG
>NZ_JBWJOX010000031.1:0-556 GCF_056393195.1 Stenotrophomonas sp. Steno-C18 | reverse complement strand
CTCGTCCATCTGCATCACGGTCTGGTTGACCTGCTCGATGCCGGCGCTCTGCTCCTGCGAGGCGGCGGAGATCTCGGCCATGATGTCGGTCACGCGCTGCACCGAGGCCACGATCTCCCCCATCGTGGTGCCGGCCTGGTGCACCAGCACCGAGCCTTCGCCGACCTTGTCCACCGAGTCTTCGATCAGGCCCTTGATCTCCTTGGCCGCGCCGGCCGAGCGCTGGGCCAGGGTCCGCACTTCCGAGGCGACCACGGCGAAGCCGCGGCCCTGCTCGCCGGCACGCGCCGCTTCCACCGCGGCGTTCAAGGCCAGGATGTTGGTCTGGAAGGCGATGCCATCGATGACAGAGATGATCTCGGCAATCTTCCTGGATGAAGCCTCGATGGCGCTCATCGTGGTCACCACCTGGCTGACCACCTCGCCACCCTGCGAGGCCACCGAGGCGGCACCGATGGCCAGCTGGTTGGCCTGGCGGGCCGACTCGGCGTTCTGGCGCACGGTGGAGGTCAGTTCCTCCATCGAGGCAGCGGTCTCTTCCAGGTTGGCGGCCTGT
>NZ_JBWJOX010000030.1:0-556 GCF_056393195.1 Stenotrophomonas sp. Steno-C18 | reverse complement strand
GCAGGCCGCCAACCTGGAGGAGACCGCCGCCTCGATGGAGGAACTGACCTCCACCGTGCGCCAGAACGCCGAATCGGCCCGCCAGGCCAACCAGCTCGCCATCGGTGCCGCCTCGGTGGCCTCGCAGGGTGGCGAGGTGGTCAGCCAGGTGGTGACCACGATGAGCGCCATCGAGGCTTCATCCAGGAAGATCGCCGAGATCATCTCGGTCATCGATGGCATCGCCTTCCAGACCAACATCCTGGCGCTCAACGCCGCGGTGGAAGCCGCGCGTGCCGGCGAGCAGGGCCGCGGCTTCGCCGTGGTCGCCTCGGAAGTGCGGACGCTGGCCCAACGCTCGGCCAGCGCGGCCAAGGAGATCAAGGGCCTGATCGAGGACTCGGTGGACAAGGTCGGCGAAGGCTCGGTGCTGGTGCACCAGGCCGGCACCACGATGGGCGAGATCGTGGCCTCGGTGCAGCGCGTGACCGACATCATGGCCGAGATCTCCGCCGCCTCGCAGGAGCAGAGCGCCGGCATCGAGCAGGTCAACCAGACCGTGATGCAGATGGACGAA